>JAOUNH010000012.1 GCA_029881055.1 Gammaproteobacteria bacterium
TTGTCTGACATCTTATTCAATAAAGTCAAACATTTAGGTCGCATTTTGGGCAGACCACGCGAAATAATGTTCGTCTGCTTATGTTTCAACAGCTTGATTTTGACCCAATAGTAGCCAACTGGCTTATGTTCAAATTATGCCAAAACTGAAGATACTTGAATTCCCCGATCCTCGTCTGCGGACGAAAGCGATCCCTGTCGACGAGGTCAACGACGATTTGCGTGCGTTGATCGACGATATGTTTGAGACCATGTACGCGGCGCCCGGGATTGGTCTTGCCGCTACCCAGGTCGACTATCACAAGCGCCTGCTGGTCGCCGATGTGTCGGCGGACAAAGACGCTCCACACGTATTGATCAATCCGGAAATCCTGGAAAAGGATGGCGTGACCGTCACGGACGAGGGCTGTCTGTCGGTTCCGGGTTTCTACGAGGAAGTGGAGCGTGCCGAGCACATCAGGGTTCGCTACCTGGACCGGGACGGCGCCGAGCTTGAACTCGACGTGCACGGTTTGCTGGCTGTGTGCATACAGCACGAAATAGACCATCTCGACGGCAAGTTGTTTGTCGACTACCTCTCTGAGGCGAAACGAACCCGCATTCGCAAAAAGCTCGAGAAGGAGCGCCGACTACAGGCTGACGAAGTCGCTTAAGGAAATCCTTGATCAAACCTCGCATTGTTTTTGCCGGCACCCCGGAGTTCGCCTTGTTTTCGCTACGTGCACTCGTCGATGCGGGTTACGAGGTGGTCGCGGTGTATACCCAGCCCGACAGGCCGGCGGGCCGCGGCCGACGTCTCTCGGCCAGCCCGGTGAAATCGTATGCGCTGGAACAGGGCCTGACCGTCATGCAGCCGGAAACGCTTCGCGACCCGGAAACTGCTGCCCAATTGGCAGCCCTGCGACCGGATCTTGTGGTCGTCGCCGCTTACGGATTGATACTGCCGCAACAGGTACTCGACATACCCACGCACGGCTGCCTGAATGTCCACGCATCCTTGCTGCCGCGTTGGCGTGGAGCAGCACCGATACAAGCTGCGATACTTGCCGACGACCGGGAGACCGGGATCAGCCTCATGCGCATGACGGCCGGTCTTGATTGCGGCGCTGTCTACTCCACTCGTTCCATTGCAATCGGGGAGACCGAGGCGGCCGGAGAATTGCACGATCGTCTGGCGGTCCTTGGTGGACAGCTGCTCGTTGCCGATCTTCCCGGGATACTCGACGGCAATATCGTCGCGGTCGCCCAGGATGAGTCGCGGGCCTGCTACGCAGGGAAGATCAGCAAACAGGATGCCGAGCTGGACTGGTCGCAGCCTGCGGCGGATTTGCAGCGCAGGGTGCGGGCCTACAATCCTGTGCCGGGCGCATTTTTTTTCGCCGCTGACGATGTGCGGGTCAAGGTGTGGCAGGCGGCGGTAATTCCGGACGTCGATGAACAGCCTGGACGTGTTGTGCAATACGATGGCGAAGGCATCGTCGTTGCCTGTGGCCGCGGTGGCCTGCAGCTTGAATCGCTGCAGTTGCCTGGCAAACGTCGCGTTCCGCCACACGAATTCGTATCGCAGATCAATTTGCCCCTCGAATTGCCGACCGACAAACACTGATGAGCTCCGATGGCGCGAAGGTCAGGGCGGTCGCCGCCGAAGTACTGGACGCCGTTGTATCCGGCGGCCAGTCGCTGGATACGGCGATCGCAAAGAATGAGCCGCGCGTGGCGGCGGGGGATCGAGCCCTGTTGCGCATGCTGTGCTACGGAAGCCTTCGGCATCACTGGCGACTGCAAAGCTGGATAGACCAGCTCATTGAGAAGCCGGTGCGAAAGCGCGATCGCGTCGTCAACGCATTGCTGGCGATCGGGCTCTACCAGATCGTCGAAATGCGAATTCCCGACCATGCAGTCGTCTCGGAAACCGTGGAAGCGACCCGGGTCTTAAAGCGCCCGAAAATGGCCGGCCTCGTCAACGCCTGTCTGCGTCGCTTCAGCCGCGACAACATGGCAGCAACTGCGCCGACAGACGAAATGTCAGAGTGGAATCATCCTGGCTGGCTCATCCAGCGTGTGCGAAAGGACTGGCCGGCCGACTGGCGGGCCATCCTGACGGCAAACAATGAACGCGCGCCGATGTGGTTGCGAGCGAACGCCGCGAAGAATTCTGCGCGTGAGTACTGCGATCGGCTCGCCGCGCTGGGTATAGACGCCGACACCATTCCGGGCATTCCGGATGCCGTCCGGCTGGCAAAAGCGCACCCGGTGAATGAGTTGCCAGGTTTTGAAGCCGGCGATGCATCGGTTCAGGACGGGGCGGCACAGCTTGCCGCCCGCTGGTTGCTCAGGTCGCTTCCTGCCCGTGACAACGGCAAACCCCTGCGCGTGCTGGATGCTTGCGCCGCGCCCGGTGGCAAGAGCGGTCATTTGCTGGAGGCAGGTGGCGACGGGCTTGAATTGTTCGCGGTGGACAACGACGAGGCGCGGCTCGTGAGTATTACGGAAAACCTGGCACGCATCGGCCGCGATGCAACCTTAATCGCCGCCGATGCATCGAAACCTGAGGAGTGGTGGGACGGACATCCTTTCGACGGCATATTACTGGATGCCCCGTGTTCGGCGTCCGGCGTCATTCGGCGCCACCCGGACATCAAATTATTGCGACGGGAGAGCGATCTGGCCGGCCTGGCCGCCTTGCAAGCGAAGCTACTCGAGGCGCTCTGGCCCCTGCTGCTTCCCGGAGGCTGTTTGCTGTACGCAACGTGCTCAGTGATTGCCAAGGAAAATGACGAGGTGACGGGACACTTCCTGAAGACGCATGGCGACGCCCTGGAAAACGATGTGTTGCCAAATAACAACATCCGCGATCTAATGCGGAGGAAGGCGTGCGGGTACCAGATTCTGCCAGGATCCGAGGGGCTCGATGGCTTTTACTACGCCGCCTTACAAAAAGTGAAGGTTTCCTGAAAAAACTGATGTTCCCGCCAACCATGATTGAACGAATGAACCTGTCGCGACGCCTCGCCTTGACGCTTCTGGCCCTGCTTGTGCTTGGCACCGGCCTTGCAGAGGAGGATATCGAGCGTGAGGGTTACTTCGAAGTCCGGTCGGCATCGACCGAGCTGATCAACGGTGTGCTCACACTGGATGCGAGGCTGCAGCTCGTACTCAGCAGCGAGGCGCTGGCGGCGCTGGAAAGCGGCGTGACCCTGACCATCGAAATGCAGGTGCAGGTCATTCGCGTGAAAAAATACCTCGTTGACTCCGTCGATGCCGAACTCGCCATTCGCTATGAGCTCGAATATCGGCCTCTCAGCCAGCGATACATCGTCCGGAATCTCAACAGTGGAAACCAGGATACCTTCGCAACACTTTATTCAGCGCTGAACAGTCTGGGTCGCGTCCAGGGATTGCCCGTAATCGACGACGCATTGCTACTTCCGGACCGGCCGTATCGGCTGCGTCTGCGTGCAATGCTCAATACGCAGCAATACCCGGCAACGCTGCGCCTGCTGTTCTTCTGGCGCGGACAGTGGCAGCTACAAAGCGAATGGTTCGAATGGTCGTTAGAACACTAAAGCGAATATTCTTCACCGTAATGGGCGTGGCCGGCGTCGCGCTCGTGCTGGCAGCGCTTTTCCTGTTGACCAGGACCGTGCAGCGATCAGACGACTTCGATCGCCTGCAGGACGTCATCCTGGCGATCAACATCGCGGGCGGCATTCTTCTCTTGCTCATACTTATCGGCAACCTCTGGCGGCTGCTGCTGGACTACCGAGAAAATGTTCCCGGCGCAAAACTCAAAGCGAGAATGGTGGGAATGTTCGTCGGTCTGGCGGTGTTACCGTTGATCGTCGTGTTCTACTTTTCGATTCAGTTCATCAATCGTGGCATCGATAGCTGGTTTAACGTGCAGGTCGAAGAAGGTCTCGACAATGCATTGCGCCTGAGCCGTGCAGCAATAGAAATCCGCAAGCGACAAAACCTTGTCGCTACCACGCAAGCGGCACAAAAACTGTCCATGACCGCAGATCGCCAGCTGGTGTTTGAGCTCAGCATGATGCGTCGCGAGAGCGGCGCCAGCGAGATGACGCTGTATGGCGATAACAACCGGATCCTTGCGACAAGTTCGGATTCCGCGGCGACTTCTTTACCAAAACCGCTATCGGAGGAAGTGTCCTTGCTGATGCAGCAGGACCGTCCATTCGTCAGTCTGGAACCCCTGGGTGACGGTCGTTCGGAAATCCGCACCGCGGTGGCCTTCACCTACCGCGGTAATCGTGTGAGGGAGCCGCGGATGGTGCAGGCGCGCTTCCCGCTCGATGAACGGCTTGGCAGAATGATCGACAGCGTTGAAAACTCCTACTCCGAGTATCAGCAACTGGTCTTTTTCCGTGAGGACCTCAAGGACCTGCTGACGTTGACCCTGGGCTTTGTGTTGTTGCTCAGCTTGTTGGCGGCGATCTATGGCGCCTTCGTCCTGTCAAGGCGACTCGTGGCGCCGATCCAGGACCTTGTTGCGGGGACTCGGGCCGTGGCGATGGGTGACTTCGACACACGTTTGCCGACGCCGTCACGTGACGAAATTGGCTTCCTGATCAGCTCCTTCAACGATATGACACAACGCCTGGCGAGCGCGCGGCGGGAAGCGACGCTAAGCCAGGCACTTGTCGAGGCTGAACGCACCAACCTCGAAGTCATCCTTGCTCGCCTGTCTACCGGTGTATTGGCACTGGAGTCAGATCTCAGGATCCGCACGGCAAACCAGGCATCCGGTTCGATCCTCGGTGTGAACCTTGAAAGTCGCACTGGCGAGTTACTACGGGAAGTTGCGAAGGACAATTCCTTGCTCGGGCAGTTCGTCGATGTCGCGTGTGTGCATCTGGATGCGGGAGAAACAGAGTGGCGCGAACAAATTGTCCTGCGTGGTGAGGTTGGTCGGCGAGTACTAACCTGCGCCTGCACTACCTTGCCGGGAGATGAGGACAATGCCGCCGGTTACGTCATCGTCTTCGACGACATCACGGCGTTGTTACAGGCGCAACGCGACGCCGCCTGGGGCGAAGTGGCTCGCCGCCTGGCGCACGAAATCAAGAACCCGCTGACTCCGATCCAGCTTTCTGCGGAACGCATGCGTCGCAAGTATCTTGGCACGATGAACGAAGAAGAAGCACAGATTCTCGATCGTGCAACGCACACGATCGTGCAGCAGGTCGAAGCCATGAAAGAAATGGTCAATGCATTCAGCGACTATGCTCGCGCGCCTGACATGGATTTCAGTCGCTTCGATCTCGACAAACTGGCGCACGAGATTGTCGATTTGTATCGGGCCCAGGAGAGTGACGTTGAAATTGTTCTGACATCAGATCCGACAATGCCGCTGGTCGAAGGTGACATGGGGCGGGTGCGGCAAATACTTCACAACCTGATTCGCAACGCAGTCGAGGCCCTCGAGGGAACCAAGCTTGGCCGCATCGATGTGCAAATTGCGGCAGCCGAGGTCAATGAAATTGAGGTCGCGCAAATCCGTGTTCTCGACAATGGCCCCGGATTCGAGACCGGTAGCATCAACCAGGTGTTTGATCCGTACGTAACGACGAAACCGAAGGGTACGGGCCTCGGCCTAGCGATCGTGAAGAAGCTGGTCGAAGAGCACGTTGGCACCATCCGTGCAAGTAACCGTACGGAAGGCGGCGCGATGATCAGCATACGGCTGCCGATGAGCGAAGAAGCCAGGGAAAAAATGATTGCCAGAGGATCGGGACGCGCCGACAAAAGGAGAGAAAAAGCATGAGTAATGCTCACGTATTGGTGGTTGACGACGAGGCAGATATCTGCGGGTCGATCCAGGATATTCTGACCGACGAGGGTTACGAAGTATCGGTTGCCTCGGGCGCAGCACAGGCGAGACTGGCGCGATCAAAGCAGAAGTTTGACCTCATCCTGCTGGATATCTGGATGCCGGAAACAGACGGTATTACCTTGCTTCGCGAGTGGTCGGATGGCGGTGATCTTAATTGCCCGGTGGTGATGATGTCGGGCCACGGCACCGTCGATACAGCGGTTGAAGCAACCAGGCTTGGTGCTTTCGATTTTGTCGAAAAGCCGCTTTCTCTTGCAAAATTGTTGCGCACGGTAGAGTCCGCGCTGGAATCGGCAGGCCGGCAGTCGCGGACGGCAAGCAGTTCGCTGCCATCACTGCTTGCGCCGGTCGGTCGCAGCGTGGCTATGAAAGCGCTGCGCGAACGTGTTCAGCAGTATGCGCGTCATGATGGTTCGGTGCTTATCATTGGCGAGCCCGGCAGTGGCCGTGGTTCCTTTGCGCGATATATGCACGCCTTGAGCCCGCGTGCGGATGAACCCTTGACCTCGCTCACCGCTGCTTCGGTTTCCGAAGCGAATGTTGAGGAGCAATTGCTTGGCCGTGAAGACGGCGGCGAAGTAACAGCAGGCATTTTTGAAAGAGCGTCGGGCGGTACCTTGGTTGTCGATGAGTTAAGCGATCTCAGTCCCACGGCTCAGAAGATACTTCTTGGCGCTATTGAAGACGGTCGTTTCGCGCGTATTGGCGGCACCACGGCGGTAAAGCTCGATGCAAGAATCGTTGCGACGGTTGGCACAGACTACGAAGCGCTCATAGAGGCCGGCCGCTTGCGTCGTGATCTCGTTGCCACATTAAGTGTGCTCAGTATGCGTATACCGGCACTTCGAGAATATTCCGAGGACGTGCCGGAACTGTTGTCCTACTACGTCGATAAACTTGTCGACGCAGAGCAGCTGACATTCCGCCGCTTCAGCGTTGCAGCACAGAATCGGCTGCGCAATTACCCGTGGCCGGATAACGTGCGGGAGTTGAAACACCTCGTTCGCCGCATGTTGTTATCCGGAAGCAGTGACGACATCTCGCTTGATGAAGTGGAAGCGGAAATCAGTGCCGTTGCGCCGATAGGGGAGTCGCTCGTGAAACAGGATTTGCTGGCACTGCCATTACGCGAAGCACGCGAACATTTCGAACGTTCCTACCTGCAGCAACAGCTCGTGTTGTGCGACGGCAAAGTGGGGCAGCTTGCGAAACGGGTCGGAATGGAACGCACGCACCTCTACCGAAAGTTGCGTTCGCTAGGCGTGGACTTCAAGTCGATCGGGAGCGACGACTAGGGCTTGTTATCAGGCCCTTCGTGCACGGCAACGGCCGTGCGCGCAGCCGGTAGTAATTTGCCGTCCGGCAGGAAACTCAGTCCGGATTCGCCGAAGTCTTCCTGGCTCAGGCTCCGCATCAGGTTCAGCGCTTTTTGCGCAGGGTCGATCACGGGTCCGCCAGGACGCAGCTGTACGGTCGATGTGATCTGACCGTCGACAAATACGCCTTCTCCATCGAGGGTCACCGTCAATATTGGTGCAATCCCTTTGAGCCCGGCAACGCTGATCCCGTAGTAGGTTGCGAAGTTGCCCAGGCTGTAGGCGATCAAGCGATCTTTGTAACGTTCCATACCGCGAACGACGTGCGGTCCGTGTCCGATGACAAGGTCCGCGCCGGCATCGACTGCGCCACGCGCGAACCAGACAACATCGCCACGGGGTTCGCCGTAGTACTCCTCCTCGGCGAACGGCACATGCGTAACGTCAGCGCCTTCGGCGCCACCATGAAAGGAAATCAGCACGATGTCGTGCTGTTCCGCATGTGCGGCGATCGTCTCGAACGCCAACGGGTAATCCAGCATCATGTTTGAGTTCCTGGTGACGGCATAAGCAAGGACGGCGATGGAAATATCGCCATGCGTGAGAGTGGCCATCGTGCCTTCGCGACCCGAATGGGCGATGCCACTCCGGGAGAGCGCATCCATGCTGCTGCTGCGGCCTTCTTCGCCGAAGTCACGTGCGTGGTTGTTCGCGAGACTTAAGACGTCAAATCCGGCAGCGCGAAAATGTTCTGCGTAGCGGGTGGGTGAACGAAACAGGTAGCAAGCCGCCGGGTTGCTGCATTTCTTCGCGGGCTCGCCACCGTCCATGAGTACACCCTCGAGATTACCGAAGGCGATGTCGGCCGCCGTAATCACAGGAGCAACGCCCGCCAGAAAGCCGACACCGTCGTCGTCCGGCAAGTGATTGGCAGGGTAGTCGGTGCCAATCATCATGTCGCCCACCGATGCAATGGTGACGCGAAGAACCGATTTGTCGGGCAACGGCGGTGGTTCCGGAGGAAGTGAAGCTTCTACCGGAGGTGCAACTACCTCAGCGGGCGGCGCCGGCGGTGGTTGCGGCGAAACTTCCGGTGCTGTGGTGCAGGCTGCCGAGATCAGCAGGACCAGTAGTACCGACAGACGCGTGAGACTAGTCGCCAAGGCGGATACGCATGACGTCAATCTTCGCTGCCCGTAATCGGCTTCTCGTCATGTTCAATTCATCGAGGTCGTCAATCGGTCCGATGTAAACACGGTAATAGTCACGATTGTTGACGCGAGCGCGCTGTACCCGCGATTCAATTCCCTGCAACGCAAGTTCCGCAATACGTCGGTTCGCGTCGTTATAGGTGGAGAAGGATCCCGCCTGCAGCATGTAAACGCCGGGCTCTTCGATAGCTTTTGGCTCGCCGTCACCATTGCCGCCTGGCTCTTCATCGGAGATCACCATTTCAAACGCCGGCAGCATCTTGTAGAACTCGAAACGTTCTTTTGGTGTGTCCTCGGCCGAAGGCTCGGACTTCGCAACGGCGCCGGCCGCTGTACCGCTGTTGTTATCGATCGCACTCTTTGCAGCGGGCGCTTCCTGCTCAACCTTCGCAACGGCCGTGACCGGCTTGCGGTTTTTAACGTGCACGGCGAACGCTACGGACAAGCCGATAGCAAGGCCGAAGGTCATCCACACCCAGCCCGGGTAGTTTTTATGCTGGTTGCTGCGGCTCGAGCGCCGGGTTCTGCGTTTTGCCATTACATTTCTTCTGGTGCGGATACGCCGATGATGGAAAGACCATTAGCGACAACCGTTTTCACGGCTTTATACAGGGCGAGTCGCGCATCGCGCAGGTTTGCATCATCGACCAAAACCTTGTGTGCGTTGTAGCTGGAGTGAAAATCACTGACCAGGTCGCGCAGGTAATGGACGAGTGTTTGCGGTGCACGGTTCTTCGCGGCCAGCTCGATGACTTCCGGGTAACGACTCAGTGCCGATAACAGCGCCTTTTCCTGGTCTGTCGTCAACACTGCAAGATTGGCGCGGCCATTTTCTTCGTTCCAGCCCATCCCGGACTCATCGGCTTTTTGGAAAACGCGGGAGATTCTCGCGTGTGCGTACTGAATATAGAACACAGGATTGTCGTTGGACTGAGTGGTAGCAACGTCCAGATCGAAATCGAGGTGCTGATCGTTGGAGCGCATCACGTAATAGAAGCGCGCTGCGTCATTGCCAACTTCGGCGCGTAACTGGCGCAGCGTGTCGAATTCCCCTGAGCGGGTCGACATCTGCATTTTCTTGCCGCCCCGATAGAGGGTCACGAACTGGACCAGGTTCACCTCGAGGCTGTCACCGTCGTAACCCATGGCCTGCAGGCCCGCGCGTACGCGCGTTATATAGCCGTGGTGGTCCGCACCGAGTATGTCGATAAGGTAATCAAATCCGCGTTCGCGTTTATCGAAGTGATAAGCGATGTCCGAAGCGAAGTAGGTCTTGACGCCATTTTCGCGAATGACGACACGATCTTTTTCATCGCCAAATTTTGTCGCCGGAAACCAGGTCGCGCCGTCTTTCTTGTAGAGTATGCCGCGCGACTCGAGTACACCGAGCGCGTCATCGATGCGACCCGTTTTTGTGAGGCTTTGCTCCGAGTACCAGGTGTCGAACGTGACTCCGAACTCGGCCAGGTCATCCTCGATGTCAGCCCGGATCGACTCAAGTGATTGCTGCCTGATGTGATCGAATCCGCCTTCGCCTTGCAATAACTTTGCTTTTTCGATGATGGCCTCAACGTATTCTTCCTTGTCGCCCACCGGCGCATCGGCGGGTAAGCCGGCAAGTACGTCGCTGGCGGCAGGCGGCGTGAGCGATGCCGTTTCGATTTCGCTGGCAATATCGCGAATGTAGTCGCCGCGATAGCCGCCGCTCGGAAACGGCACGACGATGTCATTGGCTTCGAGCCACCGTAACCAGACACTTGCACCGAGTATGTCCATTTGACGTCCGGCGTCATTGACGTAGTACTCGCGGTGTACCGGGTAGCCCGCCGCCACGAGCAGGTTACCGACGGTCGCACCAAAAGCCGCGTGGCGGCCATGGCCGACGTGCAGGGGGCCGGTCGGGTTTGCCGATACGAATTCGAGCAATATCCTCGGAGCGTCTTTTTTCGCGAGCAAGCCGTAGCAATCGCCGGCGTCCAGGATGGACTGCAGTTCGCCGTGAAAAGCAGCCGCACTCAAATGGAAATTGATGAATCCGGGACCGGCGATCTCGACTTTGGCCACCAGCGGGTTGTCGCCCATCGCGGTGATGATGCTGTCTGCGATGTCACGTGGCTTCATCTTCGCGGGCTTCGCGAGGCGCATCGCAATATTGCTGGCAAAGTCACCGTGGCTGGGGTCGCGCGTGCGTTCGACCGAGCTCTCGATATCAATGTCAAGGTCGGCTGCGGCGGGCCGCAGGCCGGGCACCTTCTTCAGTGCCTCATTAATTAGATTGGTGACGATGAGCTTCATTTGGCGGTCGGGTCTGTTTCGAAGAGCCGGCAATTCTACCGGGTTATGAGTAGCTGTATAGGTCCGTCGCGGTCCAGCACTAAAAAAGTTCGATCGGATCGACGTCGATGGACCAGCGTACCTTGCGAGCCGCGGGATCGTTCTCGAAAACGGGGCGCAGCTCACGGAGCACACGATGCAGGTTCGCGCGATCGCTGCTCTGCAGCAGCAGCTGAGCGCGGTAAAGGCCGGCTTTGCGGGCCATCGGCGCATCGACGGGGCCGAGCACCCGCAGCGTGTCGACCGACTTCGAGGCCAGGTATTGCCTTGCCACCAGCAGGAAACGATGCGCATCCGCCTTGCGGGGCGCCGCAGAGCGCAGCAGCGCGAGGCGAGTAAACGGCGGCCAGTGCGTCAACTCCCGTTCGCTGAGCGCGGTCTCGGCGATTTGCCGATAGCCACCCTTGATCAGGGCTTCCCAGAACGGATTCGCCGGGTAGGCCGTTTGTATAAGAACTTCGCCGGGCCGGTTCTCGCGCCCGGCACGTCCGGCCACCTGGATGATGGCCTGTGCAAGTCGCTCGCTACTGCGAAAATCCGTGCCGAACAGGCCCTGGTCAGCATTGACGACGCCGACCAGCGTCAGATTCGGAAAGTGATGTCCCTTGGAAAGCATCTGCGTACCGACCAGGATGTCGGCCTGGCCCGACGCCGCATTCTCCAGCGCCTCGGCCATGGCGCCCTTCTTTTGCGTGCTGTCGCTGTCAATGCGGCTGATCACGGCGCGGGGAAAGCGCTTTTGCAGGGAGTCTTCAAGCCTTTCGGTGCCTTCACCCAGCGGCCGGACGGTCTCGCCGCACTCACCGCAATTTTCCGGAAGGGGGCGAGAAGCCCCGCAGTGATGGCAGCGAAGTTGCTGACGAGCCGCGTGGACGGTCAACCGCGAATCGCAGCGCTCGCAACCCGCGATGTGTCCACAGCTGCTGCAGATCAGGGTCGGCGCAAATCCGCGGCGGTTCAGGAACATCAGAACCTGGCCCCCATCGGCCAGGTGCCCCTGGATCGATTCGGCCAGCGGCTCGCTGATTCCGTCCGTCGCGGGTGCGCGCAGCGTATCGACGAGCCGTATCGACGGCGCCCTGGCACCACCCGCCCGCGCCGGGAGGACAATTCGCTGATAAGCGCCGTTGCGACAATGCTGCAATACCTCGAGGGTCGGCGTGGCGCTGCCCAGAATGACTGGAATATCCAGCTGCCGGGCCCTGACGATAGCGAGATCGCGGGCCGAATAGCGCAAGCCCTCCTGTTGTTTAAACGAGGGATCGTGTTCCTCGTCGACAATGATGAGACCGGGTTGCTTTAAAGGAGTGAAAATGGAGGAGCGTGTCCCGACGAGCAGTTTTGCCGCCCCGGATCGGGCTGCCCGCCAGGCGGCGAGCCGTGCCGAGTCCGACAGCCCGGAATGCAAAAGAGCCGGCTCGACGCCAAGTCGATCGCGCAGGCGGCTGACCAGCTGCGGGGTCAGGCCGATTTCCGGCACCAGCAAGAGTGCTTGTTTGCCCGCGCGCAATACGTCATCGACGCGTTGCAAATAGACTTCCGTCTTGCCGCTGCCTGTAACGCCGTCCAGCAGGTAGACGCCATAGTGGTCACTCGATCGCAAGGTGGACAGGGCGCTCTGTTGATCCTGGTTTAGTTCGGGCCCGGGTACCCTGCTGGACGCGAGTTCATCGACGAACTCATCGCCCAGGGTTTCGAAGAATCGAATCAGGCCTTTCTCGACCAGGCCCTTCGCCGCCCTGCGCCACTGCGGCAGCATTTCGGTCGCAAGCTCGGCGTCAAGCCCGTCATCGCCTGCGTCGAGCAGGGCCTCAAGCAGCAGCGCCTGTTTTGGCGCCCGCTTTTCCAGGGCAGGCAAATCAGCGCTCGCGCCAAGCTCGGTCGCGGCGACTTTTTCGATACTCGGGTGCAAAGGTTTGCCGAGCCTGAGCAAGCCAGGCAGGGCCGCCGCAACGACCTCGCCAATGGGATGATGGTAGTAATCGCTGACGAAGCGGATCAGCCACAGATCGGCCTCGGACAACAGCACGTCACGATCCAGAACCTCAACGCAGGCTTTCAGTTTGGCGGCCGGAACGTCGGACGCCGAGGCGTGCCCGGTCACCATGCCGACCTGCTGGCGCCGTCCGAAGGGAACCGATACGCGCTGCCCGGCCGTTGGGACGGCGCCGTGCGCCGGTGCCAGATAGTCAAATTCCCGCGACAGCGGTACGTTGACAGCTACCTTGAGTATGGGGTGCTTGCTCACGCTTTTGACATAATCCTCGAGTTTTCAGGCCGGGTGCTGTCAACTCCGGACGGGCTCGGGCGTTAAACAGGACAGACAACTTAGATCACTACGGGGCGGAGTCAAGGGATATGACCGCTGAAGCAGCAGTTTTTGCGGTATCGTGCACGGCAACACCTGAAGGAGCGCGGACACTGCAACAGGAACGGCAACTCAACCAATTCCTGGCGGAGGTGGAGAGACGCGCTTTGCGGATCGCCGAGATCGCCGTGCGCGACCGGGACGAGGCGCTGGACCTGGTGCAGGACGCCATGATCAAGCTCGCGCGCAACTACGGTACTCGCAACAGCGATGAGTGGACGCCGCTTTTTTATCGAATCCTGCAAAACGGTGTGCGAGATTGGCATCGTCGCCGGGCGGTCAAAAACAGGGTCATGGTCTGGTTTCGAAAAGCCCAACCGGACGACAATGACTATGATGTTGTCGAATCGGCGCCCGATCCGATGGGTCGTACGCCGGATGAAAACCTGCAGAACTCGGAAGCCATGCAGGATATAGAGTTAGCGGTGCATGAATTGCCGCGGCGGCAGCGAGAGGCATTCATGCTCAGAACGTTTGAAGGTCTCGACGTCGCCGGTACCGCGATTGCAATGGGTTGCAGCGAAGGCAGCGTCAAGACACATTATTCGCGGGCGATACATACGCTCCGCGACAGGCTGGGAGAACACTGGCAATGAACAGAACTGACGAACAACTGGTGCAACAGGCAAAAGAGGCGTTCGACGCCTCGGTTGACAAGCTTGATGCGACGACACTGTCACGCCTGAACAGGGGCCGGCAGGCGGCGCTCGCCGAGGTCGCGCGGCCAAATTACACATGGATGCACTGGATGCCGGCTACCGGTGCGGCAGCGGCGGTATTGATTGCGGTATTTGCCTTGCGTGGCCCTGGTGATATCGATGTCATCTCCGCGCCCGCAAGCGACCTCGAAATTCTCCTGGGTGAGGAGAGCATCGAAATGCTTGAGGATCTCGAGTTTTACAGCTGGCTCGATGCACTGGAACTGGACGGTGACGGAGATCTTGGTTAACAGCAGGCTGCAGATGCTTCTCTGCGGTGTTGCGCTCTGCACGTCGATGAGTGCGACCGCGGAGCCGGAGCCTGAAGAGACATTGCCGGAGATGGAGTTTCTGGAGTACCTGGGAATGTGGGAAACATCGGATGAAGACTGGCTGCTGCTTGATGAAAAGGAAGTGGCCAGAACAGACAGGCGGAGCGATCCCGCGCCGAAAAGCGAAGAATCGACGGAGGCAGAAGATGAAACATAAAGCCACCCTTGCAATGGCCACTGTGGCAACAGCGTTGCTGCTGATCGTTAGCACGAACGCCCATGCCGACGAGGAACTCGACTGGAACAGCCTCGACACATCGCAGCAGGAAGTGCTGGCGAAGTTCAAGGACGAGTGGGATAGCCTGCCGGCCGCACGCCAGGAGCGACTGGCACGTGGCGCTGATCATTGGGCTGGCATGACGGACGATGAGCGCAAGGCGGCGAGAGCGAGATTCTCTGATTGGGGCCAATTGTCTGCCGAACGCCGTGAATTGATTCGCGAGCGCTACGATATCTACAGAAGCCTGCCCGCGGAAGAACAACGACGAATCCGGGAAAACTATCGCCGTTACAAGCACATGAACGATGAGCGCAGGCGGTTGGTGCGTGAGCGCTACAGGAATATGACGCCCGAACAACGGCAACGGGCCCGTGATCGCATGCGAGATCGACCGAGACCGCCGCCGCGGGACTAGAGCAGGGACCGACTAGTACGCACAATCCGAAAGCGGATTGCTTTGTGCCTCAAGACCTCCTCCGTTAAACTGCCGCAGTCCAAATGGAGGGGCAGGCATGAAAATTGGTGTACCTAGGGAAATTCACACGGGTGAACAGCGCGTCGCGACGACTCCGGATGTCGCCAAAGAACTCATCAAGCTGGGTTTTGATGTCGCTGTAGAGAGCGGTGCTGGTGCGACTGCAAACTATTCCGATAAGGCTTACGAAGGTGCCGGCTGCACGATAGCGGCCAAAGCCGAGGACATCTGGTCTCGATCGGACATTATCCTCAAAGTCCGAGCGCCCGAAGGCGGTGAGGCCGGCAGGCTGCGTTCCGACCAGACGCTAATCAGTTTTCTTTGGCCGGCGCAGAATCCCGAACTCCTGAAACAGCTGACCAAAAGCGGCGTAACCGCCATGGCCATGGACAGTGTGCCGAGAATTTCGCGGGCACAGAAAATGGATGCACTGAGTTCCATGGCGAACATCGCCGGATACCGGGCAGTGGTCGAGGCGGCGCAGCATTTCGGCCGCTTTTTTACCGGACAGATTACGGCCGCCGGCAAGGTTCCGCCTGCGAAAGTCATGGTTATTGGCGCAGGCGTAGCCGGACTGGCGGCGATCGGCGCTGCGAAAAGCATGGGCGCGATCGTGCGCGCTTTCGATACTCGCCCCGAAGTCAAAGAGCAGGTCGAGAGCATGGACGCCGAGTTTCTCATGCTCGAATTCGAAGATAACGAAGACGGAGCTGGCGAAGGCGGTTATGCCAAGACGATGAGCGCCGAGTTCATCAAGGCGGAGATGGCCCTGTTTGCGGAACAGGCCAAAGAAGTCGACATCATTATTACGACGGCCCTGATTCCCGGCAAACCGGCGCCGAAGCTCATCACCGGCGACATGGTTCGGTCGATGAAGGACGGCAGCGTCATCGTCGATCTCGCCGCTGAGCAGGGAGGCAACTGCGAACTGACTGTTGCCGACCAGATCGTCAAAACAAACGGCGTATCCATCATTGGTTATACAGACCTGCCCAGCCGCCTGGCCGCGCAGTCCAGCCAGTTGTACGCAACTAACTTACGTCACCTGCTGACGGATCTCACGCCGGAAAAAGACGGCATGATCAACGTCAATATGGAGGACGAGGTTATTCGCGGTGCGACGATCTGCAAAGGCGGTACGACCACCTGGCCGCCACCTGCACCGAAATTGTCGGCCGCGCCGAAAAAGGTCTCGCCAACGGCGATCCCGAAACGCGAGGAAAAACCGCCGTCGGTCTGGGGTCCTGTCATTGGCATGATCGCCGGAGGCCTGGCGTTGCTTGGACTGGGATCGGTTGCGCCGGATTCGTTCATGGATCACTTCACGGTTTTTGTGCTCGCATGTTTCGTTGGCTACATGGTGATCTGGAATGTATCGCCGGCACTGCATACGCCACTAATGAGCGTAACTAACGCCATCTCCAGCATCATCATCATTGGCGCGCTGCTGCAGATAAGTGCGCCTGACAAACTCCTGATGTGGATCGCGGTGGTGACTGTTGGCATAACAGCAATCAATATCGCGGGCGGCTTCGCCGTTACGCGCCGCATGCTCGAAATGTTCCGGAAGTGAGGGCGTGATGATGAATGAAGGTATGGTTAACGTGTCGTACATCATTGCGACGATTTTGTTTATCCTCGCGCTGGGTGGCCTGTCCAATCAGGAAACCGCCAGGCGTGGCAACTGGTACGGCATTGTCGGTATGACCATCGCGCTTTTGGCGACGGTGTTTAGCGAAGACGTTTATGCCAATTACGACAAGTTGATCGTTGCACTACTGATTGGTGGCACGGTCGGTGTCATTCTGGCGCGTCGCGTACAAATGACGCAGATGCCGGAGCTGGTCGCGATACTGCACAGCCTGGTCGGTCTCGCAGCGGTTGCAGTGGGTTATGCGAACTTCATGGGTCACGGCAGTGGTTTCAGCGGTATCGAGCTGACCATCCACGATATCGAAACTTACGTCGGCATCCTGATCGGCGCGGTTACGTTTTCGGGATCGGTTATCGCCTTCGGCAAGCTGTCCGGACGCATCAGCGGGAAACCGCTGACATTGCCGGCGCGTCACTGGTTGAACCTCGGCCTGTTGATCGGGGCGATCTGGTTCGGACGCGAGTTTGTCCTGCAGTCGGCGGCGGGCAGCGGCATGGAGCCGCTAATCATCATGACAGTGATTGCACTCCTGTTCGGCATGCACATGGTTCTGGCTATCGGCGGTGCAGACATGCCGGTCGTTGTGTCCATGCTCAATAGCTATTCCGGTTGGGCTGCTTCTGCGACGGGATTCATGCTTGGCAACGACCTGCTCATCGTCACGGGAGCACTGGTCGGATCGAGCGGTGCCATCCTGAGCTACATCATGTGCCGTGCGATGAACCGAAAATTCCTCGCTGTCATTGCGGGCGGTTTCGGCACGGGCGGCGGCGTTGCGGCGAGCGGTGGCGAAGACCAGGGCGAAGTGGTTCCGATCAGTGCCGAGGAGACGGCCGCGTTGCTTGCCGATGCCAAGGAAGTCATGATTATTCCGGGCTACGGCATGGCCGTTGCCCAGGCGCAGCACACCGTGTTTGAAATTACCAAGGCCCTGCGCGCGAAAAAAGTCAACGTGCGGTTCGGCATACACCCGGTTGCCGGCCGTATGCCGGGCCACATGAACGTCCTGCTGGCCGAGGCCAAGGTGCCCTACGACATCGTGTTCGAGATGGACGAAATCAACGAAGACTTCCCTGACGTCGATGTCTCCGTCGTCATCGGCGCCAATGACATCGTCAATCCGTCGGCCCTGACAGACCCGAACAGCCCGATAGCCGGTATGCCCGTGCTCGAATGCTGGAAAGGACATACATCGATCGTTCTGAAACGCAGTATGGCGACGGGTTACGCGGGCGTACAAAACCCCCTGTTCTTTCTGGATAACACGCGAATGTTGTTCGGCGACGCGAAAGAAACTCTCGATGAGGTGTTGAAGGCATTGTAGTATCGGCATAATCGGCCCAAAAGGGGGACGGAGATGTTGGCAGGACTTGCATCGGACATATCGCAACAGGTTTTGAGAACCGACGTTGCGGGTATGCCGCTGGAGTGGATCGACTACCGCGAAGCGGTTCGTCTGTATCACGCAGAGCAGGTTGCTTATGACTGTGGAACTCGCCTTTACTCCGTTTTCGGCGGTTACAGTTCGATTGATGGCAAGCGCAGCCGTATCGATGTCAATTCCATTGTTGCCACGCACGGGACAAGCCACGGTCTGTCCCGCAACCGCGATCGCTACGTCCCGCCCCTGAACAACCACACGCTGTTCAAGCGTGATGCCAATATCTGCCTTTATTGTGGCATGCGTTATCTCACGAGAGACCTGACTCGGGACCACATTACTCCCGTATCAAGGGGCGGGCGTGATCGCTGGAATAATGTGGCGACAGCATGCAGGCGCTGCAATAACTTCAAGGGCGGACGAACGCCCGAACAGGCGGGTATGCAATTGATCGCCGTTCCGTTCACGCCAAACTACGCCGAGTACATTTATCTGAAGGGACGGCGAGTCCTTACTGACCAGATGCAATACCTGCTGGCACACATTCCACGCTCCAGTCCCTTGCACGCGCGTCTCAGCGATCATCTCTCCAATGGAGAGGAGATTGTCGACGTGCATTATCACGACTAATGCAATACCTGATCGATGCCAGCGTGTACGTGTTCCGCGCGTACTACTCGATGCCGGACGACATGGTCGACGACAACGGCAATCCGGTTAACGCGCTGTATGGTTTCTGCCGCTTCCTCGGCGACTTCATGGAGCAGGTGACACCGGAGTACGTTGCCGTCCTGTTTGACGAGAGCATGACGGAGTCTTTCCGGACAGAAATTTACCCGCTCTACAAGGCTAATCGAGACCCGGCGCCCGCGGATTTGAAACGCCAGTTCGAACAGTGCCGACGCTATGTTCGAGCACTCGGCGTCATGGAGCACAGCAGTCCGGCCTACGAAGCTGATGACCTGATCGGTACCCTCGTGCATCACGGGCGCAGGAATGGACGTCCATCGACCATCGTGACCCGCGATAAGGACCTCACACAGCTGCTCGGAAAGGAAGATGTGTTCTGGGACTTCGCAGGCAAAGGCAAACTTCGTTACGAACAGATTCCGGACTCTTTCGGCGTCTGGCCTGAGCAGATTGCTGATTTTCTGGCTTTGGCCGGGGACGCCGTGGATAACATCAAAGGTGTTCCAGGTGTTGGAAAAAAAACGGCGACGATGTTGCTGCAGCACTTCAACAGTCTCGATAATCTCTACGCCAACCTCGACAAGGTTCATGAAGTCAACGTACGTGGTGCAAAGACACTCGGCGCGAAACTCGACACGCACAGGGAAGACGCCTACCTTGCACGACGGCTGACAGGCATCGCGTGCGATGCGCCAATGGACGATATCGACAGGCTCATGCAACCGGCGCCACCGCGTCTCGGAGAAATCAACGCGCTCTTCGATGAGGCCGGGATTGGCATGGCCCTGCGACGCCAGGCCGAGCGCGTCTCGGATATTTACCGTCACTGATGTCCGCTGAACCCCGGGCACTGATCACAGGAGCTTCCGCCGGACTTGGCGCGGAGTTTGCGCGTCAACTGGCGAGCAAGGGCAAAGACCTGGTCCTGGTTGCGCGTCGGCTTGAGCCGATGCAGGAACTGGCGGCAGAGTTGACGGATGAATTCAATGTGGCCATCGACATCATCCAGGCGGACCTGTCCAAAACTGATGCCACGGCAAGACTGTTTGCAGAAGTGAACGACCGCGGCATGACGGTCGACTATCTTATTAACAATGCGGGAGCCGTTGGTCCGGATCTTCTAACGGAGCGAGATTGGCCAGAGCAGCAGGCCTACATCGAACTCATGATGACCTCGGTCGCAGGCATGTGTCATCACTTCATACCACCCATGCAGTCGCGCGGATTTGGACGCGTATTGAACGTTGCTTCGGTGGCTGGACACGTATCGCTCGCCGGTGATACGAGTTACGGTCCGACCAAGGCCTATTTGATCGCGCTATCGAAAGGCTTGGCGGCTACCGTTCGCCCTCAAGGCGTCTATGTACTGGCCTTGTGTCCGGGCTTCACGCACACCGAATTTCACCAGAGCCCCGAGCTTACTCGAATGAAAAGTCGGTCGCCGACGATACTTTGGTATGACGCCGAGGTCGTGGTTCATGAAGGACTCGCTGCGCTGGAAAAGGGAAAGACGGTCTATATTTCTGGCCGCCTGTATCGCTACCTGGTTCCCGTGTTGAAATCCCGCATTGGTGCCTGGCTGATGACTCGGATGGGCGTGAAGCGAGACTACTGATTAATTTGCACAGAAATGGAATAACTAGCGTTATCATTTTGCCTGACGACCATATGTCTTCGTGTGTCCAGTCTTGTTCAGGTACTGCCGCCGCTTGCTAACGACCGCTTTTTCCAATTGCAGCCGCCTGAACGTCTTGTTTGGGTAACCAGCGAGAGTCCGCTTCCGGCCTATTCTGTTGAAAAACTCCGTTTTGAATTTCAGCAATATTTCATTTGCGATCTGCCGCCAAAATCGTATCGTAGATACGAGGAGGCAGTGCAATCCCCATGAAAACTCCTCCTGGCGCAGCTAAGAGCCGCTAACCATTACTGGCGCTCGCGCGCAGGATCGAATCGAATTTTTCATGAAGTTTTGCTCCGCTCGCAAAACAAAGTTTTTCAACAGAATAGGCCAGAAGGAGCCATTTAGTCGACCCGGACTAAGTCAGCGGCGAAGACCTTGCGCGCGATTTCATAGGGAAGTACGTCTGCTCTTGCCCCACTCATATTTGATAACGCAATTACGGCGAGATCACTATCGGGGTAATAGATGACCCAACTCGCGCCACCACCCTCATGCCCAACAACCCATCTCTTCTTCGATGTCTCGTAGGAGAACCATCCCAAACCGTAATTGGCCGAGTCGCCATTTTTCAGAACCGGATTGTTCCAGAGTTCCTTTTTCGCCTCGTTATCAACAAAACCTTCGCCCGCAAGCGCAACAAACAACTTAGCCATTTCAAGTACAGACATATTCAGCCCACCCGCTGCATACACCCTTGGTGGAAAATCGGTAACATGGCCTACAATACCGTCACCAACCAGCTCATAAAGCACCGGGTTTCTGCCAGTTATCACAGCATCTGAGCCACCGAACGTTCCGATCATATCCAGCGGCTCAAAGACGTACTGTTGCACCAGTCTCGTGTACGACATTTCGCCGACGCCCTCTATAATTCGCGCCAGTAGGATATAGCCGGATAGGCTGTATGCCCATCCTGCGCCAGGTGTATGTTGCAGCGGCTGGTCGAGAGACCACGCAATGAGTTCTTCCAGTGTCGATTCCTTCATGGACTTGCCAGTCTCAATTTCATACGCGTCAGACCGATAAAAGTCTTCCAAACCATGCGTGTGTTGCAACAAATGACGCACAGTGATGGACCGTTTGTCCGCCGGAACATTGCTGACGAACTTCGATATAGACTCATCCAAATCCAAATAACCCGCAGTGGCAAGTCGGATTGCAAGAAGACCGGCAAAAATTTTCGATACTGAAGAGATTGGATACACAGTGCCAGCAGTCGCCGGGACATTGAACTCTATACTCGCCTTGCCGTAACCCTTGGAGAAGATAAGGCGTCCCTCATGGACAATCGCAACCGACATACCAGGAATGCGTTTTTCCGTCATATGTTGAGCAACAACGTCGTCCACAATATCCTCGATACTCGCAGGACTGGCTGCAGTGGGGGTTGCCACCGCAATGAGAATCAAGACAAAAGGAATTATTCGAAGAATCACGGGGCAACCTCTGCGTTATTTGATGACTTGTCACGCTTAGATGCGCGAAAACCCGAAAAGGTTAAGGGGTTGCAGGGGCAGACCTTATTTTTTCAGCCTCCACCAGTCCCTCAAATGATTCTAGAGAATCGTCGTATAGATCTGAGTTTCTGCATTGGGACAGTTTCAGCTCTGCAGAATAAAATTAGCTCAAGGTCGCCTTCGGGTCAGTTGCAACCGCTCAAGATTCTGACACCAGGAGGGCGGCTTTCGGCTATCAGTGGTCATTCAGACTGGAACCGCACCCACCATTCTCCAACATCTGTTTCGTCACAGATTTCCTGATACTTGGTTTGAAGTTCTTCGTTAGATGGGAATGTCCCGTCGGCGTAATAGGAAGCGACCCAGCACTCATAGAGGGCAATATGGACTTTTGGTTTATACGTTATCCAATCGGCAGCTTTTTCCGGATCAGGATCGAGACCAAGATAGCCTTTTTCGTATGCGTGTCCGAGCAAGTACTGCCAATAGGTCATTCCGCCTTGAGCGGCATATTCATAGAGTTCCAGCGCCTTATCCCGGTCTGGAACAACGCCCAGCCCTTTTTGATACGCCCAACCGAGCTTTCCTGCAGAGAAAGCAGACCCGGACTTGTATTCCTGCTCAAGCGCTTCGAACCCTCGCCTTTGCATCGATGGGTCATCCGTGTTGAATAGCCTCAGGCTGGCCAGCATGTGGACTGCGCTCGGGAAGCCAGCCGCTGCGGGTTGCTCGAGCAGCGCCATAGCCGTGTCGGTGTCGCGGTCAGTTCCTTTTCCACTGATGTAACAGCTCGCAACCTGTACTCGAAAACCATGTTTCGACCAGTCATCCGGAAAAACTTTGGTAGGGTCGACGTCACCGCCGCCCATTCGCGAGAGCAGGGCAGCGATATACTCATCCACCGACTGCGCAAATTCGTCAACTTCGGGTTCCGACCAATTACCGATTTCCGCTAGATTGTTGCAGACCTCGTCCAATGCGTACTGTGCGTAGCTCGAAAACGGAAACGTACTCAACGCTATGGCAATTAGCCGGAGCATCCGAGGTTCCTGTAAAAAAGATAAACTCAAGAAGAATCCTCGTTTTGCTGCGCCAACCCTAGAACCGATAGCGCACGTCGAGCACCGCATAGTGTAGCCATCCAAAACTGTAGACCTCGTCGGTGTCGGCGCCGCCTTCGAGCATGCGGTAGCCACCCCCGAGGCGCCAGTTGTCATTGACCGCGTAGTCCAGCTTCAGCGCGACGTCGAATAGCCTTCCGGGTCCCCCAGCGAGCCCGTCGAAGTCGAAGCGCAGCATCCATCGCTCGGCAAAACGGTAGTCGCTCGACAAGTGCAGCGCCGGCACGAAGCCGACGTTGTCGTCGTTCGCCTGAAGGCCCCCCTGCCGTAGCTCGACGTTGGCATCTCGAATCACACCCGTGAAACCGACCCGCCATCGTAAATTCGCTTTGTCGACGAAGGTGTAGCGGTAGGAGATCTTGTAACTATTGAATTTATAGATCCCCTCCGTCTCGCCGGCGGGAAAGATCTCCCCGGCGAATTCCGTATCTTCGGGCAGGTTACCGGTGCCAGAAACCTCAAGCGGAGCGAGTACTACACGCAATCCGTGCTTGTCATTGATGTCCCAGTAACCGTCGAGGCGCGCAAAGAAAGCTGGGCCCGACCCGGTTAGCTTCGTCATGTCGAATTCGGTTCCCGTCTCACTCGGGATGCGAACATCGTTCCTCGAAAACCAGACACCGCCGGTCTCGAGGCCAATACCGAAGGCCTGCTCTTCAGGATCGTTCTGGCCCCAGGCCGCCATGCCCGGCATGAGCAACGCTGCTAGCAACAGGATTCGGTTTCGCATGTACGTTCCTCGCTACCAATGTATCTGTGGCTGAAACCAACAACAAACAGTGAATGACCACATTGGATTGTGACTTCAACCGGTCAATGCAACATCTAGACTCTCACTATAGAGAGGAGGATGTTGAAAATGAAGTATCCAACGAGAACCTATTACACCAAGAGCGATAAAGCACTGGTGTGGGATCGCTGGCAGCAAGGCGAATCACTCAATTCAATCGCTCGTCATTTTGGGCGCAGTCACTTATCGATCCAGGGCATATTGGCTCGGAGCGGTGGGATACGTCCGCCGCCAGGAAAACGTTCAGCAAGATCATTTTGGCTGCCAGAAGCAGCCTTTGATATCGGTATCTAGCTACTCAATGCTGCTTGCCAAATTGTCCATATGCCGATGATTACAAAGCCTGCACCGGCAACGTAGGACAGAAGCTTTGGACTGACGTACTGAGCAACAAATCCTCCTGCTGCCACGCCTATCGCCGATGTGGCGACCAGTGCCAAAGATGCTCCCAGGAAAACAGTGATCAAACTGTCCGGAGACTTCGCAGAGAAGAGAAGCGTCGCCAGTTGGGTTTTGTCACCCAATTCCGCTAAAAAGACGACTCCGAAGACTGTTACTGCAAGCTTAATATCCATTCTGGGAAGTATCCAACGGGTTGAAATCCAGGAGATGCGCTGATCAGGGAGATGACCGCCTCGGGTCAATAGCCGTCAGGAACCGAGCAGGCGCCGAACGATCAGGCACCACAGAGTCAATGTAATCAGAAAATACCAAGCCAGAAAAACCTGGTATCGCTTATTCGTCACGGCGATACCAATACCGGCTAATACCGCGTAGTGAAGAGAATACGGAAGGAAAATTTTCGGCTCGAGAAGCTGTCCACGAACAGCTGTTTGCGCTATATCGAGAGCGATGAAGACGATAAAAAATCCGAAGAGCCAATTACGATTTCTATCAAAGATTTCGTCGTAGGAATCCCCGGCCTTTGTATCGGGCGGGTAGAGGATGACCGCGAGCATATAGAGCGCAATACCCCAGCCGATCAACAGCAGGTAAATATCGAAACTCCATGTCTCGTAATCGGCCCAGAGAAATAACACCCACCAGTTGAGCAGTAAAATCAGAAGTACATTCAGGGTCCAGACGAAGTGCAATGTCGACATCTGGTGCTGACTACGATTATGAATTATTCGCGCCAGACCATAGAGTATGTGTGTCACTCCGAGTCCGACCACGATCGATATAAATACTGCGAGAAACTCGAACTCGTTCATACGCTGGATCCATCCCTTACATGAATCGATAGCCTAACATCGATAACCACCTGCCATGCTTACCGGGTACGGCCGGCTCTTTCTCTCTCTTCGCCCGGCGCGCTCAGTACGCCACGGAAATCCGCTGCCGGGGATACATTGCCTGTTCCGCTTCGTCGATAATCGCGACTGCGAAGTCGGCGCGTGACACCCGAGTTCTGCCACGGCTGTCTTTCAGTGCCTGGTCGCCCCCGATACGGAAGACACCGCTGCGCTCCCCGTTCGTGAAGTTCCTGGGCGGCGTGATGTAAGTCCAGTGCACGTCGTCCACCTTCCTGTAGAACTCGAGTGCCAGTATCTGGCCCAGGATCTCCACCTCAAGATCCTTTGGCAGCAGTATCTTGGGCAGTTTCTCGGCGAACAGCACGCCGGGCTCGACCTCGAGCGATCCCGAGCCGCCGACGTGGATCAGTCGGGGTGCGTTGTCGCCCATCGGGAACAGGACATCGACCAGCATTTCTGCCGCGATAAACTGTAGCGCGCTTTCCGGCGTTGCGGAGTCACCGATGACACCGCGTACCGAGACGATCACCACATCTTTTCCAGTCACGATCGCGCTGACGCTTGCCCTGTCAAGAAGGTCGCCTTTGACAGTGGACAGATTGGGGTGCTGCATCTCCAACCCCGCAGGGTTGCGCGACACCGCGGTCACCCGGTGGTCGCGTTGCAGTGCTTCGCGCACGATGTGAGTACCGATCTCTCCGGTCGCGCCGTAGATGACGATGTTCAGTGCCGGTTCGGCGTGCCCAATTCCCGTCGCGAGCAAGACAGCCAATCCAATGAAAAGTACTCGTCGTCGCAGCACCAACAGACTCTAACCCGGAAAGTCCCGCGCATCGCCGGACTCATCGACCTCGTACTTTTCGCCAAGAAAATCTTCTTCGAAGGCGTAAAGTGTTGTGCCCTCGGGCGCCTGAATGGCGACGAAGGCACCTTCGTATCCGGGAAACTTTTTGAACTTCATGTTGTTCTGTTCGAGGATGCCCATCAAACCGTGACGATCAGGGCATTTGAAGCACAATGACGGGGCGGTTACCGCGATACTTTCGGACAGGCCGAGAGGGATGCCACCGGCATCGAAACGCATATGGGTCGTCGGTTCCTCCCGCATTTCGAGTAAGGCCGGCGCAATCGGCGCCCAAAATAATGCGGCGGCAACGGCTTCCCGCACGGGCAGTGTCAGCTCAAACCATTTGCCGCACAACGAGTCCCTGCTGGTTTCCTCGCTGAGGTGAAAGGTGCGTGCTTCAAGCATGGTCACCATGTGCCCGTCGCGATCCGTAAAGCCCAGCTCGTTAAAGGCGTCCTCATCCAATTGCATGAAGCTGAATTCGAATCCGCGGTCGGCCATTTCACGCGCATGTTTGGCAATATCCGGTTTCACAAAAGTGATCGCAGGCGCATCGAACTCGCGATCGTGCAGACCAATATTGAGTTCGCCATCGCTCACAACGGCGTATTTGTGGGACCACATGTCCCCGATCTCAAGTTCGACAAACCCGAGCGTCCTGTAGAAATACAGGGACTCGAGAATATCCGGCGCTCGAACCGAGAATTCCAAAAAGCGGCCGATCGTGCTCAAGAGCGGGCCCCCATTGCAACCGCGCGTTCGCTGCTTGCCTGCAGCGCGGCGCTGTCGTTGTCGATGGACCAGCCCGAGTGATGTTGTTCAATGAGTGCCGCAAGGAAATCGACATGGTCGTCACGCGCATTGAGCGACGGGATGTAGTGCAAGGAGCCACCGCCCGCTTCGTGAAAAAACTCGGCATTCTGCATCGCGATCTCTTCCAGCGTTTCCAGGCAGTCCGTTGAGAACCCCGGACAAACGACGTCCAGCCGGGCGAGTCCCTCGTGCCCAAAGCCTTTAACGGTAGCCTCGGTATACGGCGTCAGCCACTCTTCACGCCCGACCCGGGACTGGAAAGAGATAGCCCACTCGGCATCGGCAAGTCCGAGCGCATCCGCGAGCAGTCGCGCTGTCTTTTGGCAGTGGCAGAAGTAGGGGTCACCCTTTAACAATGTGGACTTCGGCACGCCGTGAAACGACATCAACAGTTTGTCGCCGCGCCCGTGTTTGTTCCAGCTTTCGCGAACGCTGGCGGCCAGCGCATCGATATAGCCGGGAGCGTCGTGATAGTTATTGATGAATCTTGATTCCGGCACCCACCGATATTGCCCAAGCTCCCGAACAACCCGATCGAATACGGCAGCGGTTGTCGTACCGGAATACTGGGGATAAAGCGGCAGGGTAAGAATTCGACGCGCGCCGGCCGCAAGCAGTTTCTCGATGGCGTTCGCGACCGAAGGCTCACCATAAGTCATTGCGAGCTCGACCTGTATCGGTCCGTTGGTCTGCAGGCGCTTCTTTAACTCGCTGGCGATAGCTCGCGAATGAATCATCAGCGGCGATCCTTCCTCAGTCCAGATCTTTCGATACGCTTCCGCGGAACGAGACGGTCGAATTGTCAGGATGACGAGATTGAGTATCAGCCACCAGATCAGCCGCGGGTATTCCACCACGCGGGGGTCGGAAAGGAACTCACGCAGGAATCGCCGCACGGCTCCCGGGGAAGGATCTTCGGGTGTGCCGAGATTCACGACAAGCACGCCAGTGGACTCGGGAAGCCCGTGTTTGAACTGTGGTGTTGATCGGTACGTTGGCATGGTCACACGGGTAGCACTGAACGCCCACAACACTACTGCAAAGCGTCGCCATGCGCCAGCCAAAGAGTCTATAATCTCTTGTCTTAATTGACATTTATGCTGGAAGCCCGCCCATGAATAAACCCTTGCAACAAGAAGACCCAAAGGCCGAGCGCTGGGCCCTGATTCGCGATATCGGCGTGTTGCAGGTCAAATTGCTGGTGGACGGGTTTCGCGACCTGATCCTGGTGCCTTTGTCACTGATCGCCGGAATCGTGAGCCTCGTCTCCACGCAGGGCGGCAGGCCCGGGCCGCACTTCTATCAACTGATGGCCTGGGGCAAGGAGTCGGAGCACTGGATTAACCTGTTCGCTGCTCTGGAAAACGCACCGGATGGAATCGAAGGGTCACGTGTCCTGGGCAGCCAGGATATTGACGAGATCGTTGGGCGCCTGGAGTCCTTCGTCAAGGACGAAGTCAAAAGGGGCGGGGTAACGTCGCAAGCGAAAGCTCGACTCGACAAGATTCTTGATGCGCTTGAACGCAGGAAGAAAGACGCCTAGATCATTTACTCAGCGGTCATATAGAGATTGCCCACCTGATTTGCCAACCTTACTTCTGGACATCGCGGCCCGACAAAAGGTCGTCAATAGGCGGCGGCGGGTGGTCCGGCCCCATACGGCCGGATTTCAAGCGGCTGACGTAATCTTTGTACGCCGCGATCGCCTGGTAGCCGAAAAACCAGCAAATTGGAATGTTCGCAAACAGGATTACGGCTGTGCCAACCCCGGTCAGGTTGTCGAGATCCGCGTCTGTCTTGATGAGTCCCAGCGTTGCGATCACGATCAACAGGCAATATGCGATTTTGTAACCGCGCACGGCCTTTTCCCCGCCAAGGTATACGACACACTGC
>JAOUNH010000291.1 GCA_029881055.1 Gammaproteobacteria bacterium
GAACTTCACGACAACATTTTCCTTGTCGGCGAGGTTGCTGAATCCCTGCTGTACCTGCGCGATGAACGCGTCGTCGATCTCGACCGACTCGGTGCTGTAATGCAGTGGCGCGATCAGGTTCTGCACCCGCGCACGCCGCGCGTGGCCATCGACGTAACGCAGTTTGCACACCGTTTCGATGCGACACACCTTGACCGCCGTGACCTCGTGTTCGACAAGGTATTCCTCGAGACCCACCTGGTCACGCACCTCGTCGTACCAGACCTCGACTTCGACGCGGCGATTCTGTGCGCGTCCCGCCGCGGTGTCGTTGGATGCGACCGGCTGCAGTTCGCCCTGCCATGAATACGTGATCGCCTCGGCCGGCAGTGCGAGCACCGTTTGCATGTACTCGGCGACTTCGCCCGCGCGTTCCTGCGACAGGCCCATGTTGTCGCCGTAAATGCCCGTGAGGCGTGGCGACAAAGGCTGGTTATCGGCATGGCCGATGAGGTGCAGGCGCACATTCACCCGGTCTTTCATGCCATCGAGAATCTTGGCCAATGCCTCGACCGTGCCATCGGGAATCTGTGCGACGCCGGTCTCGAAGAGGATCGGCGCGACGACGTTGCCGAGCTTGATCGTTTCGAGGCCGTCCTCAAGGACTTCACGCGTCTCGATTGCGTCGCTCGCTTCCGTCTTCAGGCGCTCCGGATCCTGCACCCACTGCGTGAAGGCAAAATCACTGGGCAGGTGGCGCTCGACAGCCTCGCCGAGCGGCGCCTCATCGACACCCTGTGCGGCCGCCGCCAGCGGCAGCCACAACAGCAGTGTGCAGAAGCGGGTCAATGCGTTCATTCCTCGACCCTCCGCGGTTGTTCAGCGGGCTTGCCCAGGCGCCATTGAATCTCGGGCTCGATGACCAGCTCGTAACAGCAGTCGAGCTCTTTCCACGCGTCCGAAATCTGCGACTTCAGGCTGTCCAGTCGTCGTTCGACCAGCGTTTCCGGTTCCACATCCGCGACATAGGAAAGTCGCAAGGTAGCCGGTGCTTTCTTCAGTTCCTCGATCAGCAGGGCGAGTCGCGGCACCCACTGCTGACGCATCGTGACTTCATTGGGCTCGAATACGGCATCGGCAATATCGAGACCGACGACGCGATGAATCGAGGCGCCGAAGTTCAGGCGCAAGGCCTTACCGCGAGTCGCGCGCTGCACCTGTACCGGACGCGTTGATGCACGGAAGCCGCTCGGCAAGGTTCGGTCGTCAAGTTTCAGTACAAAATTGCTGCCGCGACTTTCGTTCGGCACGATGGCGCAGGTGATGTGGTAACGACCGTAAGCGTCCGTGCTCGCGACCAGTCCGGTCGCCGTCACAAGGCGCACGCCAGCCAGGCCTTCTTCGTCCTCGTCCTGGTAGCCATTGCGATTGCCGTCATTGAATACCTTGCCCGTGACGTCGGTGCAATCGAAGGTCGGGTCGGGAACGACACGTACTTTCGCCGTGGCTTCCTCGGACATACTCATGCCGGTCAGGGCATTGATCGCGAACGCGCGATTGACGAACTCGCCTTCTGTGACGCCTGCGCCGACAGCGAGCAGTAATTTGATTTCATGGCGCGCGTCTGTCTCAAGCACCATGCCTGACCAGATCAGCTGGCCGTTAACGACGGTGGGCTCGTTCGGTACGTCGTCAAATCGTGCCGAACCCTCGATGTAACGGAAGCCCGCCGGGTAGCGATCGATAATATTGACGTCATACAGATCGGCGCCGTAGGAATTGGTCACCGTAATCACGTAGGGAACGAGATCGCCACGTACGACGTTCAGCTTCGGCGTGGACTTCGTTACGGCCACAGCGCCATCGAGCCGCGGGTCGAGCGGAATATGGTTATTGAAGAGCTGGCTGGTACCCGGAACCCGGCTGTTATCCAGGTTCAGGAACATATGGTAGTTCGTACCCGCGCTGCGCGCCGGCACTGACGTGGGCGGTGCGAACTCGGACGCTTGCGCTTCGCAGTACTGGG
>JAOUNH010000292.1 GCA_029881055.1 Gammaproteobacteria bacterium
CAAGCTGAAAAAGAATGGCAGTGAGGCCGTTAATCGCATCGAAGTTATCGCCCGGGAGATTGTTCCGCGGGGACAGCAGGGTGAGTGACTTCGCGTCGCGCGTGCTCGCGTGGTTCGATGAGCACGGTCGCAGGGATTTGCCGTGGCAGCAGGACGTCACGCCATACCGGGTATGGGTCTCGGAGATCATGCTGCAACAGACCCAGGTGGCGACGGTGATTCCCTACTTCAATCGATTCGTCGAACGCTTTCCGGATGTGTCGGCGCTTGCCGCCGCCAGGCAGGACGAGGTGCTCGCGCGCTGGTCCGGGCTGGGCTATTACGCGCGAGCGAGAAACCTGCATAAAGCCGCACAGGTCGTGCACGGGAAATTCGGCGGCACGTTTCCGGCGTCACTCGATGCGGTAATGACCTTACCCGGTATCGGTCGCTCCACGGCGGGAGCGATATTGTCGTTGGCATTCGCCCAGCGTCACGCGATTCTCGACGGCAATGTAAAGCGCGTGCTCGCGAGGCATGCCGCAATCGCGGGCTGGCCTGGCACCGGACGCGTCGCGGATGAACTCTGGCGAGTCGCCGAACAGCATACGCCGCAGAAGCGGGTGGCTGAGTACACGCAGGCAATGATGGATCTGGGTGCGACACTCTGCACGCGCAGCAAGCCATCGTGTGAGCGATGTCCTGTCGCGGATGATTGTGAATCTTTGCTAATGAACAAGGTCGGGGATTATCCGGGACGAAAACCAAAGTCCGCAAAACCCTTGCGAACGACGACGATGATCCTTGCGAGTGCGAACGGCCAGGTCTATCTCGAGCGCCGTCCCGAGACCGGAATCTGGGGTGGGCTCTGGAGCCTTCCCGAACTGGACGAGCGCTCTGTCGGCGAGTGGTGCGAGGATGTACTCGACAGCGCAGCGACCCGGACGCAGCCATGGGATATCCTTCGCCACAGCTTCAGCCACTACGATCTCGATATTCAGCCGATAGTGGTGCACCTGGATTCGCGGGCGGCCCACGTGGCCGATGCCGGCGCCCGGGTTTGGTACAAGCTTGACGACGAGCCGCCCGGTGGACTGGCGGCGCCGGTGAAGAAACTGATCAATCAATTAAGGAACAGGAACAATGCCACGCACTGTTAATTGCGCTCTTCTGGGCAAGGAAGCCGAGGGTCTCGACTATCTGACCTACCCCGGCGATCTCGGACAACGCGTCTACGAAAACGTGTCGAAGGAGGCCTGGAAGCAATGGCTGGGTCACCAGACGATGCTGATCAACGAGTACCGGCTGACCCCGATCGAACCCGAGGCCCGCAAATTCCTGGAAACGGAAATGCAAAAATTCTTCTTCGGCGAAGGTTCGGCGGCCCCCAAGGAATTCGTCCCCCCAACCGCATAAGACCCATATAAGGTGACAGTGACCTTATATCGACTTTCGGCCCAGGCAGCGCCTTGCGTCTAGGCGATATAAGGTCACTGTCACCTTATATGGGTTAGTGCAGGGGGAGTTCGGTTTTCTTTTGTACCGTGCGGATGGTAACGCTCGAGTTGACGCGGGCGACGCCAGGCAGGCGGGTCAGTGCGTCGCGGTGCAGCCGTTCGAAGTCAGCCATGTCCGCCACGACGACGCGCAGCAGGTAATCGAACTCGCCCGTCATGAGATAGCACTCCATGACCTCGGGGATGCTCTTCACGGCGCCCTCGAACGCCGTGAGTTCACGCTCTTCCTCCCGGTGCAGGCCGATCTGCACGAAGATGCTGCCGGGCAGGCCGACCTTCTTCTGGCTCAGGAGTGCCGCATAGCGGTCGATAATGCCGGACTCCTCGAGCGTTCGTACTCGACGCAGGCAGGCCGACTCCGACAGGTTCACCGCCGCCGCCAGTTGCACGTTGCTGATGCGGCCGTCTTTCTGGAGCTCGTTAAGTATCAATTTGTCGTAGCGGTCGAGTGCCATAGCAGAAAATTGCTCATAAGGGCTTATAGACCGCAGAAACTGCCACAATCG
>JAOUNH010000133.1 GCA_029881055.1 Gammaproteobacteria bacterium
CGGCTTTACGATTGGCAGGGGGCTTTCGGCAGCTATTCATTGGAGATTCGGGTCAACGAACCGATGCTCTCGATCATGGCGACCCGCCGCAGCGCGGTGAGTCGGTCGGGCTATATACTGCGAGTAGGAGGTTTTGTTTGGGGCCGTGTGGGGCTGTCATTTTAAACCTGCAGGATTCAGAACCTGGTGCCGTCGCCCGGATCGAACTGAAAATCCGCGTGTCGGTGGTTCGATTGACTCGGATCGATTTGGCATCGATCCTCACCCTTCGGGCGGCTTCGCCGTCTTAGTTCGCTTCACGAACTGATCCGCCCCTGGCCACCATTCTTTTCAGGTCCATGCTGGAGACATGGGTTACAGATTATACCGGAGACATAGGTAACACTTTTGGACTGAACCGGTTTTCGATGGGCTCGAGCCTGCAGGTCTCGTGATCAAAGTATCCGAGATCGTATTGCATGAAGCTGACGAGCCATATTTTGTCGCTAACTTGTTTGACGCCGACCTTCTGGCCGGCGAACACGGTGCTTAAGTCGAGAACACCGGTACGCATCGGTAGCGTTCCCATGTCCATGAACTTTACACTCCACTGCGGATCGAGCTCTGCGAACTCGTCCCAAGCCTCGTTCCAGTTGCCTGACTGGTGCATTTGATCGGTAATCGGTGTGTCGCTCATAGCTACCCTCTCGCTGAATTGGACTTCTGATCGGTCAAAGCGAGGATATCGATTCGCTGCCCGCCGGAGTTGTCAATTCGGGACAACATTTTGGTTATGTATGACAGAAAACAATGGAGCCGCGGCGGGAGAATAGGTTAGGTTGTACTTTCTCTTCGCACGTAAATCACTGAGAACAAGAGCCCGGTCATGCTAAAGAACGAGTTCGACTACATAGTCATCGGTGCCGGTTCGGCTGGTGCTGTTATTGCGGCGCGACTTAGCGAGGATCCCAAGACGCGCGTACTTTTATTGGAAGCTGGCGGTGCCGATAGCAATATTTGGATACACGTACCGTTAGGCGTCGGAAAGCTCCTGATGAACCCGAAATTCGTCTGGCAGTATTTTGCTGGCAAGGGCGAATCGCCGGCGGTTGCCAAGGACGTCTATTGGCCGAAGGGCCGCACGCTTGGAGGATCGAGTTCTGTGAACGGCATGGTGTTCGTGCGCGGCTCGAAAAAAGCGTGGGATGAGTGGCGCGACCTTGGCAACGAAGGTTGGGGATACGATGATGTGCTGCCGTACTACAAGAAACTTGAAGATCGTTCCCAGGGTGATCCGGCATTTCGTGGCGTCGGTGGCCCGATTACCGTGTCCGATGTTGCCCACCAGTCAGCCGCGTCGAATGCATTCATTGATGCCTGTCACGCGTTGGGCGCCACCAGATTGGACGACTACAACGGTCCAAGTGATGAGGGTGTCGCGCCACTGCAGTTATCCATGCGCAATGGCAGGCGGTGTTCGACCGCTGTTGGTTACTTGCGGCCTGCAATGAGGCGCAAAAATTTGACTGTACTCACGTACTGCACGGCTGACAAGCTGTTGTTCGACGGGGCACGTTGCGTTGGTCTGGAATATATCAGGCACGGCGTTCGAGCTAAGGTATATGCCAATCGAGAAGTAATCCTGAGTGCGGGCTCAGTCGAATCGCCCGCGATTCTGGAGCGATCCGGAATTGGCAATCCGGAGGTCCTTGCTCGGATAGGCGCAAAGACACGCGTCGACAGCAGAGAGGTCGGCGAAAATCTGCAAGACCATCTCCAGGTTCGAATGTCTTTTGAAATCGAGGGCGAGCGGACCGTCAATGATTTGATGAACAGTCCATTCCTCGGTGCCGTCGAGGGCCTTCGCTATTTGCTCAGGCGGCGGGGGCTTTTGACCACGTCAAGCGTGACCGCACACTCCATCATGAAATCACATGATGAAAGTAATCATGCGGACACGAAGATTCAGCTGGCACTGATAAGCGGCAAGGACCGCTACAGCGGGGATGGCACCGGTCTCGATAAATGCTCGGGTATCACATTAGGCACATTTCAGGTTCGCCCAGAGTCGCGTGGCTGTGTTCACGTGAAATCCGGAGACCCGTCGACAGCCCCGCTAATTGAGCCGAATTATCTCCGCGAGGCTGTTGACAGGAAGTTGACCGTTGCAGGGCTTAGACTTATTCGGAAAGTTGCGGAGCAACCGGATCTAAAGAAGTTCATTAAGCGCGAGATTTTGCCAGGCTCGGAAATATCGAGCGACGCGGCGCTTCTTGAGTATGCGGCTGAAACCGGTCAGACATCGTGGCATCCGATTGGAACTTGTCGCATGGGCAATGATACGGGTGCGGTTGTCGACCCGCAGCTTCGTGTCCGCGGAGTCGACGGTCTACGGGTCGCCGATGCTTCGATCATGCCAACCATGGTCTCGACAAATACCAATGCGCCTTCGATCTTGATTGGGGAGAAGGCGGCCGACCTCGTTAGGGATGCCAACAAGTAAACAAGCTAAGGAACATCAATACCTGTCCGATCGGTTTTTGCGAGAGAATACAGGATCAGGAATAGTTCAAATCCGGTCCAAATATATTTCAGTAAGATACCGATTCAGCCCGATCGAAACCGATCAACACACTAGACAGGTTTAGTTCTCCGAAGGCAGTGCTTGTCATATTTATCGTAACGCGTTACGATAAATAAATGAAAAAGACAGCTCAAGAGCGAGGCCGACCTCGAAAGACCAGCCCAACGACGGCGGCCGAGCGAATGCGTGCCTACCGGAAACGTAAACGCGACGCCGGGTTGAAAAATGTACGGCGTTGGGAGCCGGTGGAAGATGCGGGCTTAGGCCAGTATTCTGATCATCGAATTTTGGATGCCCGCAGTTTGGCAATGCATTGCAAGATTGCGCAAAAAATTACGCGCAAGCCAGAATTGCTCGACAAGGCCAGAGCAAATCTTCAGCGTTGGATGGCAAAGTCAGACGGACCGCAACCGCAATACTTCCGCGAATGGGAGGAAATATTAGTACGCCCCTGGCCGGATGTCGCAGAGTTGATCACCAGTATGAGCGAAGATGCTACCCGGCTTCGCTCGTCGTCTCCGTTTGCCGGTGTCCTCACGACTGAGGAACGAGATCAGATCTATGCAGCGTTCAGAACTTGAGCATCTAATCCGCGCTAGCGGAGAAATCGCTGGTGACAATGAGATCATCGTTATTGGAAGCCAGTCCATTCTGGGCCAATTTCCGAAGGCACCTGTGCGGCTCCTGATATCGATGGAAGCGGACATTTATCCGAAGAACAAACCGGAAAGAGCGGACATGGTCGACGGCGCAATTGGCGAGGGCTCATCTTTTCACGAGTTGCATGGCTACTACGCGCAAGGTGTGGGAGAGAAGACCGCTGTATTACCAAACGGTTGGCGAAGTCGTTTGGTCGTTGTTAACAATGAGAATACGAATGGCGTAACCGGACTCTGCCTGGAAGTTCATGATCTTGCGATATCGAAACTAATCGCGCAACGGCTCAAAGATATTGAATTTGTCCAGGGGCTTGTCCTGTACAACATGATTCAGAAGGAGACTATGCTAAGCCGTCTCGAGGAAACCGACCTGCAGGCATCTTTTCGTAGCAGAATTCAGAGCAGAATCGATTCACTGTTCACGGTTCGAAAACAAAGATGAGAAATTCAACAAACTCCCCACAAATAGCCGTCGCCCCGATGATGGATTGGACCGATCGCCATTGCCGTTACTTCATGCGGCTCTTGAGTCCGTCCGCCTTGTTGTACACGGAGATGGTGACGGCTGCCGCCATTCATCACGGCGATGCTGACCGTTTTTTAAGGTTCAATGAAGAAGAACACCTTGTCGCGCTGCAACTGGGCGGCAGTGATCCGTCACTAATGGCCAGTGCGACGGCACAGGCACACACCTACGGTTATGACGAAATCAATATCAATGTCGGTTGCCCGAGCGACAAGGTGCAGAGCGGTCAATTCGGCGCCTGCCTGATGGCGAAGCCGGCTATCGTCGCGGACTGTTACCGGGCGATGTTGGCCGAAACAGACCGGCCGGTAACGGTAAAGACACGCATCGGTATAGATGATCAGGATAGCTACGACTTTCTCAAGGACTTTGTCCTAAGCCTGGTTGCAGCCGGTTGCCGGAAATTCATTGTGCACGCACGCAAGGCCGTGCTTGATGGCCTGAGTCCGAAAGAGAACCGATCCATTCCACCGCTGAATTACGAACGCGTTTATCGACTGAAGCGCGACTTTCCGGAGTTGGAGATTGTGCTCAACGGCGGTCTCGACGACCTTGCAAGGGTCGACGAAGTTCTGGAGCACGTTGATGGGGCAATGATCGGTCGGCAGGCCTATCACCACCCGTATTTCCTCGCTGAACTTGAACAGCATTTCAATCCCGCCTGGGAGCCTCCGACTCGCAGCGAAATTGTTCTGCGTATGCTGCCGTATATCGAATCAGTGGTGAGAAAGGGAGAGCCATTGGGACGTGTAACCCGGCATATGCTCGGATTGTATTCAGGACAGCCTGGCGCACGCGCCTGGCGCCGCTACATTAGCCAGCATGCGCACTTGGCCGGCGCCGGGCCGGAAGTACTGCTAAACGCGATCGCGGCGATGCCAGCGGCGGCCTAGGTACAGCACAAAGGCAATCAGCGCTAATGTAAACAGCAAATGGTGAGCGCCAAACACCTGGTGACTGAGTGCTGCAGTGAAGCTGCCGTCCACCGGATGTGCGAACGCCGTGTTTGCGACGCCAGCCCAAAGAATCAATCCAATCGTCATTCGCATCGTAAAATCTCCTCCCACCGGAAGCGTTCAGGCACAACTCCCTGCCAGCCTAAGGTAGCCCTGCATAGACCCCAGTTAAATAGGCGTAATTACGTAGGTTACTGCCAGTTTTCGGGGCCTATTATCGATGCAGAGGTGGCCTTTATGTGTCTTGCTGTACCGATGAAAATATCCTCGATCGACGGCTTTCTGTGCGTTTGCGAGGCGCGCGGAATCAAACGCGAGGTAAGCCTTTTCATGTTGCAGGACGACAGCCTCAAGGTCGGGGATCACGTACTCGTCCACGTCGGCTATGCCATTCAAAAGGTATCGGATCAGGAAGCCGCGGAGTCCTGGCAGTTATTTGACGAAATGCTGGCCACCGAGAACACGGCCTAGGAGCAATACGATGTGCGGAACCTGCGGTTGCAATGTGACCCATGCCGACAGCCAGGTGCACGAGTCGGTTGTCGTGCTGAAAGGACTGCTCGACGAGAACGATCATCAGGCCGCGCACAATCGTGAGCATTTCGACCGGCACGGCGTGTTGGCCATCAACCTGATGTCCTCGCCCGGCGCTGGCAAAACAGCCCTGCTTGAGGCAACCATCGAGGCCCTGTCCGGGCGCTTCAATATTGCCGTGATCGAAGGGGATCTCGAGACCGAAAACGATGCCGAACGCATCCGCGCAAAAGGCGTTCCCGCTATACAGATCACGACCGGCAGCGCCTGCCATCTTGACGCGCATATGGTGCACGGAGCCCTGCATGACATGGACCTGCAGGGCATCGATATCCTGTTCATTGAAAATGTTGGCAATCTCGTTTGCCCTGCGAGCTTTGATCTTGGTCAGCATCTTAATGTCGCGCTGCTGTCCAGTCCGGAGGGGCATGACAAGCCGGCAAAATACCCGGTCATGTTTCGTGCGGCGGACCTGGTGCTGGTAACGAAGTCTGATTTGCTCCCCGTCCTTGGCGATTTCGATCCAGCCGAAGCCGAGCGATATTTGCGACAGCTTGCGAGTCTCGCTCCCGTGTTTGAGTTGTCTGCCAGGACCGGCGACGGAATGCACCACTGGCTGGACTGGCTGGAGCAGGGGAGAGCTTGATGAAAGACGCGGCGCACTGGCTCGATGCGCTGCGCGATCTCGATATCGCGACGCCAATTCGCATCATGAATGTTTGCGGTGGTCATGAGCGATCCATTTCGGTCGCGGGTTTGCGTACTGCCTTGCCCGAAAAAATCGAGCTTATCCCGGGTCCCGGTTGCCCCGTTTGCATTTGTCCCGAGGAGGACGTGTACGAGGCTATACAGCTGGCGCTGCACGAAGACATCACCCTGGTCGCTTTCGGCGATATGTTACGCGTGCCGGTTAATGCCCCGAAACGGGAGCCGCGATCGCTCGAGCAGGCAAAAGCCGCAGGAGCCGACATTCGGCCCATCGCGTCGCCAACCGAGGCTGTCAGAATCGCAAATAGCGATCCAGCCCGTACAGTCGTATTTTTTGCGGCCGGTTTTGAAACAACCACGGCTCCCGTAGCGGCCATGCTGTCCGAGGGCGCACCCAAAAATTTACTCGTGCTGCTGTCCGGCCGACTGACCTGGCCGGCGGTCGCAATGTTGCTGGAGTCCGAAGCGCCCGGTTTTGATGCGCTCATTGCACCGGGTCATGTGTCGACGGTCATGGGTCCCGAAGAATGGCAGTTCGTGGTCGACAAGCACGGACTGCCGGCCGCGATCGCGGGATTCAGGGCCGACACCTTGCTGGCCGCCATGTATTCAGTCGTGGAGCAGTTGCAGAGCGGCCGCAGGGCTCTTGATAACTGCTATCCCGAAGTAGTGCGACCCGGAGGCAACACGCTCGCGCGTCGGCAACTCGATGAAGTGATGCAGGTGTATGACGCCAATTGGCGCGGTGTTGGTGTTATCCCGAGATCCGGGTATCGCCTGCGCGAGAAATACGCAGCGCACGATTCGCGTCGCGTGTTCCGGTCTTACGCCGACGAGTCCCGCAAGCGCGTTGGCGAAATGCCCCCGGGCTGCGACTGCGCACGCGTGGTGTTGGGCAAGGTGTACCCGAATGAATGCCGGCTCTACGGTCTCGCCTGCACGCCCCGCAAACCCATCGGTCCCTGCATGGTTTCGGACGAAGGTGCCTGCAGGATCTGGTGGTCGTCGGGTTATCGCGAAAATCGTTGGGAAGGACGCCGTCAAGAGAAAACAAATGTCTAGTGGCACGCAAATCACTTTGACGGGCCACGTCCAGGGTGTCGGATTTCGCCCTTTCGTCTACCGCCTTGCGCACCAGTACAAACTTACGGGCTATGTGCAGAATCGCCTCGGTGAGGTCGAGATCGTTGCCTGTGGTTCGCCGAAGTCGCTGCGCGCATTTCATTGCGACCTCATCAAGCAGGCCCCGCCACTGTCCCGGCCGAGTATCGCGAAATCGACACCTATCGATAAGGTGTTCTTCGAGGGCTTCAGCATCATGGCGAGTGCGGCCGGCGCGGATGCGCGAATATTCGTACCCGCCGACAACTTTATGTGCGACGACTGCCGTCGGGAATTGAACGATCCAGGCGACCGACGTTACCGCTACCCGTTTATCAACTGTACGCAATGCGGACCACGCTACACGCTGATCCGATCACTGCCCTACGACCGCGGCAACACGAGCATGGCGAGTTTCGAACTCTGCCCGGACTGTCGTGCCGAATACGAGAATCCGCTGGATCGTCGTTTTCACGCCGAGCCTATCGCCTGTCCGACCTGTGGCCCCGGACTGAATTTCGAGAAAGGCGGCTACATGGAGTACAGCGATGCGAACTCCGAGATCGGGCTGGCACTGGCAGGCCTGCG
>JAOUNH010000134.1 GCA_029881055.1 Gammaproteobacteria bacterium
GTAGGGTTCAAAGTGCACGTCTGATGCGCCTCGCTTGATGGCGTCCAGCAAAACTTTGTTGACGAATCGAACGACGGGGGCATCTTCAACGTCGTCACGGTGTTCGTCGATATTCGGCGTATCGTCGCTCTCGACGTCCAGGTTTTCGAGGTCGAAGTCATCGTCGTCCAGGGCCGACATGCTCGTATCGACGGCTTCGATCGCCTTCGTTATGCGCTCTTCGAGCTTGTCCTGCTCAACGACTACCGGGTCGATACGCAGGCTGGTGGCGAATCGGATTTCGTCAATCGCCTGCAGGTTAGTCGGATCCGCAATGCCGAGGAATATGCGCTGCCCGCGTTTGACCAGCGGCAGTACGCGCAGCTTGCTGATGAGTTTCTGGTCAACTGAGCGTATGACTTCGAGGTCGATTTCGACCGCGTCCAGGTCAAGCAGCGGCACGCCGAACTCATGCGACGCCGCGACCGCGATAGCGCGTGCGTCAGCCAGTCCTTCATTGACCAGGTAGGGAATTAACGTCGTCTTGGACTTTCTGGCGTTCTCTGTGGCTTCCTGGAGCTGTTCCTCAGAGACAATACCGTCCTGCACCAAGCGTCTTGGCAAACCTGCAAGATTCGATTGTGAAGCTGTCGCTGCCATCAGATAGCGGTTGTCGTCCGTAGTTGAGCGTTACAGTCTCACTGATCCAAGTTACCGATTCAACTGCATTTTGTGCTGCTGTTCACAGTTACGGAAATTGATTAAGTAAAACGATGAAATGCGTCTAGTTTCGGCAGGTGCTGGGTAAATAACGGAGTTCAATGGTCGGTGCAAGGTAAGCGGTAGTCACCCCGCCGCCGGTCAGCAACACCGCCCCTGCCGGAGCACTAGCGGCGCCACAACGCCAAACAATACCGCCCGAAGGGGTAAGGTAGGGAGTGAACGAAATGATGTCGCCGAAGACATCGGCATGGGCGCGACCGCCCATCATTATATCCACTCGGCCCTCGAAAATATTGACCTGAGACACATACGTGCCGCCGTTGTCAGTCGGATCAGGAGATAGTCCAGCCGCCGTGCGGTCTGCAGGCGGTTCGCCATTCATGTTGTAAGCATCAACCACCGGCGCCTTGGCGCCCGCGCCCATGGTTATGGCTTCAGCAACCTGGGCCCGCACCGTGTACGTTTGGTATGCTGACACTGCCAAAGAGGCCAAGATCCCGATGATCGCAACAACGATCATCAGTTCGATCAGGGTAAATCCTTTTTGCATCTTGGTCATATCAAGCCGCTTCTTAATAGTACGCTGATCGTAGCTCACTGGGGCTCTGGTCTCGATCTCTAGACCCCATCAGTTGCATGAACTATGACGAAATTCACATGATTCTGCGAGGCCAGCGCGTCAGATCAAAAAAAAGCCCCGGATGTACCGGGGCTTTTCCGACCTAGTGGTCTCGAGTGTGTAACCTCAAGTCTATGTCTTACGGACGGCAAGCGGCCGGCAGGTGTTTCGGCTGAATCACGGTTGCGCCAGTGCGGCAGGTCCACTCAACGCTACCGCCATTTGTAGACGGCGACAGTACGAGGTTTGCGCCTGTCAGTGCGGCGTTTGCATCATTGCCGTACGTAACATTGATGACGCCGTTTGCAACGCCGCCAGTAACGCCAACGCCCACTTGGGTAACGTATTTGCCATTGATGTCAGTGGCAAGTACTGCAATACCGGCAGTCGTGTTATCGGAAGGAAAACGACCTGTGTCCATCGAAAACTCAGATACCGCTGCCTTCGCGCCACCTGAAAGGTTCAGACCTTCAGAAACCTGGGCACGGATCGTGTAGTCCGAGTACGCAGGAATTGCGATGGCTGCCAGAATACCAATGATCGCTACAACGATCATGAGTTCGATAAGTGTAAAACCCTGTTGCTTCTTCATCTCGTAATCTCCATGAATTTGAGAATGTTTTAAAAACCAACGGCAAAATCGCCTGTACGGAAGATAAAGCAATCGCCATGCCAACTTTCGAAATGAATCTATAAGCGTTTGTTTTAAAATAGGAAATTCGAACCTTCTTAACGATAAGCGGCGTCGGCAATAGGTGACAAAAGTGCGCCCGGAGTGTCAGTCATCGTCACAAAGTGACAATTTTTGTCACTCGATGCCGAGTTTTTTGATGCGGTAACGAAGCTGCCGGAAGGACAAGCCCAGTAACTTGGCCGCTGCGGTCTTGTTGTAGCGTGTCTTTTCCAGCGCATCTACGATGGCCTGACGCTGCACGTCGTCGACCTGTTCGCCCAACCTGCCGAGTGGAGCCGTTGCGGTGCCAGGCTCGGATGGGTCGCGCATATTGAGGTCTTTGGCCGTAATAGTGCCGCCCAAACACATTGTGACGGCGCGCTCCAGCATGTTCTCGAGTTCACGGACATTGCCCGGGAAGGAGTAGGCCAGCAGTGCGGTTCGGGCATCTTCGCCGAGCGACACCTTGCCGTTCAGGCGATGCAATATGTGATCGGCGAGTAACAGGATATCGTCACCCCGTTCGCGCAAGGCCGGGACATGAAGCTCAATAACGTTGATCCGGTAATAGAGGTCTTCGCGGAATTCGTTACTGGCTACCATTTCGGACAGGTTTTGGTGCGTCGCCGATAGTATGCGTACATCGACGCTTTCTTCCCGGGAAGCGCCGACGGGACGCACTTTCTTCTCCTGAATCACGCGCAACAGCTTTACCTGCATCGGCAAGGGCAGATCCGCAATCTCGTCCAGAAACAGGGTGCCATCCTCGGCGCACTGCAGAAGCCCTGCTTTGTCATTGATGGCACCCGTAAAACTGCCTTTGCGGTGGCCAAAAAACTCGCTTTCCATGAGTTCCGCGGGAATCGCGCCGCAGTTTACAGGTACGAAGGGTCCTTCGGCGCGCGGTCCGCTGTCGTGTATCAGCCGTGCTACCAGCTCCTTGCCGGTGCCCGATTCGCCGGTAATGTGCACCGGCGCCTGCGAACGGGCGACGCGGTGGATCATCTCCCTCAAGTCGTTCATTTGCTGCGACTCGCCCAGCAGCTTCGGGCCATGACTCTCCCGAGCGTCGACGCGCAGGGCATTCGCGACAATATTTCGCAAATTGTTCAGATCGAGCGGTTTGGATATGAAGTCGAACGCACCGAGTTTCAGTGCTTGTACGGCGGTTTCAACATTGCCATGTGCCGTGATTACGGCAACCGGGACGCTGGGTGCGTGGGTTTGCATCCAGTCGACCAGGTCAAGACCGTCGCCGTCCGGCAGTCGCATGTCGGTCAGGCAGATATCGAAGCGGTGTTTTTTGAGCAGTGTTTTCGCGCCCGCAACGTCGACAGCCGATTTGCTATCGATATTCATGCGACCAAGGGTCAGCGTCAGCAGTTCGCAAATATCGGGCTCGTCATCGATGACGAGAGCTAGCGGTTGGTTCATTCTTCGTCCAGTGAGTCCCAGCGATCCGGATCGGCAAATACGATACGAAAGATACTGCCTCCGCCGGGCCGGTCAAGGTAAACGAGCGTAGCCCGGTTCAGCTCGCACAGCTCCCTGGATATATAAAGTCCCAGCCCTGTGCCCCCTGAGCGTGCCGTAAAAAAGGGTTCGAAGATCTTGTCTGCGGTGGCTTTATCAATACCGAGACCGCAATCCAGGACTTCGACATACGGACGGCCTTTGCCCTCCTGCATGCGGCCCGCCTGAACTTCGACCATGATGCCGCCCGTTTCGCTCGCGTATTTGATGGCGTTGTCACAAAGATTCCACAGCACCTGGCGCAGGTGACTTCGGTCCATGCGCACCTCCAGGTCCTCTGGGATTGCACCGATCGATAACTCGCCTTCCTGCAGCTGCAGTGTGTCGACAAATTCGCCGGCGAACTCGTCGAGCCAGCTTTTCAATGCCAGTAGCTCAGGACGACTCCTGTCTCGCCGCGAAAGCTGCAACACGTTGTCGATGATGTGGCTGACCCGGCTTGAATGCGTCTGGATAATTTCAGTCAGTCGAATATCGTCTTTGGTGAGCGCCTTTGATTCCCCCAGCAGCTGCGCGGCATGGCTCATCGCGCCAACCGGGTTGCGAATTTCGTGGGCAATGCTGGCGCTCAGTCGACCGAGCGATGCGAGCTTCGACTGCTGTACTCGCGCGTTCATCAGGCTGGCGTCCTCAAGGAATATTAATATGGGTCCCTTGCGCTGTCCGTCTTTGCCCAACGGCGCCAGGTGTGCCGTCACTCGTGTGCTGGAGTCGGCGGTGTTAAGCGTGAATTCCGGATGGGATGGTTTCGACAGGTCCTGTCGCCAGGATCGCACATAGTCCGCCAGCGGCTCGAATATGGCTGCAAGGGGCGTTTGCGCAAGGGTATCTGTCAGCCCCAGCAGGCGGCTCGCCGAGCTGTTGATGAGTCGAACGCCGTTGTCAGCATCGACGACGACGATACTCTCTCGCAGGTGCTGCACAATGTACTGATTGAGTTCTGAGAGGTTTTTGAGGTCAACGCCGAACTGTCGTGCCAGCGCTTCGCTCGCCTGGATACGCCTGGCCAGGGGTTCGGCGGACAGCGCAATGGCAAAAATGATGCCGCTGAGAATGCCGGCGGCCGGGTAATTTGTCGGCGCCGGCATGCCAAGGATCTGCGACGCGATCTGCTGCCCCAGAATGCCGAAAGTAGCCAATGCTGCCAGCGTCTGCGGGTACTTGGACGGTAATACGAGGCTGCCCGCGCCAACGAAAATAATGAGCAGTCCGCCAATGCCACTGGAAACGCCGCTGCTCGCGTGCATCATCGCGACGATAGCCACGATATCGACAACAATTTGCGCCGTGCCGAGTAAAGTCCTGGGCGCCCACCGCTTGCGCAGCGCAAAACCTGACAAGACGGCGAACAGCAGGTAGGTCACGGCGACACTGACATAGAGCGTGGGATTTTCGTGACCAAAGAAGCGCGGATCGGTTTGCACAAAGAACAAGCCAAACAATGCGGTGGCGGTCAGCAGTCGAAATGCGTTGAGCGTGGTCAGTACGCGCCAGGCGAGATCGGGTTCGTCAACGGCTTTTTGTATCAATGCATCCCGGCTGCCGCGGAATGTCTGCCTCTGTATGCTCTCGGTTTGTGCCTGATTCATCGGCGAATTGTAGACTGAATATGGACTTCGGTCCCGCAAACCTACAAAATACGTCGTCTTTTTCGCATCAATCGCGAATTCCTCCGCCCCCAAACAAGTAGACCTGATGAATCTTCACGAATATCAATCAAAAAGATTATTCGCCGACTACGGTATTGCGGTACCGCGCGGCATACCGGCTGACTCTCCCGACGCGGCTGTTAAAGCAGCCAAGCAACTCGGTGGCAAACTCTGGGTAGTGAAAGCCCAGGTTCACGCAGGTGGTCGTGGTAAGGCAGGAGGCGTCAAGCTGGCGCGGACGATGGATGAAGTGCACCAGTATGCCGACGGCATGCTGGGTACCCGGCTGGTGACGCACCAGTCCGGCCCGGAAGGCATGCCGGTGAACACGGTATATATCGAGGAAGGATCCGATATCGATCGCGAACTGTATCTCAGCATGCTCGTGGACCGGGAGGTCAGCCGCGTGTCGTTTATTGCGTCGGCGGCAGGTGGCATGGATATAGAAAAGGTCGCAGAAGAAACACCGGAAAAGATCTTCTCGGTCGCCATAGCGCCCGACGCCGGATTGCAGGACTATCAGGCCCGGTTGCTCGCCTTCGGTCTTGAACTGGACAAGAAGCAGCAGCACCAGTTCGGCGATCTTTTGAAAAAACTTTACCGCTTGTACCTCGATACGGATGCGAGTCTCATCGAGATCAATCCGTTGATTACAAACAAGGCTGGCGATGTGGTTGCTCTGGACGGCAAGATCAACATCGATGGCAGCGCTTTGTATCGGCAACCGCATGTGGCGGCCTTGCGCGATCCGTCGCAAGAGGACGAGGCCGAACGCAAAGCGGCCGCACATGACCTCAATTACGTCTCCCTCGATGGAAATATCGCGTGCATGGTCAACGGCGCGGGTCTCGCGATGGCGACGATGGACCTCATAAAACTGCATGGCGGCGAGCCGGCAAACTTTCTCGATGTGGGTGGCGGGGCAACCGCGGAACGAGTTTCAGCTGCTTTCAAGCTCATCCTGTCGAACACCAAAGTGACTGCGATTCTGGTCAACATATTCGGCGGCATCGTTCGTTGCGATCTGATCGCGGAAGGCATCATCAGCGCCGTGAAAGAAGTGGGCGTCGAGGTACCGGTAGTGGTGCGCCTCGAAGGCACGAACGTTACGAAGGGCCGCGAGCTACTGGCGAACAGCGGGCTGGACATCATTGCGGCCGAGGATCTCACCGACGCAGCACGCAAGGCGGTTGCTTCGGCAGCCTGACGGGAAGTTTCAATGAGTATTTTGGTTAATAAGAATAGTAAGGTCATCTGCCAGGGCATCACGGGCAACCAGGGATCATTCCACACCGAACAGTGCATTGAATACGGCACGAAGGTCGTCGGCGGCGTCACGCCGGGACGCGGTGGTCAGGAGCATCTCGGGGTGCCGGTATTCAATACCGTTCGGGATGCTGTCGACGCAACTGGCGCTGACGTCAGCATGATTTACGTTCCGCCGCCGTTTGCGGCCGACGCCATTCTCGAGGCCGCCGACGCAGGCATCGGCTTGATCGTCTGCATTACCGAAGGTATCCCGGTCAACGACATGATCAAGGTGAAGTCTGCGCTGCGCGACAATGACTGCCGCCTGATCGGGCCAAACTGTCCTGGCATCATCACGCCGGATGAGTGCAAGATCGGAATCATGCCGGGCTTTATTCACCAGAAGGGCCGTATCGGCGTGGTCTCACGATCGGGAACGCTGACCTACGAGGCCGTGTACCAGACGACTACCAACGGCCTGGGTCAAAGCACCTGCATCGGTATCGGCGGCGACCCGGTGCGCGGCATGAATTTCATCGATTGTCTTGAACTGTTTCAGGGCGACCCGGACACGGATGGAATAATCATGGTCGGTGAAATTGGTGGCACGGACGAAGAAGCTGCCGCTGAATTCATCCAGAGCGAGGTCAGCAAACCCGTCGTCGCTTACATAGCCGGCGTCACTGCACCTCCTGGCAAGCGCATGGGTCATGCAGGCGCGATTATCGCCGGGGGCAAGGGCACCGCAGCAGACAAATTCAAGGCGCTCGATGCAGCCGGTGTCGCAACAGTCCGATCACCCGCAGAGCTCGGTTCGATGATGCAGGAGATCATCGGCGCGTAGCGGTCAAAGCGCGGCGTAACGGACCATGGACCAAATCGTCAATGTGGCACTGGCCCAGGTCGATCTGGCCGTTGGCGACGTAGCAGGCAACACGCAAAAGATTATTGACTACTCTGTTCGTGCCCGCGACGAACTGGACGCGCACCTGGTGGTCTTCCCGGAACTGAGTGTCTGCGGTTATCCGCCGGAGGATCTCCTGTTTCATGCCGGCTTGCGCCACATGGTCGAGACTGCAATCGGCGAAATTCGTGCGAAGGTTTCCGGAATTGCGGTACTCATCGGCTTTCCTGAATACGACGAAGGCGAAATATTCAATTCCTGCGCGGTTTTTCGC
>JAOUNH010000135.1 GCA_029881055.1 Gammaproteobacteria bacterium
GCGCTCAAGGACTTCATGGTGCTCATTGAGCGCATGGCCCGCGAAACGGCCGGTCTCGATCTGCATGACAAGGTTGATCACATTATTCACCTGAGTTCCCTGGTTGCCCACTTCGAGAAGGACAAGGGGGAGAAAGGCGAAACACGAATAGAGAACCTGGCGGAACTTGTCAGCGCCGCGAAAAGCTTCGAGCCCGACCCTGCCGCGGAAATGTCGCCCCTCGATGAGTTTCTGTCGCACGCGGCCCTGGAATCGGGCGAGGGACAGGCCGACGCCTGGGAGGATTGCGTGCAGTTGATGACCATGCACTCTGCGAAAGGCCTCGAGTTCCCGCTCGTATTCATGTGCGGGATGGAGGACGGTTTATTCCCGCATCAGCGTTCTGTCGCCGATGCCAACGGCCTCGAAGAGGAGCGCCGCCTGTGCTACGTCGGGATTACCCGGGCGAAGCAGTCACTCTATATTACGTATGCCGAGCAACGACGCCTGCACGGCATGGATAATTTTTCGCAGCCGTCACGGTTTATCGCCGAAATACCGAGCAAGCACATAGAGGAAGTCCGGCCACGGGTGCAAATATCGCGGCCGCTTCGGCCAACAACACCGACCCAGCGACGAACGCCAACAGGAGGTGCTGGCAGCGAGCTCGGGGTACGTCTTGGCCAGCGGGTTCGCCACAAAAAGTTCGGCGAGGGCGTCATTCTCAATGCTGAGGGCCAGGGTGCTCACGCCCGCGTTGAAGTTAATTTCGAGGCGGCCGGCACAAAGTGGCTGGTTCTGAGTTATGCAAATCTCGAACTGATGTAGACTACGCACGATGAAAATTCTCATACTCGGTGCAGGCCAGGTCGGATCGTCCGCGGCTTATCATCTGTCCCGCGAGGAGGCCAACGAAGTCACGGTTGTCGACACCAATGCCGACGTGCTGCGCGAGTTGCAGGACCGCCTCGATATTCGAACCGTCGTCGGTCATGCGGCGCATCCGGAGGTACTGGAAAGAGCGGGCGCCGGCGATGCAGACATCGTGGTTGCCCTGACCGACACCGATGAAACCAACATGATCGCCTGTCAGGTCGCCTATACGAATTTTCGCACGCCGACCAAGATCGCCCGTATTCGCGCTGCCGAGTACATGAATGCGAATAACCTGTTTACGCAGGACGCCATTCCGATCGATGTTCGCATCAGCCCCGAACAACTCGTCTGTACGCACATTGAGCAGCTCATCCTTTACCCGGGCTCCTCGCAGGTGCTCGACTTCGCCGATGGCCGGGTTCGACTTGTTGGTGCGAAAGCTGATCGTGGGGGTCTGCTCGTTGGGCAGCGGATCGCGACGCTAAAGGACCATATTCCGAATACGGAAGGGCGCATCGCCGCCATCTATCGTGATGGTGTGGCTATGCTGCCCAATGGCGACACCGTGATCCAGGAAGGCGACGAAGTCTTCTTTATCGCCGACCGCAAGGATATCCGCGTCTTCATGAGCGAAATGCGACGCCTCGAAGATCCGGTTCGACGTGTCGTTATTGCCGGCGGCGGAAACATCGGTGTGCGTCTTGCGCTCGCGCTGGAGAACACTAACCAGGTCAAGATTATCGAGCGTGACCCACGCCGCGCGCGCCAGATCTCGGAGCGACTCAACAAAGCGATCGTGCTGGTCGGTGACGCCGCCGACGAGGAATTGTTGCTCGAAGAGAATATCGACAACGTCGATATTTTTTGCGCCCTCACGAATTCTGAAGAGGCCAACATACTTAGTTCAATGCTCGCGAAACGCCTCGGCGCGCACAAGGTGATGGCGCTGATCAATCGCCCGTCTTATGTTGACCTTGTCGAGTCGGGCAGCATTGATATTGCCATTTCGCCCCAGCAAATTACGATCGGTTCACTGCTCGCACACGTGCGTCGCGGCGACGTTGTAAAGGTCCATTCGTTGCGTCGAGGTGCCGCCGAGGCCATGGAAGCTATTGCGCACGGCGACAAGGACAGCTCTTTGGTCGTTGGCCGTGCGATAGAGGACATTGAGCTGCCAGCAGGCACCGCGATACTTGCCATCGTGCGCGGTGACCGGGTCATCATTGCTCACCACGATACGGTGATCGAAACCGATGACCACGTCATTTTGTTTATGACGGATCGCCGCAAAATCGAAAACCTGGAGAGTCTGTTCCAGGTCGGCGTTTCCTTCGTCTAAATGAACTGGGCGGTCGTACAGCGAATACTTGGCCTGCTGTTGATGATGTTCAGCCTGACGATGCTGCCACCGATCGTCTTTAGCCTGTATTTTAATGATCATTCCTGGCTGCCCTTTGTTGAAGGGTTTGGAATAACGCTGCTCGCCGGGATTGTGATCTGGCTGCCCGTGCATCGCTCGCGCAAGGATCTGAGGATCCGGGACGGGTTTCTCGTCGTCGCCGCATTCTGGGCGGTACTCGGTACCTTCGGTGCGGCGCCGCTGTACTTTGCCGATGGTCTTTCGCTGTCTGTAACGGACGCCGTGTTCGAGTCGATGTCCGGACTAACGACGACCGGAGCGACGGTGTTGACGGGACTCGATACCTTGCCGGTGTCGGTGTTGTATTACCGCCAGCAACTGCAGTGGCTGGGCGGCATGGGAATCATCGTGTTGGCCGTCGCCGTGTTGCCGATGCTGGGCGTCGGCGGAATGCAGTTGTATCGTGCGGAAGCCCCGGGCCCGGTAAAAGACACCAAGTTGACGCCGCGCATTACGGAGACGGCTAAAGCCCTCTGGTACGTATACCTGGCATTTACGATCGCCTGCATGGTGAGCTACCGCCTCGCCGGGATGGGTTGGTTTGACGCCCTGTGCCATGCATTTTCAACGGTTGCTATCGGCGGATTTTCCCCCCATGACGCAAGCATTGGCTATTTTGATAGTGCTCTGATCGACTGTGTTGCCATTGTTTTCATGTTCGTCGCCGGCATCAATTTTTCGCTGCACTTTTTTGCCTGGCGCTATGTTTCGATCAAGCACTACAAGCAGGATCCGGAGTTCAAAGCTTATGCGGCAATGCTGGTAGTGCTGTCGCTGGTCATCGTTGTCTCACTTCTCAACTATCGCGGTCTGGACGACGCCGGTGGCACTATTATCAGCGGTGTTTTTCAGGCTGTGTCGATTGCAACCACTACCGGATTCACGACCGAGAACTTCGCGCTTTGGCCTTCGGCAATTCCGGTTTTGCTGATCTTTTCGAGTTTTGTCGGTGGCTGCGCCGGCTCTACTGCTGGTGGGATCAAGGTGATCCGCTGGTTGCTCATTTACAAGCAGGGCGCTCGTGAAGTTGCGCGCCTGGTGCATCCCAGCGCCGAGATTCCTGTCAAGCTCGGAAAGTCGGCTGTTCAGCCACGTGTCGTCGACGCAGTCTGGGGGTTTTTCGCCGTCTATGTCGTCGTCTTTGTTGTGATGCTGGTTGCGATGATGGCGACGGGTCTCGATCAGGTAACCGCCTTCTCGGCCGTCGCGGCCACACTCAACAATCTCGGCCCCGGACTGGGCGACGTTACTTCGGGGTTCATGTCGCTGAGTGATGCCGCGAAGTGGATTTCGATTGTTGGCATGCTGCTGGGCCGTTTGGAGATTTTTACGCTACTGGTTCTCATCACTCCCGTCTTCTGGCGCAACTAGATGCTGGATCGGCTTAGTACGGTGCTTGGCAAGATGGCCGCCTGGTTGACGCTTGTGATGGTGTTCGTCACCTTCGTCATCGTCGTCATGCGATATGTATTTGATGCGGGCCTGATCTGGTTGCAGGAAACCGTGATTTGGATGCATGCCTTCGTATTCATGGTGGGTGCGGCCTATACCTTGCAGAAGGATGAGCATGTCCGTGTTGACATTTTTTACCGGAAAATGTCTTCGCGTGGTCGGGCACTGGTGGACTTGCTGGGGGTACTTATATTTTTGTTGCCGCTGTGTGTGTTTTTGGGCTGGAAGGCGTTTGATTTTGTTGCCTTGTCGTTTCGCATGCACGAGGCCTCACGCGAGTCCGGAGGCTTGCCCTATCCGCTGATTCCGCTCTTGAAGGCCATACTGCTCGTGATGCCGATAACTGTCGGCTTACAGGGCCTCGCTATGGCGCTGCAGTCCCTGCGCTCGCTGAGGGGCCGCTGATGGAGTGGGTCGCTGCGCTGCTGTTCCTGACGGTGATCGTCGTGTTGCTCGCGGGTTTTCCGGTTGCGTTTTCGCTCGGAGGCATTGCGTTGCTGTTTGCCTGGTTCGGCGTGCTGGGTGGAGTTTTTAACGAAGCGCTCTTGTCCGGTTTACCAAATCGTATTTTCGGCATCATGACCAATGAAACTCTGGTTGCCGTGCCACTGTTCGTGTTCATGGGCATTACCCTTGAACGGGCACGCATCGCCGACGAGTTGCTTGAAACGATGAGTGCGTTGTTTGGGTCCCTGCGCGGTGGCCTCGGGATTTCGGTCACGCTGGTCGGTATGCTACTCGCGGCGAGTACCGGCATCGTCGGCGCAACCGTTGTCACTATGGGGCTGCTGTCTTTACCGACCATGTTGAAGCGTGGTTATTCTCCTGAAGTGGCCGCCGGCACGATTTGCGCGTCGGGTACCCTGGGCCAGATTATTCCGCCGTCGATCATCCTGGTCATGCTCGGCGATGTCATGACTACCGCTTACCAGCAGGCGCAACTGGATATGGGCATCTTTTCGCCGAAGACCGTATCGGTTGGCGATTTGTTTGCCGGGGCGCTGGTGCCCGGTTTGTTGCTCGTGCTGCTGTATGTGCTGTACATACTTGGGCTCGCTTTTTTCAGGCCGGCAACCATGCCGGCACATCACCGCGAGCAGGATGAACGCGTTTCGTTCATAAGGGTGTTGCGCGCATTGGTGCCGCCTTTGCTACTCATTCTTGCCGTGTTGGGTTCAATATTGGCAGGATTTGCGACTCCGACCGAAGCAGCCGGTGTCGGTGCTATGGGCGCCCTGCTTATGGCCGCTGTGCGCCAGCAGCTGGATCTCGAGCGCTTGCAGGAAATCATGCGCGGTACCTTGCGCATCAGCAGCATGGTGTTTCTCATTCTGATCGGCGCGTCGATCTTTTCGCTGGTGTTCCGCGGCTACGGCGGCGACGACGGGGTGCGTGCCGTACTTGAGGCGCTGCCCGGCGGCGTAGTCGGAGCTGTCGTCGTCGTGATGCTCGTCATGTTTCTGCTGGGTTTTGTTCTCGACTTCATCGAAATCACATTTGTTGTGGTTCCGATTGTTGGGCCCGTGCTATTGGCAATGGGGCTGGACCCTGTCTGGCTGGGTATCATGATCGCGATCAACCTGCAGACTTCGTTCCTCACGCCACCTTTTGGTTTCGCGCTGTTTTATCTTCGCGGCGTGGCTCCGCCGTCGATTACGACCGCCCAGATTTACCGTGGCGCAATGCCGTTCGTGGCAATACAGCTACTCGCGCTCTTGCTGTTAGCCGCATTCCCGGCGCTGGTTACTTGGTTGCCAGATAGGATTTACGGCGGCTAGGTCTTAAAGCGCATCAGCCTTTTCGAGTGCTTAGGAAGGCTTGTTCGGAAATGCGCGTATTCGCCTCCATCTTGTCAAGATAAGCGTAAAACGCTTTGCCGATTTTTTCGGCGGCCGGGTCCGATGCCATCATTTCTGCAACGATTTCGGCCGTGATCGATTTCAAGTGTTGCAGCACCTCGTCCGGAAACGCACGTAACTCGACATTTGGGTCCGCCAGCAGTTGCTGCAGGGAATTCGCATTGCCGTTCGTGTACTCGGACGCCATGTCGATCGTTATCGACTGACAGGTCACTGCGACCAGGGCCTGAAGATCCGGCGGCAAAGAGTCCCAGGCTTGCTGGTTGATGATGCATTCAAGGCCCGGGCCCGGCTCCTGCCAGCCTGGATAGTAGTAATAGCGGGCGGCCTTATGCAGGCCAAAGGAGACATCGTTGTAGGGCCCGACCCACTCTGTCGCGTCTATCGCACCTTGCTGCAATGAGGTGAATATCTCGGCACCGGGCAAGGTAACGGGTGTCCCGCCGGCGCGTCGCAGTACGTCCCCGCCAAGGCCGGGGATTCTCATCTTCAGGCCTTTCAGGTCTTCGACGCCGTTAATCTCCTTATTGAACCAGCCGCCCATCTGTACGCCCGTGTTGCCACAGAGAAATGGCACCAGGTTGTAGGGAGCATAAAGCTCGCGCCACAACTCAAGGCCGCCGCCATAATGGATCCAGGCATTGAGCTCCATGTAATTCAGCCCAAACGGGATTGCCGTAAAGAACTGCGCCGCATCGACCTTGCCCTTGTGGTAGTAGGCGGCGCCGTGGCCCATCTCGACCGTGCCCCGACTAACTGCGTCGAATACCTCAAACGGGGGCACGAGCTCGCCGCCGCCGTAGACCTTGATCTGCAAACGGCCTCCGGAGGCCCCGTCAAGGCGTTCAGCCAGATTTTCGACGGCCATGCCCAGCCCTGGAAACCGCGGTGGCCAGGAAGTGACGCACGACCACTCGAATGTTTCGCTGGAGCGGTCAGTATCGCTATCACAGCCCGACTCCGGTCGGGCACAACCGGCCAGTCCTGCCACGGCGAGTCCGCCGACAAATTCCCTGCGTTTCATTACGGATCCCTTTGCCGAAATTGAGGGCCAGTCTATGCGGTGCCTGCGTGGCACTCAATGGGTCGGAGGTACGCCTTGTTGGCGATAAAGTGGGAATCGAAAGCAGCGCTTGATTCCCACTTTTTTCTTGAAATTGGCTTTAGTGGCGTCTGCTATGCCAGAAATGGCCGAAATGGGCCCCGACTCAAGGCCGGGGCCCTCCTTCCATGGTCCGGCCGACGGACTTGATCCTCTCGCGCCCTCCCTGGCTTGAAAAGGGGGGCGAATTTCGGGTGCTCCCGCCCACCGGCCGGTAACTGCAGTGTCTTACAGGGCGCTCACGGGGTAGCTATTCGTATTTGCTTGATGCATTAATAAAGGCCCGCCGTGCGGCAAAAATCGGCTCTTCAGACAGATTAATGATCGGACTACTACAGCGCGTCAGCCGCGCCAGCGTTATGGTTGACGGCACTCTCATCGGCGAAATCGGCCGTGGCCTGCTCGTGCTCGTAGCGGTTCACCGTGACGACGAGGATCGCGATATCGCACGCCTCGCCGAACGCATACTCGGCTACCGTGTATTTCCGGACGCCGAAGACCGCATGAATTTAAGCGTTAAAGACATCGCCGGCGAATTACTGCTGGTCCCACAGTTCACGCTGACGGCGGATACACGCAAGGGCACTCGCGCAAGCTTCACGAAAGGCGCTGACCCAGAGAAGGCTGCCGCCTTTTTCGATCGACTCGTTGCTATTTGCCGTGACCAGCTTGCGGCCGTGGAATGCGGGCGCTTCGGCGCCGATATGCAGGTTAGCCTGGTTAACGACGGGCCCGTCACCTTCTGGATTGAAAGCTAGACCCTGCAGAGCTCCCGTGTGACACGAGTTCGGTTTTATTGCGCTCGCAGGCGTATG
>JAOUNH010000137.1 GCA_029881055.1 Gammaproteobacteria bacterium
CTCGGTCCTTATCTCGAGGCGAATGTTACCGGTTTCTCGGGTCTGCGCCGTATCGAGAAATTTGCCGATGGCCAATCCAATCCGACCTTCAGAGTGAGTGCCGATTCGGGCGAGTATGTGCTTCGTCGTCAGCCGCCGGGAAAGCTTCTGAAGTCCGCACATGCGGTTGATCGCGAGTACCGCGTGCTGGCGGCGCTGGCCGATACGGCGGTGCCGGTCGCGAAGGTGTACCACCTGTGCGAAGACGTCGATGTCATCGGCTCGATGTTCTACGTCATGGAATTCTGCGCTGGCCGGATTTTCTGGGACTCAGCGATACCGGAAGTTGGCAGGGCCGAGCGCGGTGCGATTTACGATGAAATGAACCGGGTACTGGCGGCCTTGCACCAGGTCGATTTTGCGAAAGCGGGCTTAGGGGATTTCGGCAAGCCCGGCAACTATTTCGAACGGCAGTACGAGCGCTGGAGCGGCCAGTACCGCGCATCTGAAATGCAGCACATCGAGCCGATGGAAACGCTAATCCACTGGCTGGCCGACAATCTGCCGGATGACGACGGTCGAGTATCGCTGGTGCATGGCGACTATCGCCTGGACAACATGATATTTCATCCCAAAGAGCCAAAGGTTATTGCGCTGCTCGACTGGGAGTTGTCGACACTTGGTCATCCGTTCGCGGACGTCGGTTACCAGTCCATGCAGCTGCGCATGCCGGCGCGCATCGGGAACATCTCGGGTTTGCGCGGGCGGGACCTCGACGATCTGGGTATTCCAAGCGAGAGCGAATACGTGGCGAAATACTGCGAGCGCACGGGCATAGACGGCATCGATAACTTTGGCTTCTACGTTGCGTTCAGCTTTTTCCGGCTCGCGGCGATCGTGCAAGGCGTTGCCAAGCGCGCGGCTGATGGTAACGCGTCCAACAGGAATGCTGCAGAGTTCGAAGCATACGTCGAACCGATGGCACAACTGGCTCTCGAGGCTATTGGCCGCTAGTCCCGGACGTAGGTGCCGACCAGCCGATTCATGCCAATGACGTTTGGCTCGATGGCCTCCAATAAACCTTCGAGTGTCAGGCCAGACGGAAGGTTGAGATCCGCGTCGAGTGCAAGTATCCAGAAAAAGTAGTGATGAACACCGTGCCCTTCGGGCGGCATAGGCCCGCCGTAGGCATTGGCCCCGAAGTCGGTGACACCATTCGTAAACCGCTGGTCATCTTCGTCAAGCGCGGTGACTGAAGTTGGAATGTTGTACAGCACCCAGTGCACGAAACCATACGCGCCCGGCGTCACAAGCGGCGCATCCGGATCGTGGCAGAACAGCGCGAACGAATGCGTCCCGTCAGGAATATTTGACCAGGACAGCGGTGGTGAAATATCCGGTCCCTCGCCGGTGTGCTTCTTCGGGATTCCCCCGTGGTTCTCGAAAGCGGAACTTGCGAGGCTCAGTTTTGATGGTGCGAATCCCATGTTGGTATCTCCTATAAGTCGTGACCCTGTTTATCCTGTGCAGCGCCGAGCCGGTAGGAATCGACAATGCCAATGACCCAGCAGCCTGCCAGGACAAGCAGGAAAAATTTTTCGGCCAGATTGTCTGTGCCCACGCCAGCGTCCGCAGCGGCTGCGGCGATCGCGCCTGTATCGAGAGCAATATCACCACTGTACATTCGATCCACAATTAATGTCGCTCTTTGATAGGCGACATTGACGACATAGGCAAACGCGATCAGGGAAAGCGACATCAAACCCAACCCGCGTAAATAACTCTTCAGGGCTAGATGTCCGATACCGGGGAAAATCAGGCCGGACAACAGGGCAGCTTTTGTCGATTTCTTCATAGTATTGTTGTTTAACCTCCGGCGATTGCACCGACGATCATGAAGGGTTGCTGACCCGAGACAATTGCGTGCGGCAGCACTTTGTCCGGCGAGTCGTGCGTTACATCTTCACCGTCGGCGAAAAACCTTACGCGTGGCCGGCGTTTCAGTGTCTCATGTTCCCGCACTGTGCCGCGAAGCATCGGGAACCGTGCTTCCAGCGCATCGAGCACGCTGCGCTGTGTCACCGTGCCCTCTACGCGGAGTTCGACCTCGCGGCCGCAGGTTGCGAGCGTTTGCAGGTGCAAGGGGAGCACGACGCGAATCATGGGATGGTCTGCACTTCCACCGAGAGCACTGCGGGTAGATCGCGAACGATGGCATTCCAGCTGTCGCCGCTGTCGTTCGATGCATATACCTGTCCGCCCGTCGTACCGAAATAGATACCGCAGGGTTCGGCCTGGTCCACGGCCATCGCGTCGCGTAATACGTTAACGTAACAGTGTTCCTGGGGGAGCCCCTTGGTCAGGGCTTCCCACTCATTGCCACCGGAGCGGCTGCGATACACGCGCAGCTTGCCGTCGGGCGGATAGTGCAAGGAATCGCTCTTGATCGGCACGACGTAAATCGTCTCCGGCTCATGCGCGTGCACGGCTATCGGAAAACCGAAGTCACTTGGCAGGTTGCCACTGACCTCTTGCCACGAGTCGCCGCCGTTGTCGCTACGCAATACGTCCCAGTGCTTTTGCATATAAAGAATGTTCGGATTGGTCGGGTGGATGGCGATGCGGTGCACGCAGTGCCCGATCTCGGCCGTCGGATTCGGAATGTACTCCGAGTGCAGGCCCTTATTGATCGGTTTCCAGGTGTCGCCGCCATCATCCGACCGGAACGCGCCAGCCGCCGAAATGGCACAGAAGATACGTTTCGGATTTGACGGGTCGAGGGCTATCGTGTGCAGGCACATGCCACCGGCACCGGGCATCCAGTTGGCGCCCGAGTCATGGCCGCGCAGTCCGGCGAGCTCGTGCCATGTCACGCCACCGTCCGTCGTCTTGAACAATGCCGCGTCCTCGACGCCGGCGTACCAGGTGTCCGGATCATCGAGTGACGGCTCAAGATGCCAGACGCGTGCAAACTCCCACGGGTGCTGGGTCCCGTCATACCACTGGTGCGTTGTCAGCGGCTTTCCTGTTGCGGCGGAAACGTCGTAAACAAACTTGTTGCTTTCGCCCTGCGGCATGCCGTTGGCACCAGGTTTGCCCGCCGTACTGTCCGAACCGGGTTGCGTCCAGGTCTTGCCGCCGTCGTCGGAGCGCTGAATGATCTGGCCAAACCAGCTCGACGTCTGCGAAGCGAGAATTCGGTTCGGGTCCACGGCTGATGCATTGACGTGGTAGACCTCCCAGCCTGCGAATAAAGGCCCGTCCACCGACCATTTCTTGCGTTCGCCGTCAGAATTGAGAATGAAAGCGCCCTTGCGGGTGCCGACGAGTATGCGAATGGCTGTCACGTGACTTCTCCTCAAACTGAAAGTACTACTGTCGCGTTGGCGTTCTTATGCTCCTACGTACTTCGCAAAAACGCTGCGCGCGACCGCGGGTTCGTCCGTTCCTTTGACGATGGCACGCCCGTCCGGAAAAAGCGTGACTTCGTAGTCCTTATGACTGTCGCGAATGGTTACCCGCAACATGAATTCATTAATGCTGACGGGGCCGTGCCCACGCAAGCGTGCTGCAACAGCGCCCATGTCAAATTTCGCGGCGTCCTGTCTCTGGCGCAATTGCACCGCGTTACGCCCGCACAGCGAGGCGGCGCTGGACCCGGCCTTTCCGTCCAGGTACTCGAAGCGCCGCTGTTTGCAGCAGGGGCAGTTTCCTTTTTCATAGGCGCTGCTAACTTTGAGCTGCAGTATTTCGTTGGCCCACAGGTCGAGATTAAGCAAAGTCGGGCTCACGCGATCGAAATTGCCGGTCAAAATTTTGAGAGCCTCGGCGACCTGGAAATTGGCGATGACAGCCACCGCAGAACTGAGCACACCAACCGTATCGCAGGTGGGACTGGTACCGGGCGGCGGTGGTTCCTCGAACAGGCATCGCAGGCACGGTGTCGCGAGACCGGTGTTGCCAGGCGTGTGCGGTATTACGGTGAAGGCCATGCCCGTTGTGCCAACGGCCGCGCCATATACATAGGGAATTCCGTTCTTAACTGCAAAATCATTCGCGAGGTAACGGGTCTCAAAATTGTCGAGACCGTCCAACAGGACCTCAGCGCCCCTGGCGTAGCGTTCGATATTCGTGTGATTAATGTCGTCGACGATCGCCGTGACTTTGATTCCCGAATTGATTTTCGCGAGTTTGCGTTTCGCTGCCTCGGCCTTCGGTATCGAATCGATAACGTCCTGCTCATCGAACAACACCTGCCGTTGCAGGTTTGTGAGTTCGACAAAGTCGCGGTCAACGATGATCAGGTGACCGACGCCGGCACGCGCGAGCATGTCGGCGGCGACGCTGCCCAGTGCGCCACAGCCCAGTAACAGGACGGTCGAGTCGAGCAACTTCCGTTGCCCCGACTCACCGAAACCGGGCAGCAGGGATTGCCGGTGATAGCGGGCAAGGTCGGGCCTTTTCATCGCGTCATTATCGTCTTATTTGCAATCCCATCAATCCTCCATCACTTCCTGAAGGACCACGCCAATTGAACCCGAAGGTGGTTTCATGCCGAGCCAGGCGGCTGTCGTAGCCGCGATGTCATACGGCGTAACCGGGCGACTCACTGTCATCGCCGGCAAGCCAGCGCCAGCAACGAACACAGGCACGTACGTGTCGTATCGCCATGGCGAACCGTGAGTCGAGGCCACTGTCAGGCCGTCGAAGTCGTTAATGAAAACGTTGGGCTCGAATGCCAGGTAGATATCGCCGGAGCGCTTCGGGTTAAAGTTCTTCAGGATCGATTGCGTCATGAGGGTGTTCGGCAGATTGTTTGTGCGCAGCTCCGTGCTGGATATTGCGTATTCGACACCCTTGAGCTTCAGCAGTTCGCTGGCAACGGCATGCTCTACTTTCGCCTGGTCCAGCCCCTTCTCGCGTATCAGGTCATTGTTGAGATAGAGGTAGGGTTGGAAATAGGCTTTGATCAGTTCATCGCGGATGCCGAACTGCTTTTTCACTGCAGTGATGGCGGGCGTCTTGTCCAGGGCCTCGGTATCGAAGTAGTGTGAATTGTTGATGCCGACTTCGTGCAGGTATCCCGGCACTTCCGGCTGACCGTGATCGGCGGACAAAACAATCAAAGTATTTTTCAGTCCAACCTCTTTATCGACGAATGCAAACAGGTCGGCAAGCGTACGGTCCAGATGCGCTATGTTGTCCTCAGCCTCAAGGCTGGAGGCGCCGAACAGGTGACCAACATAATCGGTGGACGAAAAGCTGATTGACAGATAGTCCGGTACATCATCCTTGCCGAGCATCTCGTTAACCAGCAAGGTCTTTGCGAAATCCAGTGTCAACTCGTCACCGGCAGGACCCAGAGTGAGCTTCGTGGTGAAGTATTTATTGTCCGCAGCGCCATAATTGTGCGGAAAGGTTCGCCCAAAGCCCGGGAAGTCGGTTTCGTACTCGCGGTCATCCGCATCGCCGAACAAGTACATGGCCTGAGGGTGGATCAGTGTCCAGGATTTGTTTGCATAGCGAGCAGCCGGCTTGCGTCTGTTCCAGTCATTGACCCAGCCTGGATATTGCTCGTAGTAATAATTGCTGGTGACGAATTCGCCGCTGGCCTTTGAAAACCAGAAAGCCTTGCCCGCATGTCCGGCCATCGACACCGCGCCACGGTCCTTCACCGAAACGGCAAAGAGTTTTGATCGTCCCCCAAAGTGGACCGCCATTTCGTCGCTAACTGTGGAGCTCAGGATATTGTTCGGGGAACGACCTTCGACCTTGGCCGCCCTCTGGGTAGGGTCAATTTCGGTTTTGGCGTTTACATCGGCACCGACGGTCAGAAGCTGGTAGTCGGGGTCTTCAATATTGTAGACCAGGCGGTCCAGTTCACGGTCGAACCAGACGTTGGCAACCATGCCGTGGGCCGCAGGAACGGTGCCGGTGGCCAAGGATGCGTGGCCCACGATAGTCTCCGTGTTCGCATGCTGGTAATGGGCATTGGTGTACCAGATTCCCTGCTCCATCAGGTATTGAAACCCTCCGTCACCCAGCACACCGGAGTAGCGGCCGGGCAAGTCGCCACGCAGGGCATCGACAGTGATCTGCAGGACCAGTTTGGGTTGTTCACCGGCCCAGGCCGAAGCGCCAAGCAGCAGTAGCAAGGCGGCAATGGGCAAGCCTGCTCTTACCGGATTGTTCATTGAACTCATTGAATTCGTTGCATAAGTCATGCAATACCTCGAGTTGGCAATAACGGAACGGTTACACGCCGCGCCATCAGGCTGCCGAGACAGCGATGGCATGATTATCGGCTCAGCGCCTGGCGCTCATAATAGCACTCCGGGATACCGCGGCCTGTTAATGGTGGCCCGGATTGGACGTGGCCCGGCAAGACCCGTATTATTTCGCGCTTCAACCCGTTTTGAACTGCGTATCTACCGGAGTAAACAATGTTTCCGAGTTACAAGAACAAAATCCTCAAATCAGTGGCTGCCATATTGGTACTGGTGGCCTGCGCAGGCAGCGCCAGCGCGCAAGACAAGAAGCCCAACATATTGGTGATCTGGGGCGACGACATCGGTTGGTACAATATCAGCGCCTACAACCAGGGCGTGATGGGCTACAAAACCCCGAGTATTGACAGCATTGCAAAAGAAGGCGCGTTGTTTACCGACTGGTACGGCGAGCAGAGCTGCACCGCCGGACGCTCAGCGTTTCTTACAGGGCAGAGCGGCCTGCGAACCGGAAATCTCAAGGTCGGACTTCCGGGTGCCAAGGAAGGACTGCAGGCTCGTGACGTTACGATCGCCGAGTTGCTCAAGGCGCAGGGCTACATGACGGCTCAGTTCGGCAAGAACCATCTCGGCGATGCAGACGAAACGCTGCCGACCGCACACGGTTTTGATGAGTTCTTTGGCTCTCTTTATCACCTGAATGCGGAACAGGAGCCGGAAAACCCCGACTACTTTAAAGATCCTGCGTTGCAGAAGAAATTTGGCACTCGCGGTGTGATTCACACATGGGCTAACGCCGATGGCACGCAAAGAATTGAGAGCACCGGACCGCTCGACACCAAGCGTATGGAGACTATCGACGAAGAGGTTACAGTGGCAACGCTCGACTACCTTGAGAAGGCCGCAAAGTCAGACAAGCCGTTTTTCCTCTGGTGGAACTCAACTCGCATGCATGTTTGGACACATCTCAAGGAAGAGTCAAAAGGCGTGACCGGGTTGGGCACCTATCCTGATGGAATGGTCGAACATGACGAGCAGGTGGGTCGGTTGCTGGCCAAGCTCAAGGAGTTAGGCCTCGATGAAAACACCATCGTCATGTATTCGTCCGACAACGGTGCAGAAAAATTCACCTGGCCTGACGGCGGCACGTCGCCATTTCGCGGGGAGAAAAACGAA
>JAOUNH010000138.1 GCA_029881055.1 Gammaproteobacteria bacterium
GGCGTAGTCGATACCGTCTTCCGCGAGCAGTCTTGGCATTTGGTCAAACGGAATTCCGTTTTGATCAGCGATGCGCTGAATAGAAGCATTGATGTACTGGTCGGAAATCTGATCGAGCAGACCGATGCGCGCGGCCCGCTGCATCTGGATCTCGACAAGGACCAGGCGCTCGAGGACCTGTTCCCGGAGGACCTTGTCTGGCGGCAGCTGCATGTTCTGATCGGATGCGCGTTGCCGGACGGCCTCGAGCTGCTTGTCGAACTGGCTCTTGAGCACGACACCTTCATTAACGATGGCAGCGACGCCGTCGAGAAATTCGCCGGTCTCGGAAAGCTCGGCAGCGACCACGACAGGCGCAGCCGCCAATGCGGCCATGACGCATAAGACATTGATTTTTAACACAGTTTTCTACCGGAGATCCGCGGAATAGCCAAGAATACCACGTTCGAGGAGTTTGTCAGCTGCCGTCCCCACGCTGGTCATTCCCTTCAATACCAGCTGTAGACCGAAGGACGAATCGCGAGTTCCATCGCGCGTGGAGATGTGACGCCGTGATACCAGTCTCAGGCCCCAGCAACAGCTTTCGTACTCAAGTCCAAAAAATTGTTCGAGCTCGGCTTCGTCACGGAACGAATAGTTGTAACGTCCGACGAAATTCCAGCGACTGGCAACCGGCCAGGACCACGATACATCGCCCTGTTCCAGCGAATCTCGACGAAAGCGGTAGGCCAGGTTCAATATCTTGTTCGTTGCCGGTCGGTATTGCAGCCTCGCTTCAGACTTTGTCGTACCACTGATGCCGGTGCCCCACTGGTGTCCGAAATCAAAATTGACGTTCCTGAAAAGCAGGAAACGCAATTGCGCGATGTAGTCTGAAGTCTCGGACGTCGCCATCGTATCGCCGGGCAATGTCACCAGGCGATTTCCATAGTAGAGCTGCTGTCCGACTGTCACCGACATCAGTTCGCGGCCTGTCGACAAGTCGAGTATGCGCGAGGTGATGCCAAGACTGAGTTGCTCGGTGTCGCCGATACGATCGATGCCGAGGTATCGATTCTTGCGATACAGCTGCACCAGGTTGATGTCCGGGGTGATCGTATCAAACACCGGCAGTCCGTCCTGGTCCCGAAACGGAATGCTGACGTACAGAAGGCGAGGTTCGATCGTGTTGATGCGTGGCGAGTTCACTGCAGTGCGTTCGAAAATCATACCCATGTCAAGGCTCGATATCGGTACGGACCGGGACGGGTCAACGCTGTCGGTTGGCAGGGTGTTCTCGAGCTCGTAACGTGTATGGTCGTATTCGAAACCTGGTGTGATGAACCAACCCGGTCCCCCGATACGCAGGTCGAGCTTTGGCCTCGCATTCAGTCGCCAACCCGTGACGCCGACGTCACGGTCAAAATTGACGACCTCACCGTCGAGACCGAAGCGCAGGCCGAGCGGCGCATCCCAGCGCCCGTTGATCAGCACCTGCGGGAGTCGCCGGTACGGCTGCTCTTCGGGCAGGATGGCATCGTCTATTGTCTGGTAATCCTGCGCCTGACCGAAGACCGTGAAATTCGGTGAGTAATAGTCAAATCGCAGGTTGCGATCGAGGTGCGTGATACTCGATGCGCTGAGGCTGCCGCCAAGGTCTTCGTAGTACTGACTGTCCGAAACCTCTATGAGGTTGATGCGATTACGCCAGCCGTTGCCGAAGAGCGTGCGATGCTGATAGCGGTATTGGTAGCGCGTTTCGCTGGTGATGTCGTCATCCGGAAGATAATCAGCTGCGACTATCCCGTCGCTTTTCCCGGTCAGGTAACGAAAATTGCCGCCGATCTGCAGGCCACGACTCGTCAGAAGTCGCGGCGTGATCGTGGCGTCGTAGTTTGGCGCAATATTCCAGTACCAGGGCACACGAATTTCATTGCCACTGCGCCCCGAACTGCCAATCTCCGGCGTCAGGATTCCGGACTTGCGCGCATCGCCGATGGGAAAAGACAGGTAGGGTGCATACAGGATCGGCACGCCCTTGAACTCGAGTTTCATACCCTTGGCAGTACCCACGCCCTTGTTCGTATCGAGCTCGATCGATTCGCCGTGCATGAGCCAGTCTTCAGAGCCCGGTGGACAGGTTGTGTAATCGACACCGTCGAAGATCAGTACGCCGTTCTGGTTGATCTCAATGGCATCGGCCGCGCCGCGCCCGCTGCTTTCGCCCACGGAGAACTCGGCGCCCTCAAACCGGATGCGCCCTGAGCCGTAGGCGAATTCGGCCGATTCGCCGACAACCTGGGTACCCGGATCCTGGTAGCGAACGCCACCTTCAAGGTGTATGGCTTTTTGCAGCGGGTCATAACGCGCGGTCTCAGCACCTGCGAGCTTGTCGTCCTTTCGTAACAGCACGCCCCCCGACATCACGGCGGTCGGCAGGTCACCAAGCTGTGCCTCAAAGCTGCCAGCCTCAAGCAGGATGGTCTCCGGGTTCGCCAGCGGCGTCAGTAGCTGCGACGACTCCGGCGACAGCAGCGGATCCATCGAGGTTCGGCAGGATTGCGGTTCGGCCGCGAAGGCGCTCGCGGCTGCCAGCAGGAGTAGCATCGTTATCAGGAATCTGGGGAACAAGTTGATTATCAGGTCAGGTACCAGAACGGGATGTTAACAGGCATTCTTATTTGTTACCTTCGCATAGTTTTCTAGGTGCTTCAACGCGTTACGGAGATTTCAGATTAAGCCGCCAGACAGTTCCGCGGACCCTCGCCGGGCCGCCCTCAGCCGATGGACAGATGGCATTGCCGCGGTCGCCGGCTGCGACCCCATACCCGCGTCCGCCGATGCGAGTTTTCGGCGCTATTTTCGATTACGAAACGGGACGGAAAGTTTTATCGCGATGGACGCACCGCCGTCGCAGGAGAATTGTTTACCCTTCGTTCGCGTCGCCGGCTACCTCGAGGCGATGCAACTCAATGCGCCCCGTATCGTCGAGGCGGATATGGAGCAGGGCTTTCTGTTGCTCACGGATCTCGGCAGTGAACAGTATCTTGATCGCCTGCGGAGTGATCCCGATGCTGCTGACACGCTTTACTCAGCCGCGATCGACGCGCTACTGAAGATGCAGCGTCGTGGTGAGGCGTATCAATCAATCCTGCCGCCTTACGATGAAAAGTTATTGCGGTTCGAGATGTCCCTGTTTCATGACTGGCTGTGTGGCACGCACCTCAATATCGAATTCAGCGATGATGAAGAGCGGGCCTGGCAGGTATGTTGCGATGTCCTCGTTGAAAATGCGCTGGGTCAGCCACAAGTGTTTGTGCATCGCGATTACCATTCTCGCAACCTGATGGTGATGGCGGACAGCAATCCGGGCATCCTCGATTTCCAGGATGCTGTTGAAGGGCCATTCACCTACGACCTCGTGAGCCTGCTCAAGGATTGTTACATCCACTGGCCAGCCGGGCGAGTCCGTCAGTGGGCCCTTGACTACTATCAAAACCTCAGTGACAAGACCCGCAAGCAGGTAAACGAACCGCGATTCATGCGTTATTTCGAGCTGATGGGTGTACAGCGCCAGTTGAAGGCGGCCGGGATATTCTGCCGCTTGAATCATCGCGACGGTAAGTCCGCCTACCTTGCGGATGTGCCGCGCACACTCGAGTACATCGTCGACGTGGGTCCGCGCTACGCAGAACTCGATTTCGTTGCGAACCTGATTCGGGACAGGATATTGCCGGCCTGGGGCAATGCTGGATGATCGCAATGATATTGGCGGCAGGGCGGGGCGAACGGCTGAAACCCCTGACCGATTCGATCCCAAAAGCGCTGGTCGAGGTTCACGGTCAAAGCTTGTTGGAGCGACACCTCGAAAAGATGCGCGACGCGGGAATTAAAGACGTTGTCATCAATCTCGGCTGGCTGGGTGAGAAAATTGTCGAGCGAGTGGGTACAGGGTCAGCCTATGGATTGAACGTTTCGTATAGCGACGAGACCGGCAACGTCCTCGAGACCGGCGGAGGAATCTACAAGGCGTTGCCGCTACTCGGCGATGAAACGTTTCTAGTCGTGAATGCCGACATCCTTACGGACATGCCAATCCCGAACATGGTCCTGCAGGACGACGCCTTGGCACACCTGGTACTGGTGCCGAAGCCGGACTATCGCGAGCACGGTGATTTCGATCTGCGCGACGGACGCGTATGTAACAGTGCCGCCCCCGAGTTGACGTATAGCGGGTTTACGGTGTACCGCCCCGAATTTTTCGCAACCTGCAAACCCGGCCGGTTTTCGGTCGCTCCAATGTTCCGCAAGGCGGCGGATGCCGGACAGCTTCAGGGTTCCCTTTACGAAGGCCGGTGGGCAGACATCGGTACGGCGGAACGACTCGCAGCACTGCAATCAGAGTATCGATCATCATGACAAGCAAGCAAAGCATACCCTGGGCACGCATATCGGTCGAAGCTGTGGCCATCATTGTCAGCATACTGCTCGCGTTCGCAATCGACGCGTGGTGGGATGAAAGAAAGCAGCGGATCGAAGAGCACGAGATACTGCGATCCCTGCAAATCGAATTCCTGGCCAACCGGGACGACGCGGCGTCCGTCGTCCGGGTCCATGAAAACGCCCTGCGCTATGCGGCGGAGCTGGTGGCGCTTTCCGATAGTGAAATACTTGCACTGGCGGAAGACGAGGTCGAACGGCACATACGATATTTTGCTCACCCGCGTACGTTTGACGCAGTGCGCGGGTCGGTCGATGCGCTGACCAGTGCCGGCAAACTTGGAATTCTGCAGGACAGGGAGCTTCGCGAAGCGCTGACAACGTTCGTCAACATACTCGAAGATGCGCAGGAAGATCGCGAGTATATGTTCGAGTGGGCAATGATCGTCTGGCAGGAAGCCGCGAAAGATGGCGGGCCATACTGGATAGGGGCTGAAGACTTCACGCGCGAAGAATGTATTGACCAGCCCTCGCGTCCCGGCTGCGACATTAGTAATTCGATGCTTTTCCTGCCGGTTGCTACACCCGAAGATCTACTGCGCTTTCGCAACAACAGGGTGCTGATGGGGTATGTGAATCGCAGTCATGGGAATTCAGCGCGTTATTTGGCCGAGGTTCAGGAGGCCCAGGTGCAGATCGAGATTATTCTCGAGCTCCTTGATCAGAACCTCTAAAGTGCACCGCAGGCATATCCCGAGGGTTAACCTATAAAGAAATTGGCTAACGGTCTTGTTGCGCTCGCCGCGAACCAGGGTCTTTACAACAGTTTTCTTGCGGCAGGCCTGATCTGGAGCCTGGTCCGCAAGCAGGACGGTTTTCCGATCCGCGTGTTTTTTCTCAGTTGTGTCATTGTTGCCGGCATTTTCGGTGCGGTTACAGCGAAACCGTCAATCCTGTTTGTGCAGGCGGTGCCTGCGATCGTGGCGCTGCTTGCGATCATACTGACAATGTCACTCAGTCTTTACGTTAGGCGGATCACCAGTCCTCGGAATTACTCATCCAGGTACTGCCACGTGTCAGCACCGTCGAAGGTTCTTACCCGCAGGCCAGCAATGTCCTCCGGCGCAATCATTCTTGCATTCACTGCAATCCTGCTTTCCGCAAGCTTCTCGATGTCCTCGTAGTGCGTCAAACAGCCACAGATACTGCAGTGATAGAACTCGATAAGCTTGTCGCCCCAGGCATAGGGCATTTCGGAGCGGTGTCCTGACACAACGCGCGCGGTTTCGCGGGTGCAATAGGCCCAGAGGGCACCGTACCTGCGACAAATAGAGCACGTACACTGGGTGAGCGTTTCCGGAGGCGAGTCGATCTCGATGCGCACGGCACCGCAATGGCATGAGGCCTGGATCATTTCGGTTGTGCCTCCTCAATTTCGAGCCCCAGGTGCCGCAGAAAATGCGGCAGCAACCTCTGCGCAGCATCCTCAAGCGACAGGCCGATTCCCAGGTGCTTCAGGTCCGTCATCTTGAGTTCCGCATAGCCGCAGGGGTTAATGCGCGTAAAGGGTTCAAGGTCCGCATCGACATTCAGGGCCATGCCGTGAAAACTCGATCCGCGCCGGATTCGGAGCCCGACACTCGCAAGCTTGTCGCCAGCCACGTAAACACCCGGCGCATCGGCCCGAGCGACGGCAGCGACATCAAATTCCGCAGCCAGGTCCACGACGCTCTGCTCGAGTGCCGTCACCAGTTTGCGTACGCCGATGTTCGCACGCTTGAGGTCAATCAGCGGATAAACCATCAGCTGACCCGGTCCGTGGTAGGTCACCTGGCCGCCACGGTCGATTTGCACGACGGGAATATCGCCCGGAGCAAGCAAGTGCTCTTTGCTGGCATTCAAACCCATCGTGAAAACAGGCGGGTGCTCGACAAACCAGATCTCGTCCGGTGTGGATTCGTCGCGCGTATCCGTGAAATCCTGCATTTCGCGCCACAGCGGAACATAGTCCTGCCGGCCGCGAAACACGGTCTTCATAGCGCCATCAGTACGTCTTCGTGTCCGGAGACGTCGCGGTATATGTCATCGAGTTGCTGCTGGCTGGTTGCGGTCACAGTCACAGTCACCGAAACGAAATTGCCCTTGGCGCTCAGGTTGATCTGTATCGACTCTTCAGCCAGCGGGCCGACATGATTTTCGACCAGCGATATTGCGATTGCACGAAACTCCGGTGTATCCCTGCCCATCATCTTGATTGGAAACTCACACGGAAATTGTATGACGGACTCTTCGGACATATCACTCGAACCAGAGACTCACGCTGTCTTTCGTGCGTTGCCAGAATGTTCCCGATGGATTGTCTTCCAGCGCTCTTAGTGGTGTGTTGATCAGTTCTTCGCCGTCGAGACTGACGCTAAGCTGGGCAACGGGCTGGCCCATGGCGAGAGGCGCTTCCACGATCACCGGAATATCCAGTTTCGACTCGAGGTTTTCGTAGCTGCCTCGACGAATCGTAACGTAGAGGTCTTCGAGCACGCCTAAGCGGGAATACTCGTTCGCCGATTTCCAGACTCGGGCGGTCGATATTTCTTCGTCCGCTTTGAACAGCAAACGCGTTTCGAAAAATCGAAAGCCGTAATTAACCAGTGCCTGTGTGCCATCCTCGCGCGACTTGGTACTGGATGTGCCAAGCACGACTGAAATGAGTCGCATACCGTCACGTTTTGCGGATGCGACCAGGCAATACCCGGCGTCCTCGGTATGACCGGTTTTGAGACCGTCAACCGAATCGTCACGCCACAACAGCGAGTTTCGATTGCTCTGCTTTATGCCGTTGTACGTGAACTCACGCTCGGCATGCAGCGGATAGTACTCCGGGAACTCTTCAATGATTGCGCGTGACAGTGTCGCGAGATCGCGTGCCGTGGTTCTGTGATATTCAGCGGGCA
>JAOUNH010000139.1 GCA_029881055.1 Gammaproteobacteria bacterium
AAGTTGAAAGATCAATTCGCGGCAGTTCTAAGAGACTAATCAAAATGGCACTGACAAAAGCGGACATGGCCGAGTCGCTGTTTGATGGACTTGGTTTGAACAAGCGAGAAGCTCGCGAATTGGTCGATATGTTTTATGAAGAGCTGCGAGCATCACTTGCAGTTGGGGAGCAGGTCAAACTTTCCGGGTTCGGGAATTTTGATCTTCGGGATAAGAAACAACGTCCTGGCAGAAACCCGAAAACCGGAGAGGAAATCCCAATCAGCGCTCGTCGAGTGGTGACTTTCCGGCCAGGACAAAAACTAAAGGCCCGAGTAGAAGCATATGCTGGAACCGGGGAATAACGACGAACTTCCTCCAATACCGGGTAAGCGATACTTCACGATAGGTGAGGTCAGCGACCTGTGTGCTGTAAAGCCACATGTACTCCGGTATTGGGAACAAGAGTTCCCACAACTAAAGCCTGTAAAGCGCCGAGGCAATCGCCGCTATTACCAGCGTCAGGATGTGCTGATTATTCGGCAGATTCGCAGTTTGCTGTACGACGAAGGCTTTACGATTGGCGGGGCACGTCAACGCCTTACGGGCGACGACGCCAAGTCAGACGTCACACAAAGTCAGCAGATAATCAAGCAGATACGCATGGAACTTGAACAAGTTCTAAAGATCCTGCGGCGCTGAATTCCTGAGCTTTCCAAGTCGAGCGGCGGCACGTATCATGGCTGCCCTGCGAAAGCGCGCGAGGCGCGGATTTGCACAACGGTCGGGGCGTAGCGCAGCCTGGTAGCGCACCACAATGGGGTTGTGGGGGTCGGAAGTTCGAATCTTCTCGCCCCGACCAATTTTAAATCGAACCCTCGGACCTCGGCCGGGTCAGAAAAACGGGCTCTTTGGTGCCGACATGGGGGACTCCACTATGAACCTGTCCAGGATATCCATATCCAACCCTGTCGCTGTAATTGCAGCGGTTCTGCTTGTGCTGTTGATGGGTTCTATTGGCCTGTCAAATTTGCCCGTACAGATGATTCCGGACGTGCAGCGCTCGTTCATCCAGATTACGACCGGGTGGCGAACGGCTGCGCCGGAGGAAATCGAGTCCGAGATTCTCGAGCCGCAGGAAGACATGCTGCGCGGTCTGCCCGGTCTCGAGAAGATGGAGTCGTCGGCGACCAGAGGCTCCGCAAGTATCAGCCTCATGTTCTCGGTCGAAACGGACCTGCAGCGAGCGCTTATCGAAGTCATCAATCGGCTGAATCAGGTCGCGCGTTATCCTGCCGACGTCACAGAACCGAGAATATTTGCAGGACAGGACGCCTTCGGGACCGCGATAGCGTGGTTTTCCCTGACTGCTGCTGATGGCAATACCCGGCCAATGGCGAGCTATAGCGATTTCATGCGGGAAGTCGTGCAAGCACGCATCGAACGTGTTCCCGGGATATCCAATTCAAATGCCTACGGTGGCAGGGACAACGAAGTTCGAATCACGTTCGACCCTTATGAAGCGGCAGCGCTTGGAATACAGATACCCGTACTCGCGCAACTGACCGGCAACCATAATGACATTTCAGGCGGCTTCAGCGAAGTCGGTCGACGCCAATACACGTTGCGGTACGCGGGCCAGTACGAACTGCCGGATTTTGGCGAGATGGTCCTGGACTGGCGCGACGGCAATCCGGTTCGGTTGCGAGACATTGCGACCGTCGACGTGGTAATGCGCGACAGCAGCGGGTACATGTTCCAGAACGGACAGGATTCAGTTGCGTTCAATGCCCAGGTTGAGAAGGGTGTCAACGTACTCGAAGTGATGGAGGGCCTCAAAGCAGCCGTTGAGGAGCTGCGTACCGGGGCACTTGCGAGAGCGGGTCTTGAGATCACCCAGGTTTACGACGAGTCGGTCTATATTGAAGACTCGATAGCGATGCTGCGGACAAACCTCATGCTCGGCATCGCATTAGCGATAGGAGTCCTGTGGTGGTTCCTGAGACGTTTCCGGGCGACCTGTGTTGTCGCGCTAGCGATCCCAATATCGCTGTTCACGGCATTCCTGGTTATGCAGATCACGGGTCGTACCTTGAACATGATTTCGCTGGCCGGACTCGCATTCGCAACCGGTATGGTCCTTGACGCAGCGATTGTGGTGCTGGAAAACATCGTGCGCCTGCGCGAAATGGGCGAGAACAGCAAAGACGCCGCTCTAAACGGGCCCACGCAGGTATGGGGTGCATTGGTCGCTTCAACCGCAACAACGGTGGTCATCTTCCTGCCAATAATGTTTCTCAATGATGTGTCCGGCCAGTTGTTCGCTGACCTCGCACTCGTGCTGTCAGTTGCGGTCGTCGCGTCGCTGATAATCTCTGTAACGGTAATACCAGCGGCAGCATCGCGGTGGCTGAGAAACACCAGGCTTGACGACCTACACAGCGGGTGGTGGGACTCCATTACGGACCGGATCATGACTGTCACCGACAGCAGTCGCCGCCGCAAGTCACTGAGCGCGGGATTGTTTCTCGGTGCAACAGCGTTAACCCTGGTGCTCATGCCGCCAGCCGATTATTTGCCGAAAGGGGAACAGGGCTGGATCTTCGCGTTCATCATGATGCCGCCGGGTCAAAGTGTCACCGCTGGCAAAGAAGAATTTGCCGATGTGGTGATTGAAAGAATGGCGCCGTATCTTAAGGAGGATGCTGAGCCGCGGCTGGAGGCCTATTTCATGGGCATGTTCGGGTCCAGCGCATTTGCGGGAGGACGCACAACAGACCCCAGAGACTCTGACGCCTTCATTGAAAAACTGAATTCCGAAATCCTGGCGGGTTTCCCGGACACGATGGCCTTTGCAGACCAGTGGGGAATATTCGACCGGGTTGGTGGCGGCGGCAATATTGAACTGAATATTCAGAGCGTGGATATGGACGCGATGCTGGCCGCAGGGCGTGCAGGACTCAGCCTGGTTAGCGAATTTCTGCCTGGTGCCCAGGCCAGGCCTATCCCTGGTGTCGATATCGCGGAACCGGAGCTCCGCCTGATACCGGACGAACGTCGCATCACGGAAGCGGGCTGGGATCGACGGGAGATGTCCACTGTGGTTCGCGCTGTCGGCGACGGCGTTTATGTCGGCGACTATTTCGATGGCGACCGACGACTTGACATCGTGCTTCGCGCGCCGGAGTGGACCAGCCCCGAGCAGCTCGCGTCGACGCCACTGGCGACACCGGGCGGAGGAATTCAGCCACTGGATCAGCTGGTCGAGTTCCAGCGCACCGCCGGACCAAATCAAATACGGCGTGTTGATCGTCGACGATCGCTGACCTTGTCGATCACGCCGCCAAAAGGGGTATCGCTGGAGCAGAGTCTGGACATCCTGAAAGAACATGTGGAGCCAAAACTCATGGCTTATCTGCCCGATGACGGCGAGATCAGTTATCACGGAAGTGCCGACGATCTGAAGATAGCGCTCGGCAGTATGGCGCGCAGCTTTACGCTGGCAATCATCGTGTTGTATCTGCTTATGAGCGGCCTGTTCCGCTCGTTTGTCGACAGCTTTCTCGTCATTGCCGCCTTGCCCCTGGCGATGGTCGGTGGCGTCGCGTTGCTGCGCCTCATGAATTTGCCGATGGATCTGCTGACGATGATCGGCTTTATTACCTTGCTCGGGCTCGTCGTCAATAACGCGATTCTGCTGGTGCACCAGACGCGCGTTGCGGAGCGCGAAGGAATGGATCGTCGCAGCTCGGTCGAACAGGCCATACGGCGGAGGCTCCGGCCGATTCTCATGAGCACATTAACGAGCCTCTTCGGTATGCTGCCGTTGTTGTTGATCCCGGGACCGGGCACGGAGGTTTACCAGGGACTCGCCGCTGTCATCGTTGGCGGCATGACTGTCAGCACATTGTTTACCTTGATTTTCCTTCCAAGCCTGCTGCGATTGGGCGAAACTCGCAGGTCCGCCGCGATTGTCGCGGGCGACGTAGTAACGGTTAGCTAGATGAAGACCAGAACAGAATATTTACTCAGACTCCTTGCGTTGACGATGTCAGCGCTCGCACTCAGTGTTGAGGCACAGCAGTTCGGGCCGGCGAGAGTCATTACCGAGAGTGCGACAATGGAGATGCTGGCGCCGTCAGTAGAGGTGCCAGGTACGGTCGTCAGCCGCAACGATTCACGCCTGGCGTCTGAACTCGAGGCAAAACTGGTGTGGATCGCTGAAGTCGGTACGGAGATCAGGGAAGGCGATACCGTCGCGCGCCTCGAAGATTTCACTTTCAAGATTCGTGAGATGGAGGCGAAGAGTCTCGTCGCCCGCGAGCAGGCCAACGTTACCTTCCTCGAATCCGAGTTGCAGCGACTTGAACAACTTTCTGAGCGCAACCTGTCGGCGAAAAGTCAGTACGACAAGACCGTTTCAGATCTTGCCGTCGCGAAAAGTAACCACGAGATTGCGCAAGCGCAATTGGGGTATGCGCAGATCTCGATGCACGTCACCCAGATCAGGGCGCCTTTCGATGGTGTCGTAACCGAGAGACTCCGGAACCTTGGAGAGCGACTAAATGTTGCAGACGAGGTGGTTCGGCTCGTGGACCCGAAATCGCTTGAGGTGATCGCAAGGGCGCCACTACGAACGGTCAACTTCATTAGAAAAGGCGATGTACTGCCGATTGGCAACGAATATCGTCAGAGCAAGGCCGCGATTCGCACGATCGTGCCATTTGGGAATCCGCAATCGCACATGTTTGAAGTTCGCATTGATGCAGATCCGGAGCTTTGGACGGTAGGCGAGAGTGTTCGAGTGACGATGCCGACGGCGGAAGCGAAAGAAGTCCTGGCTGTGCCAAGGGATGCTCTGGTACTGCGCCGCGATGGTACTTCGGTGTTTAAGGTAACCGAGGATGCAACCGTCAAGGAAGTTAAAGTCATTGTTGGTATGGGCGCAGGAGACCTCATCGAGGTTTTTGGTGACCTGGTTGCCGGGGACGACGTTGTGATTCGGGGCGCCGAAGGGCTCAGCGACGGAATGGCGATCGACGTTATGCGTGCAGCGGCGAACTAGGCGCAGGCGGAGAAATCAACTTTTTGTCCTGAATACCGAGCAAAATGGGCTGCGCCGTTTCCCGGTAGATATTGACCTTGGCATTGAACGCTACGCGGGACAGACCGTGCTTGTCCTTTATGGTCAGCCGCCGAATATTGAACTGACCGCCGCCCATGTTTTCGCCCGTCAGGTAGCACTTGATTGCGGTGACGCGTTCGCCGGATAGAACGATACCGCTCAGGCGCGACAGATCGCCTTGTGCGCGCTGAAGAAATGTCACCGCATCAACATTCGGTTGGACGGAAACTTCACCTTTATCGTTTTCTGTTTCGATATCAGCCAGGAAATCACCAACCAGGATCTGGCCGGGCAGGGCCGCGTCGATCATACGGGCAAGTTCAATCGTGACATCTCCGACAATGAAATCGTGTGTGGTCGGATTCAGGCCTTCGGCCTGGTGGAATTCGTAGCAACTCCCGACATGAAAGCAGGCGCGCAGTCTTGGCACGGCTTTCGATGAGGATTTGCTGCGCGCAATCGCATTATCTGCGAGCACAATGTGCATGAAATGATACAGATTGATACTCGCTTCCAGGCCTTCGTCGCGATTCCAGATATAAAATCCATCACCACTCGAAGAACGGGCGAAGTCGATGTTCACGTCGGCTTCGAGCATTTTGGCATGCGCTGAGTTCAGCGAGTACGACAGACTGTTGAGTTGCGTCATTTGTTCAAAAGGCGTCAACAGGCTGAAACCGACAATATCGAACAAAGTCACCGCGCGACTGGGAACGAAGTTGATGCCGTACTTGCGAATCATCTTCTCGATGATTTTCGTTTCCACCACGCTGCCTTCCAGGGGCACTCGCAGCGGAATTTTGGTGGGTTCAACATTGAGTAACCGCGCGACTTTCTGCATCTGGGAGATCGTAAGCTGGCGGTCTCCCGAGATGAGTTCGGTAATGAATCGCGGCGAGACCTTCGGCGGCATGTTGCCGTCCTGTGGCGACGTGTATTCGGCAATCGCGTAATGGGGAACAACCAGGATCAGGATGCTCTGGTCCAGAGGTACCCAGCTGAGGATACTGTTCTGGCCCAGGGACCAGTGGCTACGAAGCGCAGATTCAACGTGGGACAGGTTACTGCGCTGTCTCAGCCCCATTTGCTGGGCGAGTCCGGCCAATTGGTCCAGGTAGGGCGAATAGTCAGCTATTCGTCGAATCCCGGATTGCGACAGATCATCTAGTTCCATACTTTGGCTCTTAGCGACTTTCGCGACAATGGATTCTCTGCCACAGTTCGCCTCAAGAAGCTAATTCACTCTTAAGAAGGGCACAAGTCAAGTTGCGTGGTGCGAGTTTACATAACTAATGGCCGAGTATGGACCTAAAATCGCAGAGATTTACGCGCTTCGTGAACGGCTGGGCGATCAGGTGTTTCGTACCCCCGTCCTTCAATGCCCCGCTATAGAGGAAAAAACAGGCGGAAAGACCACTGTTTTTGCCAAGCTCGAATTTCTGCAGCGGACTGGAACCTTCAAAGCTCGTGGCGCCCTGGCGACGCTGCATGGCTTGTCGGCAGAGGAGCGTATGCGCGGCGTAACGGCGGTTAGTGCAGGCAACCACGCCATCGCGGTAGCGTTCGCTGCAGCTACCGTCGGCACGACAGCGAAAGTGGTCATGACCCGTTCGGCTAACCCGTTCCGGGTGGCCGCCTGCGCTGCTTATGGGGCGGAGGTGGTGTTGGCCGACGACGTTCACTTGGCATTCGCTTTGGCTGAAGAGATCCGGGATAAAGAGGGGCGCTATTTCATTCATCCCTTTGAAGGTCCGAGTATCGCACTCGGAACCGGAACGATGGGTGTTGAGATCTGCGAGCAGATACCGGAATTCGACGCGATCGTGATCCCGGTCGGTGGTGGTGGCCTGATAGGTGGTATTGCCAACGCCGTCAGACAAATGCGGCCGGATGCCGAAATCATCGGCGTCGAACCCGTCGGTGCGGACTCAATGCACCGCAGCTTTGCGAGCGGTACGCCGCAGGGCATCGAAAAGGTTGCCACGATTGCCGATAGCCTGGGTGCGCCATTCGCGTTGCCCTATTCATTCGAGCTCACACGGCAAAATGTCGACCGACTGGTGACGGTCGATGACGATCAACTCAGAAAGTGCATGGGTTTCCTGTTCAGGTCCATGAAAATTGCTGTGGAACCGGCTTGTGTGGCAACGACTGCCGCATTGCTGGGCCCACTACGCGAATCCATGCGCGGCCGTCGAGCCGTACTGGTCAT
>JAOUNH010000013.1 GCA_029881055.1 Gammaproteobacteria bacterium
CGCGATTCGCGAGTTTGATGGGCTGGTTGACGCTTTGCGTGCCGCGCACATTAATGTGGTCGTCGTACAGGACACGCCGGAGCCGCACACGCCGGATTCAATTTTTCCGAATAACTGGGTGAGTTTCCACGGTGACGGCCGTGTGGTCCTGTACCCCATGGAGGCCGCCAATCGCCGCACGGAGCGCCGTGCCGATATCATCGACAGCCTGTCCGGCGAATACGGTTTTCAGGTAAGCGACATTCTGGATCTCAGCGGACATGAGAATGCCGGGCACTACCTTGAGGGCACTGGAAGCATGGTCCTTGATCGGAGCAACCGGATTGCCTACGCCTGTCTTTCGTCTCGTACACAGCTCGGCCCGCTTGGCGACTTCGCACAACGTATGGATTACGACCTTGTCTCGTTCGACGCGGTTGACCGTAACGGCGTTCCAATCTATCACACCAATGTCGTCATGAACGTCGGGGAAGCGCTTGCGGTGGTTTGCGCCGATACAATAGCCGATGAGAGCCAGCGCGCGGCCGTTTTGGCAAGACTGCACAACACAGGTCACGATGTTTTGTTGATCGGCTACGATCAACTCGATGCGTTTGCCGGCAACATGCTGGAGCTTCGCAACACTGATGGCGAGAGAGTTATCGCCATGTCGACCCGGGCCTGGAATTCTCTCGATGCGGGTCAACGCGAGATCCTGCGCGCCAATGGCCGGGTAGTCCATGCGGCCATTGATAACATCGAGGACTCTGCCGGCGGCAGCGTGCGTTGCATGCTCGCCGAAATTCACCTGCCTGCATTGCGGTAGGGAACGTGACACTATTGCGGTCTGTCGGATAAGAAGAAAAGTAGAATGAGCAGAGAAAAAATCCTGATGTGCCCACCGGATCACTTTACGGTGGAGTACGTGATCAATCCCTGGATGGCCGGGCATGAAGATGACCTGAGCCTGGACGTAGCTCGCCGGCAATGGGATGCGCTGCGAGCAAAACTCAGCGAGTTCGCCGACATCGTGGTGATGCAACCGCAGCCGGATCTGCCGGACATGGTTTTCACCGCGAATGCGGGCGTGGTCTACGGCAACAAGGCGATTGCCAGTCATTTCATGCCGCATGAAAGACGCCCGGAAGAGCCGCATTTCAAAAAGTGGTTCAGCGACTACGGATTCGAATTGTTGGATCTGGACGAAAAAATCGGTTTTGAAGGGGCAGGCGATTGCCTGTTCGATCGGCGCGGACCGTGGCTGTGGACCGGGCATGGTTTCCGAACCGAAATTGAAGCCCACGCAGAAATCAGCAAGTTTTTTGATACCGAGGTAGTGTCAATACGACTGACTGACGAACGGTTCTACCATATCGATACCTGTTTCTGCCCGCTCACGGACGGGTACCTGCTGTATCACCCACCCGCTTTCGACTACGACTCGCGGATCGCGATTGAAAGCCGGGTGCCTCCGCACAAACGCATCATCGCTGACACGGCAGATGCCGGCAGTTTTGCGTGTAACGCGGTCAATATAGGCAATCATGTGATTTTGAACAGAGCGTCGGACTCACTCAAAGCTCGACTGATGCTCGAGGGTTTCGAAGTTCACGAGGTTGAGCTGTCGGAGTTTCTTAAAGCAGGAGGTTCCGCCAAGTGCCTGACGTTAAAACTGACCGAGCCCGTCCGGTAAATTGAAGATGAAGAACTCGCATCATTACCGCATACGTCCGCTTGATCCTGCCGCGCACCTTTTCGAGGTGCGACTGACCGTCGAGAGCCCCGACCCAAAGGGCCAGGTATTTGAGATGCCGGCGTGGATACCCGGTAGCTACATGATCCGGGACTATGCGCGAAACGTTGTTGCTATCCGCGCGGAATCCGACGGCGTCAATTGCGCAGTCACAAAACTGGGCAAGAGCCGTTGGCAGACAGAAGCGAGCAGCCGGGCGGTAACGCTGGTGCTGGAGATTTACGCGCACGACGAGAGTGTTCGAGGCGCGCACCTCGACAATACCCATGCGTACTTCAACGGGTCTTGCATGTTTCCCGCAGTGGTAGGGCAAGAAGAGCTTGAGTGCCAATTGGAAATTGAGGCGGCTGAATTACCGCAGTTCAAATCCTGGCGCGTGGTGACCTCGATGAACCGGGCCGGCGCGGAGCCGTACGGTTTTGGTGGCTACGTTGCCGCCGATTATGCAGAGCTTATCGATCACCCTGTCGAGATCGGCGATCTTTCCATCGGCGAGTTCCAGGCAGAGGGCATACCGCACGTCATCGCGATTCGCGGCAATACCAAGGCAGACATGGCACGGCTGTGTCATGACCTTAAGACCTTGTGTTCTTTTCAGCTGCAATTCCTGGGCATACCCCGGGACCTTGATCGCTATGTGTTCCTGCTGCATGCGCCGGGAAGCGGGCACGGTGGCCTTGAACACCGCTGGTCATGCAGCCTCGTGTCGAGCCGTGACAACCTGCCGATTCGCGGTGATGAGGGCGTATCTCCCGAATACCGCACCTTCCTGGGCCTGGTCAGCCACGAGTATTTTCACCTGTGGAATGTCAAACGCATGAAACCTGCGGCGTTCACGCCGTACGACCTGTCCCAGGAAACGCATACCGAACTGTTGTGGGTATTCGAAGGCATCACGTCCTACTACGATGATCTGCTGTTGCTGCGTTCGGGGCTCATTTCACAATCGGACTACCGGGAGCTGCTCGGACAGATGATTACGCGCGTCATTCGCGGCCTTGGCCGTCGTCGGCAAAGCGTCGCTGACTCCAGTTTTGATGCGTGGACAAAATTCTACAAACCGGACGCGAATGCCGGGAACGCGATTGTGAGTTACTACGCGAAAGGCGCTTTGATCGCGCTGGCCCTGGACCTGAAACTTCGTTCCGAAACCGGTGGGCGCATCAGCCTGGATGATGTCATGCGGGTGTGCTGGGCGAAGTGGGGAGAAACCGGGGAGGGCATGCCGGAGCGCGGGCTGGAAGAGGTGAGTGCGGAAGTCTCGGGTCTCGATCTGGGCGATTTCTTCGACGCCACCGTGCGCGGCACCGGCGAACTGCCGCTTGAACAACTGCTGTCCGAACACGGTGTCGACTACCGCTTGCGCAAGTCCAAGGGCCGCAATGACAAGGGCGGAGATTCGGTTGACGAGGGCAAACTGCCTGTCGTCTGGCTCGGTGCGAACCTCGAAATGCGTAATGGCAAAGCGACCTTTGCCAGTCTTGCAAACGGCGGACCCGCCGAGGTCGCCGGCGTTTCACCGGGCGACGAACTGATTGCGCTTGACGGCGTTCGTGTCGACGTATCCGGGAGCGATACTCGAATCCGCCGTTATCGGCCGGGCGACAGGTCAGTGCTGACGCTGTTCCGCGGCGACGAATTGCTGACCCTGAAGCTACGGTGGGCGGCGGCGCCTGAGGACACCTGTTACCTGGTCGAATCCAACGATGCGCCAGCTGCTGCCATCTCGAATCGCGACCGCTGGCTGAAATCGCAGTGAACCTTTTGGCCAATCCGACGCTGCGATTATTCATAGGCGCGGCGCTGATCAGCCTGTCACCCGTTTGGGTACGACTCGTCGACGTTGCACCTTCCGTCAGCGGCTTTTACCGTGTGTTGATCGGCGGTGCAGCGCTTGTAATCTACCTGCTAGTGACGCGCAGGCAATTACACCTGTCAAAACGCGCCTGGTGGTTGCTGGTCGCTGCGTCAGTGTTTCTTTCGCTGGACCTTTGGTTCTGGCATCGCAGCATCATCTACGTTGGCCCCGGCCTGTCGACCTTGCTCGCCAATTTCCAGGTCTTTTTCATGATGATCGCCGGTATCGTTTTCCTGCGGCAGGTACCACGAACCGCACAGATCGTGGCGGTGCCTCTCGCGCTACTCGGTCTCGCCATGATTGTCGGTTTCGACTGGGCTGCGCTGCCGAAGGACTACAAGCTCGGCGTTGTTCTCGGATTGCTGACGGCGCTGGCATACGCATGCTACTTGCTGACACTGCGGCTGATACGGGAGGGTTCGAGCTTTCGCGTGCCGACGCGCGAGATGGCCGTCGTGTCCATGATGTGTTCCGTGATTCTGGCTATAACGGTGTTGGCTGAAGGGGAATCGCTGGCCATCGGAACGTACGAGGATTTTGGGTGGCTGGTTGGCTACGGCGTACTGTCGCACTGCCTCGGGTGGTTGTTCATCGCAAGCAGCTTGTCGGAAGTGACTGCAGTCGAGGCCGGCATTGCACTCTTGCTGCAACCAACCTTGAGTTTCGTCTGGGACGTGCTGATTTTCGGTCGGGAGATGACGGTGATTGAGCTCGCAGGCGCAAGCCTTGCGCTCATCGCGATTTATCTCGGCTCGCGGCCGACGTCAAAGCAAATCCAGAGCGCCCGGTAGAACGCTGACTTCGAAATCGGTCTGCAGCGGCTGAACTTCGCCGTCGAGATGCGATGCAATCGGCAACTCTGCTTTTATTGTCAGGCGTGTGACCGGCCGGTGGATTATTTCGGCCTCCTGCAGATGTTCGCCATTCATTAATTTGGGCAGCAAGGTCAGGATGCGTCGGCGCGTGACGGGTTTTGCGATGAGCAATTGCAGGATGTTGTCTGAATTGTCGGCGCCGGGCGCGATGTGAAACATGCCGCCGACCCAGGGTCCGTTACTGACAGTCGCCAGGGTTAACGGACCGTCCCACACATAGTCATCCGCGCTGATTCGAAGTTTAGGGCTCGCAATTCCGCCGGCCATGGTTTTGAAAATCGCCAGCAGGTAGACAAGATCTCCGATCGGCAGGCGCATCGATTGCGCGATACGCGTCACTTTCGCGTCAAAGCCGACACCGGCACCGTTAGCGAAGAAGCGATCGTTAAAACGCCCTGCGTCGATTTTCCTCGGTGTCGCCCGGGCGGCTATCCGGTCGGCAAGCAATCGTGCGGCGTGTTCCCAGTCGAGCGGAATATCGCAGGCTTTCGCGAAATCATTGCCAGTGCCCGTCGGAATAACGCCGAACGCCGCCCGATTCCTGGATCTCAGCAGGCCGTTGACCGCTTCGTGGATGCTGCCATCGCCGCCCGCAACAACGACACGTTTCGCGCCGTTATCGACATGCTGGCGTACCTGTTCCTCGAGATCGCCGGGCGACCGGCTCGTATGGCACTCAATTGCCAGTCCGCTTTGGCCCATCAGTTCAATAATCCGGGACTGGCGCCGGCCCGCGCGGCCACGACCGGCCGTCGGATTGAGAAACAGGTGCAACGTGTCTGCTGGCATTTGCCGATGCTACAATGCTGGCGAGTTTTCTCCCATAAAAACGGATGCGCCTTAATGTTGGAACTGGGTGTCAAATTCCTGATCAGCTATTTCATCGGTTCCGTGATGGGCGCGATGGTCATGGGCCGCTTGCGCGGCGGCGTCGATATCCGAACGATGGGCAGCGGCAACGCCGGGGGTACCAATGCTTTGCGTACCCAGGGTGTCTTTTTCGCGCTCGGCGTGGTGATTATCGATATCGGCAAAGGCGTGATCGGCGCCGGCATCGTGCCGGAACTACATCTGCCGTACATACCCGAAGACCCGATGCTCTCGAGAGCCTGGCTTACCATTTGTTGCGCGATGGCGGCCGTACTGGGTCACGTCTGGCCAATATTTCACGACTTCAAGGGCGGCAAGGGCGCCGGAACTTTCGTCGGTACCATGGTAATACTGAGTCCGAGCCTGATTCTCGGCCTGTTGCTTGTGTGGGCCTGGGTACTGGTTTTGTCGGGATTCGTGGGGCTTGCAACAATGAGTGCCGCGACGGCTTTGCCGATATTCCTTGGCGTCGCTGTTCTGCCGGACCAGCAGCCCTTGTTCATCTACACAGTTGTGATGGCCATGCTCATTATTTTCTGGCACCGATCAAATATTCAACGTATGCGAGCTGGCACTGAACACCGCAACAACAGGTTGATGATTTTTCGCCGCAAGGACTCAAGTAAGGGCGATGATCAGTCTTGACGTAAACGCGATCCGGCGCTTCGCAAACGGCTCGGAGAGGCTTGCAGACATTGAGGCATTCGCCGAGATCGACTCGACAAACAGTTACCTGATGCGAAAACCGGGGCCCGCACCGGGCACCATCAACATTGCCGTGACGAGCAACCAGACTGCGGGTCGCGGCCGCCACGGTAAAACCTGGCAGTCGCCGCCGGGTAGCGGTTTATGCATGTCGGTCGCTTATACCTTTGCCGCCCGGCCGGACAATCTTCCTGCGCTAACGCTGGCGCTGGGGCTGGCGGCGATCGATGCACTCGAAGAACTCGGCGCAAGTAACCTGGAATTGAAGTGGCCGAACGACCTGGTGGCGATGGAGGGGAAATTGGGTGGCATTCTGACCGAAGTTCAAAACCAGTCCGGCACTGCAGTCACGGTTGTAGCGGGGCTTGGCGTAAACATTGATTTACCGGGCAAGCTGGACTTTGGACTGGAGTCCGACTGGGCCCGGCGTACGGTCGACCTCAAGAGTGTTTGCGTTGCCGTGCCCAGCCACGAAGAGCTTGCCGGGAAGATGACGACCTATTTGTTACAGGCTTTTGGCGACTATGAAAAGTTCGGATTTGCGACCGTTGCAGAACGTTGGTCGCGGTACGACTGGTTGCTGGGCAGGGAGATAACGATCGACACGGGGCGTACGCAAATTTCGGGCCGTGGAGCGGGTGTTGCCGACGACGGAGCGTTGTTGATCGATACCCCGGAATCGGGCATTCGGCGAATTACATCGGGAACCATAGTTATCGCCGGATCGAGGAAACCACGCCAGTGAGCGCATTGCTGCTCGATGTCGGTAACTCAAGATTGAAGTGGGGTGTTCTGGACGACGGCGAAGTCCGTCGAACAGGGCACATCTCGCAAGACGATATTCGCCAGCAGGGACTCTCCGTTTTAACCACCCGGCTGCCGCGCCGGGTGGATGCGGTTTACGCAAGCAATGTCGCCGGCACGAGTTTTGCGACGCGCTTGTCGGGTGTCATCGGTATGCACTGCAACCTGGATGTGCGTTTCGCGCGCAGCGAAAAGCGCGGCTGGGGAGTGACGAACAGTTACCGGCAATTCCGGCGTCTCGGCGTGGATCGCTGGGTGGCGATGATCGGTGCCTGGGCCGAGGTGGGGTCGGCGTGCCTGGTCGTCGATGCAGGAACGGCGGTTACGATCGATGCGATCGACCGTGAAGGTGTGCACCTCGGCGGCCAGATCATTCCGGGTATGGAAACCATGCTGAACGCCCTATCGTCCGCGACCAGCGATATTCCGCTCGTAAAAGCATCGGGAAAAAGCACCAAAGACCCGCTCAAGATGTTCGGTCGCAACACGAGTGCTGCTGTTCGTGAAGGCGCTGAAAACGCCATAACGGGTGCGGTCGAACGGGCCTATCGAACACTAAGTGCCAGTACGCGCAAACCGATAATCGTCTTGACCGGCGGAGGAGCGTCGCGCATTCTTGGTGCGCTTGAACAGCCTGCGCTGCATCGCCCGAACCTGGTACTGAGCGGGCTCGCACACATGTTGGAAAACGATCCATGAAGAATATCCTGCTGATTCTGCTACTCGCCAACATTCTCTACTTCATGTGGGGCTATTTCGTTAAAGAAGAGGCGCAGCCCGGCGTTGCCTTCGTCGAAGAATCCGATCTCGGTCCGCCACTCGAAGTCACCGTCGACAGAGACAGCGATACGGTTGCCAGCGTTGGCGCTGTGTTGGGATCGGGCGAGGCATCAGCACTGGAGGCTGTAGTGGGTCGTTCTTGCGTGTCGATCGGTCCATTTCGCGACAGCGCGGACGCCGACACGGCGGTTCTCGAATATTCCAATGAAGGCATGAAAACGTCCTTGCGTACGATGGTCGGGCAGATCTTCGTCGGCCACTGGGTTCAGATTCGCAACATCCCCGACGAGGCCGCCGCCAACAAGATTCTGGAACAATTGAAAGCAGGGGGGCTGGGAGATGCTTACCTGGTCCGTACCGAGGATGAAGGCCTGAAAATATCGCTGGGTCTGTTCGGCGATGTCGAACGCGCCGAGAAGATCGAGCTGCAGGCGAGGTCTTTGGATCTGCCCGCCGAAATATCAGCCAGAACCCGGGATGGCGACGTGTTTTTCGTCGATATCGGCCTGCCGCCGGGCAAGGGCGCCGGGGCGATCATGGAGAAATACGGCGAAGACCGGGTCCTGCTACGCGACAAGGCGACCTGCCCACAATAGTCGGCTAAGCCCTTGTCAGGGGGGGCTGAAACCGGAATAATCCCGCTCCCCCGCCGTTTCGGCGACCAAGGCCGGTATAGCTCAGTCGGTAGAGCAACTGATTTGTAATCAGTAGGTCCCGGGTTCGACTCCTGGTGCCGGCACCAAACATTGCAAAAGAAAACGGGCCGATCACGGCCCGTCGTCTTATTGAAGCGAAGCCAGCCTGGGCGAAAACGAAAGCCCCAGGCTGCTGAATCGTCGTTCCCTATTTTCCCTTGCTGTGCGGCACTGTAACCGTCGCAGACGCAGTTTCCGAGTCATTGCCGCAATCGTCCGTTGCAATGTAAGTCAGCGTATACACCCGATCGCTGCCGCGTCCCGAACGTTCCGCGCGTAACATCAAATTGAAATCATCGACGGTGACGATGTCGTTATCGGTATTGCCGTCTCCCACGCCGTTATCCGGTTCGTTCGATGTGACCGAAACGAGTGTCACCGTGAGGTCCGGATCGAAGTTGTCGCTGGCCAGAACCGTTGCCGTGATATCCACGTACTTGTGATTGGCGGGCCAGAGCACGTTCGGCGTGACGGAAATCGCGTCGATCGTCGGGGCAATCTCATCGCAGGTCTCAAGCCCGACAACGATCGGATCGTGATCCGATGCGCGATACGCATCAGGTGCATAAATGGCATCCTGGTTCGGCCCCTTGAACGAGGTGTCGTAGTCGAGCAGGTCAGGTTCATCCGCGTTGATGTGCCATTCGGTCGCGCCGGTCACTTGCGGTGACAGATTGGCACTTGCCAACGCGTAATCGAGATAGCCGATCTGGCCGTCGAAAACATAACCGTAGGCATCCTCGCCGCGGTAGGCCTGGATCAGGTCGGTGTAGCCACCCGCCAGGATGGTATCGATCGGATCTTCCTTGTCATAGGAATTGAAGTCACCTACTGCAATGAAGTCGTTGTCGCCACTACCGGTAGGATCGCCGGCGAGCCAGTCGACGAGTGCTGCCGCTGCCGCCGTTCGCGTCAGATTGCAGTTGCCCGAGCCGTCCCCCGTGTCCGGGTCGCCGACGTCATTGCAAGCTGAGCCTTTCGACTTGAGGTGATTGACAGCGACCGTGAGCACGCCACCGGTCGTATCGTCGATAAAGGTTTGCGCCAGCACTGGCCGATTCTTGGTATCGATGAATCGGCTGTCGACCGACGAATCGAGAATGGCGTAGCCGCCGAGCAAGGAAACGGATGCAGGCTGATACAACAGGGCGACCTTGATCGCGTCAGTCCCGATCGAACCCGTCGCCACGAAGTCATACGTCCCTGGTGCCGTTGCGTCGTTCAACCCGGCAACGAGGTCCAAGACTGCCTCATCGTTGGCGTTGTTCTCGATCTCGAGCAGTCCGACGATGTCCGCATCCAGGGCGACCAGCGCGGCGATGATCTTGTCGCGCTGCCGTGTGAATTCTTCGGCATTGTCGGCACCGCGACAGTCCTGGTCTTGCGACGGAGCGCAAATTGGGCCCGAGTCGTCGAGTGTCGAGAAATAGTTCAGGGTATTGAACGAGGCTACTCGCATGCTACCGCCCACGTCGTCCGGTGCCGTCGTTCGTGGATTGTTGCTGGCGTAGTTCGCGCCCTGGGTAGGTTGAATGCGATACAGGCCGAAAGAATAGTCCACCACGCCCGTGACGTCGGTAAGCGAGTCGCCACCGCGGAACAGGTTCGACAGATCGAACGCGTTGCCGTTCGGATGTATGGCCGGGTCCGAATTTTGCGTCGTGCGCCCGTCGTCGAGCGTGATCTTGTCGAGCAGGAATGTATTCGCGGCGGCGATGGCGTCAGCACCCGGCTCAAACTCGGCGGTGGGTGTCAGGTGCCTTGTGGAGGTCAGTACGATTTCGTTGAAGCGATCGAAATTAAAATACTCCGAGATGATGAGTGCTTGCGGGAAGGTCACGTACATGCCTTCATAGGCTTCGAAATCGTCCACTGACGATACCGGCAGCGACAGGACTGCAGCGGTGGGCAGGGGATTGCCCGAGCTCTGCACGGTCACGCCTGTGAACGAGGTGATTTCCGTCATGCCGTTGAACTCGGAAACCACGCCTTCCACACGCACGAGGTCGCCGATCTGCACGTCGACGGCAGGCGAACTGCCGTTGAAAATGAAAATACCTTCAGAGGTCGATGCATCCGCATCCGCATCGGCATCCTCCTCCTGCACATGGAAGCCGTTCAGGTCGCCATTCGTACCGCTCGCGCCATCCTGGAAATCACCGACGACGATGCCTTCGATTGCAACCGTATTGCCAACCTCGGGGCTCGCAGGACCGTTGCCCTGAACTTCGTGAATCTTGAGCAAGCGCACCGGCGCCACACACACGTTGAGCGCGCCCGGGGTCGGTGCGAACTGTGCATAGGTGCCGGTATTCAACGCACCACCGCTGCCGTTCGGGCAACGCTGGTTGGAATGGTCGGCGCCACTGCCGGCACCATTTTCATTCACCTGCGGCTGGCCGGCATTCAAAAGAACCAGCAGCCCGGCATCGTCCGAGTCGCTGGTGTCGTATACCAGCGCATCAACGAGGTTGGTAGTTGTCACCGCTGCGCCGCTCGCGAAGTTGCTCGCGTCATCCATGTACAAGGCCACGGCGTCGGCACCGTTCTGCAAGCCGTTGCTCGCGAACGTTATCGATGGTGTGGGCATGACGCCGGCATTGCCAAGCACGAAATAGCCATCGGCATCGGTGCTAAAGCCATCCAGATCATAGGCTGCGTAGGACAGGTCGTTGCTGCCATTGAAAAATACGACTGCGAGACCGTCGAGCGACGTATTGCCGGCACCGCCATCGTAAAGCTCGACGAATTCGGCAACGTCGGTTCCCGGCGTATCGGAGTCAACTTCGTTGATGATGACCACCGGGCCACCGCCGGAGAATGTCTGGCCATTGTTCGGATTACCGAACGTGTTTGGTGCGCTGCCGGCCCAGACGAAGTCAGTGTACAGAGTGCCAGTGCCGAACAGCTGCAGCGAGTCGCCTATTGCCGACGAACTCGATTCAGCCACACCGATGTCGGCGCTCAACACTCCGTCGGCGACGCCGCCAACGCCCGTGAAAGAACCCTCATAGCTGAGAAACTGAATCAGTGTGCTGCCGGCATCCACCAGCGCGATGCCATCGGGGCTGCCATTTTGCAGTCCGTTGACGGGCAGGCTGACCGTAACGGTGCCATAACCGACTTGCTGATTCGGTATCGCGCCTGATAGCGCGATGGTGTTGTAAACCGTGCCGTTGCTGCCGTTATAAAGCACCAGGCTCCAACCCGTCAGGTCAGTGCCCGCTGGGCCGGCAACTTCGATCGCTTCGCCCGCATCAGTGCCGGTGTTGTCGTAATGAAACTCGTTAATAAAAACGGTCTGCGCGAACGCGGATTGCGATGCGAAGCAGGCGAGGACGAACAGAACAGAAACGTAACTCAAGCGCACGACATCAATGCGCGCGCAGCGACTGGCAAAATTCACGGTATTCCCCTGATTTGATTCTTGTGCTGAGAAGTATAGAGGAGATTGATGAAAGTTCAGCGACAGAATGATTTCACATAATGATAAGCGTGACAGGAACACACTGCGAAAGTCTGGAGCGGGCGAAGGGAATCGAACCCTCGTCTCTAGCTTGGGAAGCTAGGGTAATGCCATTATACGACGCCCGCTTAAGCGCTCTATTCTAGCCGAATATCCCTGCCCGGGTAGCGGCGCGTCAAGTTTGCGTGGCGCTCTGCTAAGCTGCGGCCACACCATGAACAAAGACACCGCACGCAAGATTGCCGATGGCCTTACCTGGGCCCGGATCTGGAGCGCCGTCCCGATAACGGTGCTGGCCTGGTACCAGCTCAAATGGTGGGTCTTCGCGCTTTACATCGCCGCTGCACTTACCGATTTGTTCGACGGAATATTCGCGCGACGCGCGTCGCCACCTGCATCGGATGTCGATCTGGACGGTCTCGCCGATCTGTTTCTCAGTGTCATGACATTGCTATGGTTGTGGTTGCTGATCCCCGGCTTCTTTCCGAAGTACTGGCTGCCGTATTTGCCGGTGCTGGTAATGCTCGAGCTCTACGTTATCTCGGCGCGAATACGCTATCCGGACTTGCATGTGCCGCACCTGGCGTACGGCCGCTGGGCCATGGCTTTGTTCTTCTTCCTGCTGCCGGTTCTGATCGTATGGCATGACGTGCCATGGTTCGTGCACCTGGTATTCATCGCCGGGACGGCTGGCAAGATCCAGCTTTGCTGGGCCGTTAATGATCTCGTCAAACAACAGCCTGCTGGAGAAACGAAGTCGTGAACCCAATCGCGTTGACGGCGCTGGCCATGATCGCTTTCGCCGCCAACTCGGTACTGTGTCGACTGGCACTGGGCGTTGGATTGATCGATGCGGCGTCATTCTCGACGGTCCGTGTCGTCGCCGGTGCAGTGGTACTCGCTCTGCTGATGATTCCGAATTGGCGAAATCGATCGCGAACGCCAGCGAACTGGCGAATGGTGCTGATGCTGTTCAGCTACATGGCCTTTTTCTCGTTCGCCTACCTTACGCTCAGCACCGGAACCGGCGCGCTGATCCTGTTTGGCGCGGTTCAACTGACGATGTTTGCGGTGGCTTTACGTTCGGGCGAGCACTTCAGTGCTATGTCCTGGTTCGGACTCCTGTTTGCTTTCGGTGGCTTGCTCTACCTCGTGTTGCCGGGCGTTACAGCGCCCGATCCTGTCGGCGCGATGCTGATGGCCGTCGCCGGGGTCTCCTGGGGTGTGTACTCGCTACTGGGCCGGGGCACGACTGAGCCATTGGCGGCGACAGCAAAGAATTTTATCTTCGCCGTGCCGCTGGTTCTCGCCGTGAGCCTGATCTTTCTAGACAACTACCACATGACCCTTGAGGGCGCGCTGTTGGCGTCCGCGTCCGGCGGTTTGGCATCGGGCATTGGCTATGCAATCTGGTACCGGGCGCTGAGAGGACTGACCGCGACCCGGGCGGCGACGGTCCAGCTCTCCGTTCCGGCGATCGCCGCCCTGGGCGGGGTCGTGTTCATGGGCGAAGACATTACGCTCCGGCTGTTGCTTGCGACCGTCGCGACGCTCGGTGGCGTCTGGCTGGTGCTGGCGCAGAGGGCACGCTCGAGCTCTCCCTAGCAACCCGGTTTTGGCGACCTACAGCACAGAAAAAATCGCCCAATTTGGCTACAAAAGGTGATTGCAGGGGATCCCTGTCAATCTGTGTGACTTTTTGACCAAATAGGGAAGATCTCGATGCCGCGGACTGGCAACGTCACAAGGAAAGCCCCTCTCTGCCTGGTATTGCTCGTAATCCTGGGTCTCGGCGGTTGTTCACTGTTTGCGCCGCAGGTTACCGATCCGGTCGCCGAACCCGTCGCTGAGCCGGTCGTTGAGCCGGTCGTCGAGACTGAAATTCCCGAATTGCCGGCCAAGGTCGAACCGGAGCCAGTTGTGAAACTCCCTGCTCCGCCACGCCCGCCACCGGTAGCCATTGTACTGACGAGCCGTCTGCCGGCATTTCTGGATGTTGCAGATGCGCTTGCCAGTCAACTCGACGATGCCAGAATTTTTGATCTTAGCGACGAAAGTCAGACGCCCGTCGCCGTTCTCCGCGCCATCAATGATTCGGATTCCGGAGCAGTCGTTGCCATTGGACTGCGAGCCGCTACGTCGTCTGTCGCGATGGCCGAGTCGCCGGTTATTTTCGCCCAGGTATTCAATTACCAGGACCACGGCCTGCTAACGGAAAAGAGTCGTGGCATTTCACCGCTGGCGCCGCTCGATGCCCAGCTTGAAGCATGGATAAAGCTGGATCCGTCTATCCAACGCATCGGCATCATCATCGGGGAGGGCCACGATGAGCTGATTAATGAAGCGCAAATGGCCGCGGACAAACACAACATCAATCTGCATGTACGTGTCGCACATTCAGATCAGGAGACGCTCTACATTTTCCGCCGCATGGCGCAGAACATCGACGGCTTCTGGCTGTTTCCCGACAACCGTATCTTAAGCGCGCGCTCAATCCAGAAAATTCTTGAAACGGCGAATCGCAGTAACATTGCGGTCGCCGTGCCGAACGAATCGATGCTGGGCATGGGTGCGACGCTCAGCATTGGTACGCAGGCCAAGGACATCGCCGATACCATCGCCCGGGTAATTCGCAAGATTTACTCTGACGGATTGCAGAATGTTCCCGACATTAGCCCACTATCCGCTGTTCGAGTGGTCACCCGCGATAACGTCGAAGTTGTGAGCCGGTGAGAGCGCAACTCACTGCATTCGCGAGCGTAGTAGCACAACGGCTGGGCCGTCGCAGCGAAAATACCAAGAACATCAAGCGCGCCCTGGTACATGAAATTCTGTCTATCCAGGTACTGAGTGCCGCAGTGGTTGGGGCCCTCGCGATCAGCGGACTTTACTGGGGTGGGCAGTGGGTGTTGCAGGACAACTACAGCCGTTGGGCGCTGCAATGGACCGAGCAGCTGAATGAGATCGGCGCTCCCTTCTACCTGGCGGACGACGAGGAAGCGCAGATCAGCCTGGAAAACTTCGTCGACCGGTACCCGGAAATCAGCCAGGTCATATTCTTTTCAAAAAGTGGCGAGGTTCTGCACTCGGTTAACGCATCCGATGATGAGGATCCGGTCGAGGCACTTGCGTCCGACGATCTGGAGGATGCGGTTGCCGTCGTTGGTGAACAGACGCCGTATCTGATGCGCGGTGGATTACTCAATCCGCAGCAATTCGAGATCACTGCGCCGGTCTGGATCGAGTCCCTGCCGAACGACGGTTTGTTTGGTTTCGATGCGGCCGATCCGGAGTCGCCGTCCAAAACCGAATTGCTGGGTTTTGTGAAGATGAATCTGGACTTCGTGATGTTCCACGATCGTCTGCTTTCGAACATTCGATCGGCGGTATTCGTGTTGCTGTTGTTCCTGATCCTGTTTTCTCTTTACGGGCAACATGCATTGCGCAGAGCCCTGGTGTCGATATCCGATTTACAACGGCCCATACAGGAGCTGGCCAAGGGTAACCTGAAAGTGAAGTTCGAACCGGCTCAACATCGTGAGATTTCGGATATCGTCGAGGCGCTGGAAACGACCGCGACCGCGCTCAGTGAGCGTGACGCACAACTCAGGGAACTCGCAAATCACGACAGCCTGACCGGGCTTTACAATCGAAGGCGGTTCGTTGAAGAGCTGCGGCTTGAAGTTATGAATGTGATGCGCACGGACCGCTCCAGCGCCTTGTTCTTTATTGATCTCGACCAGTTCAAATACATCAACGACGCCTGTGGCCATCCGGCCGGCGATCGGCTCATACGCAAAGTGGCCGATGAATTGCGCCGCAGCATTGGCGCGCACGACGTTATTGCCCGATTCGGTGGAGATGAGTTCGTGATACTCGCGCGCTCGGTTGATGCCGGCGCTGCCCGGGCCATCGCGGAGACCATACTCACTAATATGCGGCGAATGGCGCACATCGAGGACAGTCGAATTTTCCATGTCCATTGCAGCGTTGGTATCACGATTATGACGGGTGCGAATCTGCATCATGACGAACTGATTAATCAGGCCGATATCGCGTGTCGCGACGCCAAGTCGGCGGGGCGTAACAGAATGCGGTTCTACTCCCCGTCGGACGGCGAGGAACGTCGCGAGATAACCGACGTTGGCTGGATGAATTGCCTGCGAGAAGCGCTGGACGAAGATAAGTTCGAATTACGTTTCCAGCCAATCAACAACATTATAAATGGGCGAACGACGCACCAGGAAATCCTCATTCGCCTGAAAACCGCAGATGGAAAGTTCGTCGCGCCGGATGCGTTTTTGCCGTCGGCTGTTCGATTCGGCCTCATGAACGAGATTGATTTCTGGATGATTCGCCACGCGGCGATGGCCTATGCAGAGCACGCTCGTCCTGGCTCCGATGTCAAGTTTTCGATTAACCTCTCGGCAAACGCGTTCGAGAACGACGACCTGACCGGCTATGTGCAGGATATATTCGAGCAGTACAAGGTACGGCCCAGTGATATCGTTTTCGAGATCACCGAAAGCCTGGCCGTGCGGCGTCCGATGCAGGTCGATCGCCAGGTTGCCACGTTACGCGATCTTGGCTGCCAGTTTGCCCTGGATGATTTCGGTACCGGCTACAGTTCGTTTGGTTACCTGCAGAAACTGCAATTCGACTTCATCAAGATCGACGGGACTTTTGTCAACGATCTACCTGACAATCCCGTAGACCAGAAGATGATCAAACTAATTGCCGAAGTCGGCCGCGAAGCGGGGATGCAGACCATCGCCGAGTATGTCCGCAACGCTGAGACGCTCGAAATTCTGGCTGACCTCGGTGTGGACATGGCGCAAGGCTACTTTGTCGGTCGTCCGACCCGGATTCCGACGATGAGACCCACGCCGATTCCTCTGAGTTCGCGCCGTCAGCGGTTGTCCCGGAAAAAATCACCGAGCAGTTGAAACTCGTCTGCGCGTCGGCTCCCTTTGCGCCACACCAGGGCAATGTTGCGATAGCTGTCGTCGCTCAATGCATGCAAACCCACCCGCGTATTGCGCAGCAGTGTGCTGCCTCGCGCCATCTCTGGCAAAAAGGTGATGCCAAGGTCGGCGTCGACCATTTCGATCAAAGTTAGTAAGCTGCTGGCGCCGAAGCGGCGCACCTTCTCTGTATTCCTTATCTTGCAAGCGGCCAGCGCGTGGTCTCTCAGGCAGTGCCCGTCCTCCAGCAGCAGTACGCTGTCCGAATCGAGGCGATTGAACCGATAATTTTCGGGATCCACGCGATGAGTGCCGCGGCGATAAGCGAGGCAGAATTCATCGCGAAACAAAACTTGTTCTTCAATGCCCTGCATCTCCCAGGGCAGGGCGAGTAGCAGGACGTCCAGATCACCGGCCATCAGCCGTTCGTATATGCGCTGCGTCTGGTCTTCAATCAGCAGCAGCTGCATTTCCGGGTAGGCTTTGCGCAGTTTCGGCAGGACTGCCGGCAAGACGAATGGCGCGATCGTCGGGATGACGCCGAGCCGGAGTTCGCCGCACAGAGGCTTGGTGCTCCCCTGGGCAATTTCGACGAGACTGTCGACATCCCGCAGCACGAGTCGCGCCTGGGTCGCAACGTCCTGGCCGGTGGCGGTAATGGTGACACTGCGATTAGTGCGGTCAACAAGTTGTGTCGTGAGCGTGGATTCCAGTTCCTGGAGGGCGCTGCTGAATGCCGATTGCGACACGAAACATCGCTTCGCGGCACGGCCAAAATGCAGCTCGTCGCAAAGAGCGACGAAGTAACGGAGCTGTTTTATCGTGGGTGAAGCCATGATCGATAAAATAGCATATTGTGATAGAAATATCCCGTTTTATTTATATGTCTCGCACCCCTAGACTACGCCCATACTTTTTACCAATGGAGACAAAAATGCTCAAGAATCTTGAAGGAAAGCGAGTTCCCGAAGTCACTTTCCACACCCGAAAGGGCCATGAATGGGTCGATATCAGCACGGCCGATATATTCGCCGGCAGGACAGTGGTCCTGTTTTCATTGCCTGGTGCGTTTACACCGACGTGCTCATCATCTCACGTGCCCCGGTACAACCAGCTCGCGCCGCAATTTAACGCCGCTGGCGTCGACGAGATAATTTGTGTGTCAGTAAACGATGCTTTCGTCATGAATGAATGGAAGCGCAGCCAGAATGCCGAACGACTGACATTCCTGCCCGACGGCAACGGTGAGTTCTCCGACAAGATGGGTTTGCTCGTCGGTAAGGAAAACCTGGGCTTCGGCAAGCGCTCCTGGCGTTATTCGATGCTCGTTCGTGACGGCGTCGTGGAAAAAATGTTTATTGAACCGGAAGTACCGGGCGATCCGTACGGTGTTTCCGATGCGGACACGATGTTCGCCCACGTAGCTCCCAATGTAGCGCTGCCGCACGATGTCGCAATATTCACTCGTGAAGGCTGCGGTCACTGTGTGCGCGCGAAAGGTCTATTGAACGAGGCGGGCATCGAGTTTGAGGAGCTTCTCCTGAACAGGGATTACACCGACCAGACCCTGCGAGCCGTCTCATCAAGAATTACCTACCCGCAGGTGTTTATTGACGGTGAACATATCGGCGGCGCCGACGACCTCGCGAAATGGCTCGGCGATCGCGGCGTGGATGCACGTAACGCGGCCTAAACAAGCCACGGAATACAGGTCCGAATCTGGCCAGTCTGAATCCGGAGTGGGCGTATACTTTGCGCATGCTCCGGATTTCAGACATTTCAGACACACGCGTTTTCGAGCAAGCGAGGATCTCGCGTGACGCCCGTTTCGACGGGCGGTTTTTCATCGGCGTAAAGACCACCGGCATCTACTGCCGGCCGGTTTGCCCGGCGAATACCCCAAAAAGCGAGAACGTCAGTTTCTTTCCGACCGCTGCCGCCGCGGGAGAAGCCGGTTTTCGCCCCTGTCTTCGCTGTCGTCCGGAATGTGCACCCGGCACGCCGGCCTGGGAGGGGACCTCGACAACCGTCAGGCGCGGTCTGCGCCTGATTGCAGATGGCGTGCTCGATGACGGCGATATTGAACGCCTTGCCGAGCGACTGGGTGTGACCAGCCGGCATTTGCGGCGGCTGTTCACCAGGCATCTTGGCGCAAGTCCGCTCGCGGTCGCGCACACGCAACGGCTGCATTTCGCCAAGCGGCTTATCGACCAGACCTCGTTGCCAATGGCCGACATCGCGATCGCTTCGGGCTTTGGAAGCACGCGCCGATTCAACGATGCATTCAAGAACACCTACGGGCGAACGCCACGAGAGTTGCGCAAGCGGCGCGCCGTAACCGAATCTTCCGCGGGTCTGACAGTGCAGCTGCCCTACCGGCCGCCGTTTTCATTCAAGCAGCTTCTGCAGTTCTTCACAGGTCGCGCGATTCCCGGGGTCGAAGTTGTGCGCGATGGCCGTTATTTACGCAGCGTCAGGGTCGATGGCGTGGATAGCGTCATAGACCTTCGCGATGGCGATGGACACGTGTTGCTTACCGTGCATGGCGCAGGTACCCGTTCGCTGTTACCTATTGTTCAGCGGGTCAGGGGGATGTTTGATCTCGATGCATCGCCTGGCGACGTGTCCAGGGTCTTGTCCCTTGACGAGCGATTGCGTCACTTGTTGCAGTTGCAGCCCGGAGTCAGGGTTCCCGGAGCATGGGACGGATTCGAGCTAACGATTCGGGCCATACTCGGGCAGCAGATATCCGTCGCGGCCGCGACGACACTGTCGGGACGACTCGCGAAGCGCTACGGCGATTCGCTGAATGTCGATGTACCGGATGTTCCCGACGCGGCGAAACCAGACACGGTTTTTCCTTCTGCAAGCAGCCTGCTTCGGGCGCGCCTGGGTGATCTTGGCATTATCCGCAGTCGTGCCGAAACCATTCGACGCGTTTCGAAAGCTGTGGTCGAAGGTGAGATCAGTTTCGACCCGTCCCAGGAGACAGCGCAATTCTGCAGGTCGTTAGTCGCGATCAAGGGGATCGGTGATTGGACAGCGCAATACGTTGCTATGCGAGCGCTGAAGGATCCGGATGCGTTCCCGAACTCTGACCTCGGATTATTGCGTGCATTCGACGCGCCAGATCGTGACCGCATGAAACCTGTGGAGCTCAAGGCCCGCTCGGAAGCCTGGCGACCGTGGCGAGCTTATGCGGCACTTCTATTGTGGAGTTCGGACAACAACTCCGGAGGATGAATGATGTACTACTGCTATTTTGAAACGACCATCGGCGAGCTATTGCTGGCAGGCACCAACGATGAACTGTCGATGATCGGGTTTCCGAAGGGTTCCATGCGCCGTGACCCGGAACCGGACTGGATATATAACGAGGAGCCTTTTGCACGCGCTAAAAAGCAGCTCGCCGAGTATTTCAGCGGCGCAAGAAAGAATTTTGATCTGCCGCTGTCACTGAGTGGTACGGACTTTCAGGTGAGCGTGCTGAAAGCGCTGTTGGAAATTCCGTATGGAGAGACGCGCTCTTATGGTGCAATAGCGAAACGCATCGGCCGACCAAGGGCTGTGCGGGCAGTGGGTGCGGCGAATGGGCGGAATCCAATCCCGATTATTGTCCCGTGCCACCGCGTGATCGGCAGCAGCGGCGACCTGACGGGATTCGGCGGCGGACTCGACACGAAAGAAGCCTTGCTGCGACTCGAGGCAGAGAACAGTGGCGGCCTGTTATAGCACCTTGCCCTGCATGGCCTTCACAACCGCCGACGGTTCGACGCCATCCAGCAGGCGCTGATCTGGCTGCAAATGCGTAAAGGCCGAAACCAAGGGCAGCACGCCTGCCCAGATGGGGATTGCGTAGTCCTCCTCTTCGTCTTTCGGCATGCCGTTGGCGAGTTTCGCTGACGCGGATTCGATGTCGAGTGCGATAACACCCGTTTTCTTGATTTCGTTAATGTGAGAGTCGCGCACTTCGCCCCAGCGGCCGGGCATCGTGCTTTCCGAAATAACCTTCAGCGCGTGCAGCTTGTCGTCCGTGCCCTCGACGAGTCGCGGTGTCCCGTACACCGTGGCGGATCGGTAGTTCATGGATGAATTGAATGCCGAACGCGCATAGACCAGGCCGTCAACATGGGTCACGTTGAGGCAGGCGGTCGTTGTGGACTCCAACAGGCGAATAACACGCGCTTTGCGCGCGCCATGCAGATACAGGGTTTCGCCTTCGCGACCAAACAGCATCGGCACGACGACCGGTTGGCCGTCCTCTACGAAACCAACGGACGCGATCAGCGCCGAATCGAGAATCTTGTGGACGGTATCGCGATCGTAGTTGGCCTTTTCCCGAAGTTGGCGAACCTTGTTTCGCTTACTGATTTCGTAGTCATTGCTCACCGCAGAGGCTCCTGGCTAGTTAAGAATTATCGGCGCGAGTTTATACCCGATCAGCGATACAAGGATGATACTGATTAAGTTCAAGGCAAGTCCGGCCCGCGCCATACGCGGGACTGTCAGCATGCCGGAACCGAAGACGATGGCGTTCGGTGGCGTGGCGACGGGTAGCATAAAGGCGCAACTTGCTGCCAGCGTAACAGGAACGGCAAGCACAATCGGATCGTAACCACCTTCAAGTGCAACCGCGCCCACAACCGGCAGGAACGTCGCCGTGGTCCCTATATTGCTGGTCAGCTCGGTCAGAAAAACGATCAGCGCTGCGACAATAACGATGAGTACCAGGAGCGGCAGAGTACTGAGAGCATGCAGGTAGGCGCCGAGCCATTCGGCGAGGCCCGTTCGGGACACCGCGGCCGCGAGCGTCAGTCCGCCACCGAACAATATCAATACAGACCACGGCAAGCGCTCCGCATAACTCCAGCGCAACAGCAACCGGTCCTTCCCGTCGCCGCTGGGAATGAGAAACAGCAGCACGGCACCCGCCATGGCAATCTGCGAGTCGTCCAGCGCGGACAGACCCGGGATATTGATGAGCAGGGGCCGGAACATCCAGAAAAAGGCCATCAACAGGAAGACGATGGCAACGCGAATCTCCGGAGGCGAAATCTTGCCGAGCTCGGCCTTCATGTTTTTCAGGGTCGCGCGGCCCTCGTCCGAGGTCTTGAAATCGACTTTGAATACCCAGCGCGTCAAGGACAGCCACGCCAGCGGCAACATCAGCGCGGAGAGAGGCAGGCCGACCATCATCCATCGGGAAAAGTCGATGGCCGTGCCATAGTTGTCGAGCATGAATGCCGCGAGCAGCGCATTGGGGACCGTGCCGACCAGCGTGGCCATGCCGCCGATCGTTGCGCCATAGGCGACGCCGAGCAGCAGCGCGGTCTGGAAATCATTCCGGCCCTTGTCGTCCAGGCTGCCGACGGTATTGTGAATGACAGTAATGATCGATATCGCGATGGGCAGGAGCAGCATCGTTGTGGAGGTATTCATTACCCACATCGAGATCAATGCGCTCGATAACATGAACCCGCCGACAAGGGCTCGTCCGTTGCCACCCGTGTATTGCAGAACGCCGAGCGCAATCCTGCGGTGAAGATTCCAGCGTTGCATTGCGAATGCGACGATAAAACCGCCTAGAAACAGGAAGATGACCTTGTTCGCATACGGGGCCGCCGTGTCCTCGATGCTCGCGATACCCAGCATGGGGAAGACGGCCAGGGGCAGCAGAGCCGTGACGGCAATCGGCACCGCCTCGGTCGCCCACCAGACCGCCATCAGCACACCGAGAGCCGCAGTCATCCAGGCCCGGTCACTCAACGCTTCTGGCTTATCCGACAGCAACATCACCAGAAAAAGGACGGGACCGAGAAGGAGGCCGACCTTCTGGCTGGTCGATCGTCCGCCGGCCATTGTGTTTTCGCTCATTTTGACTCTTGTGGGTTCTTCCAATGACCACGTCTAGGCTACCCGTTCCTGACCCGGAATTCGATGGCTTACCAAATGTAGTGGTCTACTCGCCTTCGCATACTATATGTAGTAGCATTCCGTCGGTACCAAATCGGTACGCACGGAGATTAGATGCAGAAAGGCACGCCGGTGGACCGCCATGCCGGACGCATGACTCGAAGGAGAGTGATACGTGAACCCTCTCAACACGTCACTCGAGCAATTGATTACCTGCAATCAGTTGCGGCCGACGAAGAAGCGGATCATCAACCGGGAGCCAGAGCACGCCGAATTTTGACGCGACATTGATGTTTCGAATCATTCGAATGCGATCTGAATCCAGCCTGATACATCTTTTGCTTAGTATGCCGCCCAGTTTCTGGGCGGCTTTTTTCTGGCCATCAAAGTAGATAAATATGAACTCCAGATTGGCGCGTGCCCTGACATTCTATGCTGCCGTAATGCTGGTCGCCGGGTGCACCAGCGGGCCGCCAAAACTGCCGTACCCGGCCTTCATCCAGGTTGACGAGCTGTCGGACATCTTCATGGCCAGTCTGCCCGGCGTGCGGGCCAAGCAATTGTCGGGAGACCCGCAAACCCGCCGCACGAGTAACAGGATCGACTTGCCTTCGGACTGGCAAGGCACCAGCGGTGGAACGCCGGGTCGATCGATGGAAATTTTTGTACTAAGCGGCAAACTGAAAATCGCCGATATCGTCCTGGAAGCGGGTGGTTATGCGTACCTGCCGGCCGGTTCGCTGGGATTCAACCTTATCGCCGAGGACGGTGCGCGAATTTTGTATTTCGTCAACGACACAGACCCCGAGTCCATGATCCGATCGCCCATCATTATTAACAGCGATTTGCTGCAGTGGGAGAATGCGGCCAAGGTCGGGGTCTCAAAAAAAGAATTGCGCTCCGATCCCGGCAACGGCGCCAGGACCTGGCTGGTACGCGTATCGACCGGTGCGTCGCTGCCGTGGGAATCGTCTTCGGTGATTCGTGAGGGCTACCTGGTCACAGGTAATCAGCAATACGCCGAATGCGTAAACGGGAAATCGGAGCTGTGGCAATACGCGCCGGGCGGCTACTTCTATCGGCCGGCCGACACGATCAGCGGCGGCCCGGAGTCACTCGCCTTGATGGATTCGGTCTGGCTCTTGCGGGAAACGAGCCGCGGCGATGCGACCGTCTGGCCCGCGTGCGTGGCGGCGGAGCTTGGCACCAAGCCCTGAGGGCCGCTCTCACTATTTAACGAGCTTGGTAATTTTTGCTCCGAGCGCCATTATCTTTGTCAGGGTGGAAGTCGGTATCTGACTGACTTGCTCGTACCAATTGCTCGTCGACTCGACGAACTGAAGCATGTTGCGGATACGATCCTTGGTAACCGCATCTGTTTCGGTGTCGCTCTCGACTTCCGCCGCGCAGCCCTTGAGCATCGCGAGTGTCGGGTTGAGCTCTTTTTGTTTGCGCTGCTCGATAATGACTCGAAATAGCTCCCACACGTCGTGCAAAGATTCGAAGTAGTCTCGCCGGTCGCCGAGCATATGCGTCATACGCACCAGGCCATGACTTTGCAGTTCGCGAATGCTGGTACTGACGTTCGATCGGGCGACGGACAGTAGATCCACAATTTCGTCAGCCCGCAGTGGCTTGGGAGAGAGATACAGCAGGGCCTGGATCTGGGCGACAGTCCGGTTCGTCCCCCAGCGCGTGCCCATTTCGCCCCAGTGCAGAACGTACTTCTCAACGGCGGGAGTCATTTTCATTTGTAATTTCCCTTGTTTCTGTCGAGACTGAAATTACGCTGCGCCCCGCAGGAACGCAAGGATATAAGGTCACTGTCACCTTATATGCGATATAGGGTGACAGTGACCTTATATCGTCAGGGTGACGTCGCTGTCATGACAACGCGATGCGGGGCAGGCCAGCCCTCTACGGTTCGCGTCGGGTCATTCGGGTCGAGCGCCTCCGCAAGTGATTCGAAATTCATCCATTCCGTTGACCTTTGTTCGCCGACACTGGTGATCGACTTGTCGATGACTTCGATGTCCGTGTAACCGGTGCGAGCCAGCCATGTCGTCAACTCGGCAATCGTCGGCAACAGCCAGACGTTGCGCATGCGGGCATATCGGTCGGCCGGAGTGCACGCATAGGACTCCTTGCCGGGTACGTAGATCGTCTCGAGCACCAGCTGTCCACCTGCACGCAAGGTCTGCCTGAGTTGCTGCAGGTGATCGATCGGCGCCCGCTGGTGATAGAGGACGCCCATCGAAAAGGTGGTGTCGAATTTTTGTGCGGGTAATGGCAATTCCTGTAGGCGAGCGGGGATAACAAATACACGCGCATCGTGTTCGAAAGTATTGACGGCGAGAAATTGCATGACGTACAGCAATGTGGGGTCGATTCCAATCACTGCCCGGGCGCCTGCTTTTCGCATTTGCAGTGCGTAGTAGCCATTGCCGCAGCCGACGTCGAGTACATTGCGCTGATCGAGTGGCGCTATCGCGTCCTTGACCCGTGCCCACTTCAAGTCACTTCGCCACTCGGAATCGATATGGACGCCACCCAGATCGAAAGGACCCTTGCGCCATGGCGACAGCCTGAGTAGCAGTGCCCGAGCGTGCTTTGCGGCGCCGGGTCCCTTTTGCAGTGACGACACCACCTGTTGCCAGGATTCGTAGTCTCCGTGTCCCGCCGCCGAAAGCCGTTCGGCGATCAGGGGCTTAACGGCAACCGGCCAGTCGGGAAGGCCGATGTCGTGCAGGCAAGTCGCGAGGTCCTCTGTGTTGATCATTTGATGGCGACGATCGAGACAAAATTGAAATAGCGCAGCCAGACTGCCACATGCCTGAATCCCGCGGCTGTCAGCCGGCGGCGATGAGCGCCTACTGTTTCCGGGACCAGTACATTCTCAAGTGCTGCACGCTTGCGGCTGATTTCCAGTGAACTATAGTCATTGCGTCGCTTGTGTTCATGGTGCAGGTCAACGAGCAGGCGCTCCATCTCGGCATTCTCGTCGACTACTTTCTCGGACAATACCAACAGCCCGCCGTCATTCATGCCGTGGTGGATGGCCTGGATCAGGACATCTCGATCATCGACGGTCAGGAACTGCAGCGTGTAGTTCAGTACTACCATGGAAGCGTTCGCAATCTCGATATTGCGGATATCTGCCTCGATGACGTCCACCGGCGTCGGTGGTGAGAAGCGACGATCATCCTCGGCCATGATCGCTTTGCAACGCGTAATCATCGCGGGCGCGGTGTCCACTGCCACGATACGGCAGCCCGGCACCTTGATGCCCTGCCGCATCGCGATGGTCGCCGCACCCAGCGAGCAGCCGAGGTCATAGCAATGGGTATTGGACCGCACATAGCGGGCGGCCAGCGAGCCGATCGCCTCTATCGTCGCCGAGTAGCCCGGTATGGAGCGACGCAGCATGTCCGGAAATACGCTGGCTACCTCTTCATTAAAGCGAAAAGGCCTTTCATCCGTATGCTTCTCGTAAATTTTGTCGGTGGTCATATTGTGGTTTTTGCGTCGAAAGCCTGCGGTACAATTCGCCACATGCTACGCGAACTTCACAAAGAACTTGGTATTCCCGATGACTACGGCCGCGACGGCGTGAAGCCCTTATTCGAAGAAGCGCCGAATCTGGTCGACGTGGGACCCAACCTGGTCGGTCGAATGCAGCGCCTGACACCCGCAACCGCCGCCAGCTGGCAGGAAATGCAGGCCGCGGCTCGTGATGCCGGGATTGCGTTGCTGATCGTCTCCGGATTTCGGAGTTTTGCGTACCAGGCGCAATTGATTCGCAAGAAAATCGAGGCTGGTCAAGAGCTTGCCGATATTCTGAGGGTCAACGCCGCGCCCGGTTTCAGTGAGCACCATACCGGGCGGGCGATCGATATCGCAACGCCCGGGTCGAGGCCCCTGACCGAAGAATTCGAGGCCTCCGAGGCCTACGCCTGGCTGGAGAAAAATGCTGCCCGGTACGATTTCAGGATGAGCTATCCACGTGATAATCCGGCAGGGTTTGTCTACGAACCGTGGCATTGGGCGAGAATGGCCTGACGATTTAGCGAAATCCATGACTGGCGAGTCATCCGCCTGAGCTCACGGAGACGGCAGAAATACTGAAATTCGGCCGTTTAGCTGTTGACACCCGGACAGCGTAATTAGACAATGCCCGGCTTGCGTACCGGAGGGGTACTCAAGCGGTCAACGAGGGCAGACTGTAAATCTGCTGGCTCTGCCTACGTAGGTTCGAATCCTACCCCCTCCACCAGACGATGGTGTAGCTGGGAGGATTCCCAGGGGCCAGCAACGCGGCGAAACAGACAGGACATATGAATTCCGGACGGTTTAACAAACAAGACTGTCAGGATTTTTGTACGCCGAATAAAAGGCGATTGTCAGTCACGGAACGGCGTGGGGCGAACAATTTTAGAACCGCGTTTATATAAAGTGTCGTGGTTCGGTAGTAGGCGTTTTGTATTAGGCGGGTGTAGTTCAACGGTAGAACCTCAGCCTTCCAAGCTGATGGTGTGGGTTCG
>JAOUNH010000140.1 GCA_029881055.1 Gammaproteobacteria bacterium
AGCGATTCTTGGCGCACTGACAGCACTCGTGATTTCGTTCATCGTCGGGCCGAAAATGATCAAGAGCCTCAGCATCAACCAGTTGGGGCAACCAGTGCGTGACGATGGTCCGGAGACGCATCTGCTCAAGGCCGGCACGCCAACGATGGGCGGTGCCCTGATTCTCACGGCCATTTCCGTCGCTACTGTGCTTTGGGCGGACCTTGAAAACCACTATGTCTGGATCGTCCTGTTCGTGACGCTGTCATTCGGCGTGATCGGCTACGTCGACGATTACAAGAAACTCGTATTGCAGAACCCGGCCGGTATTTCGGCGAAGCAAAAGCTCTTCTGGCAGTCCAGCGCGGCATTAATTGCCGCCATTGCTCTGTACGTTACGGCGACTGATGAGGTTCAGACCTCATTGTTGATTCCGTATTTCAAGGATCTTTCGATCCCGCTTGGCATGTTTCAGGTCGCCGTGACGTACATTTTTATTGTTGGTTTCAGCAATGCCGTCAATCTTACCGACGGCCTTGATGGACTTGCGATTATGCCCACCGTGCTGGTTGGCGGTGCGCTCGGCCTGTTCGCCTATGTGACGGGCAACGTGAATTTTGCCGAGTACCTGGGCATTCCCTACGTTTCGGGTACTGGCGAAGTGATGGTGTTCTGCGCAGCGATGGCCGGAGCAGGTCTCGGATTCCTCTGGTTCAACACCTATCCCGCCCAGGTATTCATGGGCGATATCGGTGCGCTGTCGCTTGGTGCGGCGCTCGGGGCGGTTGCGGTCGTTGTGCGACAGGAAATTGTGCTCGCGATCATGGGTGGTGTATTCGTTGTCGAAACCCTGTCCGTGATTATCCAGGTAACCTCATTCAAGCTGACGGGGAAACGCGTGTTTCGCATGGCCCCGCTGCACCATCATTTCGAGCTCAAGGGATGGGCGGAGCCGAAAGTCATCGTTCGGTTCTGGATCATTACGGTCATCCTCGTACTGGTCGGCCTCGCGAGTCTGAAAATACGATGAGCCGCGCAAAGACACCAGCAAACAAAGACCTCGTTGTCGGTCTCGGCAAGACGGGATTGTCGGTCGCGCGTTATCTGAAACGTTGTGACGCTGTGGCGACCTACTTCGATACTCGCGATGAACCACCCGGTCTCGCGGAACTTAAGGAACTATGCCCTGACGCGAAAATATTATCGATAAACGCGAAACTACCTAAAGGCATTGAGCGAATCATAGCGTCGCCGGGTGTTTCCGATAGTCACCCGCTGCTCAGTAAAGCGCTTAAGAAAAAGATCGATGTTATATCTGATATCGAACTGTTCGCGCGTACGGCCAGCGCTCCGTTCATCGCAGTCACGGGTTCGAACGGTAAAAGTACCGTAACTACCTTGCTGTATCACATGTGCTGCGCCGACGGCCGTGAGGCCTTGGCAGGTGGCAACCTTGGAGAACCGGCGCTGGATCTGCTCAGCCAGGAAACGCCGGACATCTATGTCCTGGAATTATCCAGTTTTCAGTTGCATCGCACGCACGATTTGCCGGCCGAAGTTGCAGTTCTGTTAAATGTCTCGCCGGATCACCTGGATTGGCACAAGGACGAAGACGAGTATCGTCGTGCGAAGTATCGCGTTTACCGCGAGGCGAAAGCGGCGGTGGTGAATCGCGCCGACAAGGTAGCCGCGGAGAGTACGCAGCACTGTCAGCGCGTCGTCAGTTTTGGCATGGACGCGCCAGCTGACGGTCAGTACGGATTGCGTATCGAAGATGGTGAGACTTATCTCGCCCGTGGCGAAACGATGCTGCTGGCCTCCCGCGAGCTTGCGATGTACGGCGTGCACAATCAGCTCAATGCGCTCGCGGCATTGGCGGCCGGTGATTTGTTGGGACTGGACATGGCAGCCATGCTCAGCGTGCTGGTGGAATTCCCGGGACTGCCGCACCGCATGCAATTCGTCGCGCGAATTGCAGCGGTGGACTACATCAACGATTCCAAAGCGACAAACGTTGCGGCCGCAATCGCTTCTATCGAATCTGTGGACTCCATGCTGGTGCTTATCGCCGGGGGCGACGGTAAGGGCGGGGACTTCAGCAATTTGGCGACAGCCGTGGAAGACAAGTTGCGCGCAGCGGTGCTGATCGGGAAGGACGCAGAAAAAATTGCGCACGCACTCGATACCGTGATGCCCGTGCACTTTGCCGACACGATGGATGCGGCTGTCAGCATCGCCGCTCAGTGTGCCGAATCCGATGATACCGTGCTGCTGGCGCCGGCCTGCGCGAGCCTTGATCAATACACCAATTATATGGAGCGTGGTGATCGATTCTGCACTGCAGTGGAGGCGCTGAAACGATGAGCATCCGCAGCGCAACCTGGCCATTTCCGGCTCGCATCAAGACCGAGCTGCAGATCGATCCTGTCTTGCTCGGTCTGGTATTGGCACTCCTGTTGGGCGGTTTCGTGATCCTCGCGTCTGCGTCGATTTCAATTTCAGACAATGCGACCAACAATCCATTCTTCTATGTGCAACGCCAGTTGCTGGCGGCCGTGATTGGAATCGTTGCCGGGGTTCTGTGTCTGTATGTTCCGATGCAGGTCTGGCGCAGCCTGAGCCCGCTGGTGCTGCTTGTCGGTTTCGCTTTGCTCATCGTTGTATTGATTCCCGGTATTGGATACCAGGTCAACGGCAGTACCCGCTGGGTGCGTGTCGGCATTATGAACCTGCAGGTGTCGGAACCTGCCAGGCTCTGTTTCCTGATGTACCTGGCGGGCTACCTGGTGCGTCGCAACAAGGCGCTGCGTGACGAATTCATGGGTTTTTTGCGGCCGATGATCGTGCTTTGCCTGGCCTGCATATTGTTGCTGCTGGAACCTGACTTTGGTGCGGCCGTGGTGCTGTTGGCAACTGCGCTCGCCATGATGTTCGTCGCCGGCGCGCGAATTCGAGATTTCCTCGTGTTCATCGTCATGGCAGTGGTGGCTATGGTCGCACTCGCTATAGCGTCGCCGTACCGGATGCAACGCATCACGGGTTTTCTGGATCCATGGGCGGATCCCTATAATTCCGGTTTCCAGCTCACCCAGTCCCTGATCGCCATCGGACGCGGAGAATGGTTAGGCGTCGGCCTTGGCGACAGCGTGCAAAAGCTTTTCTATTTGCCCGAGGCGCACACCGACTTCGTGTTCGCCGTTTACGCCGAAGAATTCGGCTTGCTCGGCTCGCTGGTGCTGATCGCCCTGTTCCTTGCTCTGCTATGGCGAATATTCAATCTCGCAACGCGCGCGGCAGATGCGGAAAGATTTTTCGAGGCCTACATCGCGATTGGCCTTGGAACCTGGCTCGGCATACAGGCGTTTATCAATATCGGCGTCAACATGGGCCTGCTACCCACCAAAGGCCTGACGTTGCCGCTAATCAGTTACGGCCGCAGCAGCCTGATCATTACGCTGATTTGCATGGCGCTGCTACTCAGAATCCATCATGAGCTGGCGGTGGACGCGAAACCGGTCAACCGGACGCGTCGCTCGAGGAGCCGTCAATCATGATTTCGCGGCCGATCCTAATTATGGCGGGCGGTACCGGCGGGCACGTCTATCCCGCGCTCGCTGTCGCGCGTGCACTGCAGGCGCACGCCTGTGAGGTCGTCTGGCTGGGAACGCATCGTGGCATCGAGTCACGCGTGGTTGTCGAGGCTGGTATCGACATGGAATGGATTAGTGTGCAGGGCCTGCGCCAAAAAGGCGTGCTGGCGATGATCATTGCTCCTTTTTCATTGGCCAGGGCGCTGTTCCAGTCCCTGGCCGTCATTATTCGCCGTCGTCCCGCGGCCGTTCTGGGCATGGGTGGGTTTGTGAGCGGGCCGGGTGGTGTTGCTGCCTGGCTGACGCGACGCCCGCTCCTGATCCACGAACAGAACGCTGCGGCCGGGATGACCAATCGTCTTCTGGCGCGTCTTGCCCGGGTTGTGCTGCAAGCCTTCCCGGGCAGTTTTAATTCCCGCGTCAGCGCGGAAACCGTGGGTAATCCGGTTCGCGAGGAGATCGCCGCAATACCAGCGCCTGGCGCTCGTTACGCAAGCCGGCAGGGTCCACTGCGCCTGCTCGTGCTCGGCGGCAGCCAGGGCGCGCTGGCGTTGAATCTCTCCGTGCCGGCGGCGCTCGCATTGATCGATAAGGATCTGCGCCCGGTCGTTCGGCACCAGTGTGGTGAGCGAACACTGCAGGCGGCGAAAGACGCCTATATCGAAAACAGTGTGGATGTCGATTTGTCGGCTTTTATCGAGGACATGGCCGAGGTGTATGCCTGGGCAGATCTTGTGGTCTGCAGGGCGGGTGCCCTGACGATCGCGGAACTTTGCGCGGCGGGTTTGCCGGCGGTGTTCATTCCGTATCCGGCGGCGGTGGACGACCACCAGACAGCAAACGCCGGCCCCATGGTTGCAGCGGGTGCCGCGACCATTATCCCCGAGGCCAGCCTGACACCTGCATTGCTGGCAGGCACATTGCGTGACTGGATGCAGTCACGCGCGAATCTGCTGCTGCGGGCGGAGAAGGCGCGCTCGCTCGCGACACCCGAGTCGCTTGCTCGTATCACTGAACGCTGTCTCGAACAGGCAGGAGTCGCCGCATGATCAATAAAATGCGCCGCATCCACTGTGTCCACTTTGTCGGTATCGGCGGCTCGGGCATGTCCGGTATTGCCGAGGTAATGTTGAGTCTCGGCTACGCAGTTCAGGGTTCCGATCTTAAATCGAACAAACAGACAAGGCGCCTTGAGACTCAGGGTGCAACCGTATTCATCGGCCACGCTCCGGACAATATTGCGAATGCTGATGCCGTAGTCGTCTCGAGCGCGGTCGATGAAACCAATCCTGAAGTAGCAGCAGCGAGAGAGCAGCTGATGCCTGTTGTCAGTCGCGCCGAAATGTTGGCCGAGCTGATGCGCTTTCGCTACTCCATTGCAGTCGCGGGTACGCATGGCAAGACGACGACGACGAGCCTGATCGCGAGCATGCTTGCAGAAGGCGGTCTCGATCCGACGTTTGTTATAGGTGGTCGACTAAAAAGCGCCGATGCAAATGCGCGTCTGGGTCAGGGCGACTACCTCGTTGCCGAGGCGGACGAAAGTGACGCGTCCTTCGTACATCTGAAGCCGATGCTTGCGGTGGTCACCAACATCGACGCTGATCACATGTCAACTTATGACGGTGACATCCAAAAGCTGAAAGGCAGTTTTATCGAGTTCCTGCATAACCTGCCGTTTTACGGCCTGGCTGTGGTTTGTACCGATGATCCGGGTGTCACCGACGTACTTGCCGACATCGGTCGTTCAATCACGACCTACGGCATTAATGACGAAGCGGACGTGCGCGCTACCAACATCGTGTTCAGCTCCGGCACTACTGACTTCGATGTCGAACGAAAAGGAAGCACCGACAAATTGCACGTCAGGTTGCGATTGCCGGGCTTGCACAATGTTCGCAATTCGCTGGCCGCCATAGCGGTCGCCGATGAGTTACAGATTGGAGATGACGCTGTCGTGAAGGCCCTGCAGGAGTTCGAGGGCATTGATCGACGTTTCCAGCGACTGGGCGACATCGAAACAGCCGTTGGTACGGTCATGCTGGTCGATGACTACGGTCATCATCCGACGGAAATTGCTGCCACCCTGTCGGCTGCAAGAACCGGCTGGCCCGAAAAGCGCATCGTGCTTGTTTTTCAACCGCACCGGTATTCCCGAACACGTGATTTGATGGACGATTTCGCCAGCGTTCTGTCAGACGTTGATGTGCTTGTGCTGCTCGATGTTTATGCGGCCGGTGAAGAGCCAATTTCGGGCGCCGATGGCCGGGCGATGGCGCGGGCGATCCGGTCCCGCGGATCCATCGAGCCCGTATTTGTCGAGTCGCTGGACGGACTGTATCCCGTCCTCATGGATCTTCTGAATGATGGTGACCTGTTGTTGACCATGGGCGCCGGCGACATTGGTGCTTACGCGTTAACGCTTCCCGAGCTGCTTGACAGTGGACCGAAATTGAAGGTGCACAAATGATGGCCGCGCTGGACATTGATGTGCAGGGCGAGATTCGGCACAACGAGCCCATGAGTCGCCATACTTCCTGGCGCGCCGGTGGGGCGGCCGACACTTTCTTCGTGCCGGCAAGCGTCGCTGACCTTGCCGCGTACCTGCGCCAGCTGGACGTCGACACACCGATATTCTGGCACGGCGTAGGCAGCAATCTGCTGGTGCGCGATGGTGGCATCCGCGGCGTTGTGATTTCCGCGAGCAGGGCATTGCGCCAACTCGAACGGACGGATAATTACCGGGTCGAGGCAGGTGCCGGCGTTCCGTGTACGCAACTGGCACGTCAGTGCATCCGCTGGAAGTTAGGTCCGTCGGAATTTTTTGCAGGGATACCCGGAACTGTCGGCGGTGCGCTGGCGATGAATGCGGGTGCGCACGGCGGCGAGACATGGGAACGCGTCGAGTCAGTACGAACAATAGATCGTAGCGGCGAAACCCATGAGCGCGCACCGGCCGAATATACAGTCGGCTATCGAAGCGTTACTGGTCCCGCCAACGAGTGGTTCATCGGCGCCAGTTTTCGATTCGAGCCGGATGTGATACCGAGTCTCGAAACACTTAACGCCATGTTGGAGCGCCGCAAGGCAACGCAACCGCTCGGACTGCCGAGTTGCGGTTCCGTATTCAGGAATCCAGAAGGGGATTTTTCTGCGCGCCTGATTGAAGCGGCCGGACTGAAAGGGCATCGCATCGGCGGTGCCGAGGTGTCGGAGAAGCACGCCAACTTTATTATCAACCGCGACAAGGCGTCGGCTAAGGACATTGAGGAATTGATCGAGCACGTGCGCCAGACCGTTCTCGAGAAGCATGGCGTCAGGCTGGTTCACGAAGTACGCATCGTAGGGGAGCCACGGCCATGAACGTATCCCCCGCGATGTTCGAGCAGCGCCTCGAAATTTTCGATGCTGCGAATTTTGGCCGCGTAGCAGTCATGCTCGGCGGTGACTCCAGCGAGCGCGAGGTGTCGCTCGACACCGGAACCGCGGTCCTGAAAGCATTGCGGTCGAAAGGCGTAGATGCGCATGCCTGGGACCCGGCCGAAAAATCCATCGCTGAATTTGCAGGCGCCGGTTTCGACCGAGTCTGGATTGCGCTGCATGGCCCGGGCGGCGAGGACGGCGCATTGCAGGGCGCGTTGCAGTGGCTGCGCATTCCCTACACCGGCAGCGGCGTGATGGCCTCGGCGCTTGCGATGGATAAAGTTCGAAGCAAGCATTTGTTTGTTGCAACG
>JAOUNH010000014.1 GCA_029881055.1 Gammaproteobacteria bacterium
CGGCGATATCGACTCGAAAATCGCCGCTCGAAAGGCGTTCCGGATTCTGCGCGTGCATTTCCGGCAACGGCGGGCGGCCACGGTCGGACCGGATCTTTCTCACCGACGCACGCTGGTGCAGCAGGTACTGCGCACGCCCGCAGTGCGAAAAGCAATCCTCGCGGAAGCGGGCGACGACTATCGCAAGCAGGAAGTCTCGCGACGAAAGGCGGAAAAATATGCGCTGGAAATCGCTGCAGATATTTCCTATCCGACCATTCGAATTTTGGTGCGTGTGCTGCGGTGGCTGTGGAACCGCATTTATGACGGTATCGAAATCAATCATATGGCACGGCTGCACGACGTTGCCAAGGACAAGGAAGTCATCTACGTCCCGTGTCACCGCAGCCACTTCGACTATCTTTTGCTCAGCTATGTCACTTATGTGGACGGCCTGCAACTCCCGCATGTCGCCGCGGGAATCAATCTGAATCTGCCGGTAGTCGGCGGCATACTGCGCCGTGGCGGCGCCTTCTTCCTGCGACGATCGTTCAAGGGAAATCGCCTGTACGCGACAGTCTTCGATGCCTACCTCAACCAGGTGCTCGTCAGAGGCCATTCGATAGAGTATTTCATCGAGGGTGGCCGCAGTCGAACCGGACGCCTGTTGTCACCCAAAGGGGGCATGCTCGTAATGACAGTGGACTCCTATATCAAGAACCAGCATCGCCCTCTCGTGTTCGTGCCGGTCCACTTTGGCTATGAAAAACTGATTGAAGGCGACTCGTTCATCAGCGAACTGGGCGGCGCGGCGAAGAAAAAGGAATCTCTCGGAGGATTGATCAGGGGCATCAAATCTTTGCGCGACCATTTCGGAAAGGTCTACGTCAACATTGGTGAACCGGTGGAACTGGAGCCGATTCTGGACAGAATGCAACCGGCCTGGCGTGACTATGTGTCCGAGAATGGCGAGCGACCCGAGTGGCTGGGTGCAATTGTCGAGACACTTGGTACTGAGATCATGCAGGGTATTAACTCGGCTGCTGCCGTTACGCCCATTAGCCTGCTCGCCTACGTATTGCTCGCGACGCCAAAACAAACCATTGGGCTTGACGAGCTGCGTCGCCAGCTCGAACTGAGCCTCAAGATTCTACGCCGCTTTGTTTACTCGGACTCCGTAACGACGCCGGACTGGAGTGCCGATGAGATCATCGAACATGGCGAAAAGCTGCAGCTGATCAGCCGCTCAACGCATCCGATGGGCGAGGTCATTCGCATGACCGAGCAAACAGCCATCCTGATGACCTATTTTCGCAACAACATTTTGCACCTGCTTGCTGTGCCTGCGTCGGTTGCCTGCTGTTTTATCCAGGGGCGGCAGCTTCCGCATGATGAATTGCAGCGCCTCATACGGCTGATCTACCCGTTCATGAAGAAAGAGCTGTTCATGAAATGGGAGCAGGACGATATCGACGACGTAACCAGCGAGGCCATCCGGTCGCTGGTTGGCCTTGAGCTCCTGACCTACGGCGGTGACAGGAAGACGCTTGTAAGGCCGCCGTCCGGCTCCGCGAAAGCGTTTCAGCTGCTCATGCTCGGCCAGTCCATGGTGCCCATGCTGCAACGGTTCTACCTCGCCATCGCCATACTGGTACGAAATGGGTCGGGTGTTCTGTCGCGCGCGCGGCTTGAGGTCATGTGTGAGCAGAGCGCTGAGCGCCTGTCGATGATTTACGGATTGCACTCACCCGACTTCTTTAACAAGACGCTATTTCACGATTTCATCCACAAACTTCAGGAGCTCCAGGTGTTAAGACGCAACGCCGACGGGCTGATTGAATTCGACGATGACCTGACGAACATCGGCGCTGACGCGCGGCTGGTGCTCGGGGAGGAAATCCGTCACAGCATCCTGTCGCTCACGGTGAACGCAGGATGAAGGTTGTCTCCCTGTACCGGTTTCTTGACGTTCAGGATCCGGAGACTTTTCGCGATCAACTGAAAACAATCTGCGATCAGCAGGGCCTGCTGGGCACCGTGCTGGTCGCGACTGAGGGATTCAACGGTACACTGGCAGGCAGCGAGGAATCGATACTTGCGGTTATGAACTGGATACGCGAGCGATTCGGCATCGATGAGGAACTCGATGCGCGCTGGACGGAGGCAAGTGAAGCGCCATTCCGGAAAATGCGCGTGAAGGTCAAACCGGAAATTGTCACGCTGGGCCGGCCCGACATCCTGCCCCACCAGCGCACCGGCGTGCACGTGGATGCCGCCAGGTGGAACGAATTGATAGCCGACCCCGACGTCCTGCTCGTCGATACGCGCAATCATTATGAGATTGAGGTCGGAACGTTTCCGGGCGCGCTCGACCCCGGCAATGACAGTTTTCGCGAATTCCCGGAGTTCGCGAAAGAACTCGCCGAGACATCGAAGGATCGACCGCTGGCGATGTTTTGCACAGGCGGCATACGCTGCGAAAAGGCAACGGCGCTGATGCTCGAACTGGGCTTCGAGCAGGTTTACCACCTGCAGGGAGGGATTCTGAACTACCTGTCGGAAGTTAGTGATACCGATAACCAGTGGCGCGGGGAATGCTTCGTATTCGACACGCGCGTGGCTGTCGACCGCGATCTCGCCGAAGGTGGCTATGTCCAGTGCCATGCCTGCCGGCGACCGCTGAGTACCCGGGATATGCAGTCGCCGGATTACCGCGAGGGGGTGTCCTGCCCGAGCTGCGTCAATGAAGCCGATGCAGACCGGCTTCTGCGCCTGGAAGAAAGGCGTAAACAGGTCGCACTGGCGGCACAACGGGGCGAGCGGCATATAGGCCCGAAAAGCTGAACCGGTCGCTTGCGCCGGGACCGAAGAAGGGCTAAAAGAACCGCTATGATTCAGCAAAGTCTACGAAATCGACTGTATTCGGCCCCGCGCCGGTGCTTCGGTGTGCTCGTGGTTTGCTGGCTCAATCTCGTTGTAACGCCTTGCGTTATGGCCATGCCGGCCGAGCAAGGCTGCCCGCATACGCCCGCAGTAGTCGAGCAGGCGAGCGGTCACCATGGCCATCACGCTGCAAGCGCGACACACGATTGTGTAACGTTAGCGTCGGAATGTTGTGACTTTGTCGATGCCAGCTTCGACACTCGTGGCGGCAAATTAAAAGATACGACCGACGATATCGCAATCACGGCGGTCACCCTGCCGTGGCTGGTGGACTACTCGTTTACCAGGCAGGCCGTCGTGACACCGCCACCCGACCCGGTCGGGTTCTCGCCACCCTTACACAAGCTCTATTGCGTCTACCTGGATTAGATAACTCCCCGTTGTAAGCCGTCTTTTTTCCGGTTTTCACCGCAGGAGTTATGCTGATGTTTTTCCCAACCGGGCAGTGGCCCGTAGTTCAACCCGTCCGTCGCGCCTTTGCGGCGGCGTCCCTGTGTTGCCTGGCTCTCGTTGCCGGCGCTTTAGTCATGCTGCCCGTGACTGGCCTGGCCGCTATCCCTCTCACGCTCGCCGAAGTCGAGGACCAGGTACTGGCCGCTGATCCGGGTCAGCAGGCCCTGCAGGCAAAAGCGGCGGCTTTGCTGGAGCGCGGCGTCGTCGCCAGCCAGTTGCCCGACCCAATGCTGCGAGTTGCGCTCAACAACTACCCCATACAATCGGGTGACTTTGCAACGGAAGGCATGACCAACGCCGCCATCGGTCTGATGCAGACGTTCCCGGCCGGTAAGTCGCGCTCAATCAATGAACGCCGTTTCCAGTGGCTGGCGAGCGAGATGCAGGAAAACGCCGAGGCGCGGGGTCGCAATGTCCTGGCCGCCGCGCGTCAGGCATGGCTCGAAGTGTATTACTGGGAGCAGGCACACAGGCTGGTTTCCGAGTCGCGCCCGTTTTTCGATGGCCTCGCGACGATCAGTCGGTCTCTGTATGCCGTTGGCCGCAAGAATCAGCAGGACGTGTTGCGCGCCGAGCTCGAGTTAAGCCGCCTTGACGACCGGCTCATCGAAATCGAGCGGCAGCGTTCGCGCGCGCGGGCGATGCTGGGTGAATGGATCGGGCTGGAAGCGTCGCGACCTGTCGCACCGAAGCTGCCTGCCTGGAACCAGGTGCCGGCTCTCGATGCGATGCAGGCGGAACTGCAACAACATCCGGTGCTGCGCGCGGCTCAGGCACAAATAGACGCGCAGGCCGCCGCTGTCGATCTGGCGAATGAGCGGTCGAAACCCAATTGGGCGCTTGATCTCGGCTACAGCTATCGCGATGGATACCAGCCCACCGGAGAGTCGCGCTCCGACTTCGTCAGCGTTGGCGTCACGGTCGGGCTGCCGTTTTTCCGCAAGAAATCGATCGACAGCAATCTGTCGGCGGCACTTCAGGACAGGTCAGCAGCCGAGGCGACGCGGGAGCAAACCCTGCGTGGACTGGGTAGCCAGTTGGCCGCGGAGTACGCGCGCTGGAACGACCTTGCACGGCGCCTCGATATTTACGATACACGGGTGCTCACGTTGTCGAGCAGTAATGCGGAAGCTTCGTTGCTGGCCTACCAAAGCGACCAGGGTGATTTTGCGAATGTTATGCGCGCCTATGTTGATGACCTGAACACCCGCCTGGACCACATACGACTGCAGGTTGAGCAGGCGCAGAGCTATGCCGTGCTGGCCAATCTCGGAGGATTACCACGATGAACAAGACAAATATCCTTGCCCTGGCTGTTCTCACGGCGCTCGGTATCGGCGTACTGATCGGTCGGGCAAGCAGTGATTCGACGGATGGCGCCGTCAATACGAGTGCCGGCGGCGAGCGCAGGATTCTTTATTGGGTTGCACCAATGGATCCCAACTACCGGCGTGATGAGCCTGGGAAGTCGCCCATGGGGATGGACCTTGTGCCTGTCTATGAGGACGAGGGCGTCGCTAAACCGGGTGTAGTGTCGATCGATCCGACGATCGTTAACAATCTCGGCGTACGCTCGGAGAAAGCACAATTTGGTCTGTTGCCACGCAAGATTTCTACGGTTGGCTACGTCGGTTATGACGAAAACACGGTGCATCATGTACACACGCGCGTCGAAGGGTGGATAGAAAAGCTGGTAACCAAGACCAGCGGTGACCCGGTGACGAAAGGACAGCTGCTGTTCGAGTTGTATTCCCGGACATTGGTCAATGCGCAGGAAGAATACCTGGCTGCTTTGCGCAGCAACAACAAACCGCTGCTGCAGGCGTCCGTGGACCGGTTGCAGGCCTTCGGTGTCGGCCCGAGTGAAATCGCGCGGCTGGAAAAAGAGAAGGCCGTCCGTCAACGCGTGCCTGTGTACGCCGAGATAGACGGCGTCATTGCCAACCTCGGTGTTCGCGAAGGCATATTCGTGACCCCGGCAACCGAAATCATGTCAGTCGCCAAACTCGACAGCATCTGGGTGCTGGCAGAAGTCTTCGAAAGGCAGGCTGCATGGGTCCGGACCGGGCAGGCCGCGACCGTAGAGCTCGACTACTTGCCCGGCAAGACCTGGAACGGCGTCGTCGACTATGTGTATCCGGAGCTCAATCCTGTAACGCGCACGCTCAAAGTTCGTATTCGATTCGAAAACGATGATGCAACGCTGCGGCCAAACATGTTTTCCCGCGTCACGATCCAGGGCGATGGTTTCGGCGAAGTCGTGCACGTACCGAGAGAGGCGGTTATACGTGGCGGCTCAGTGGATCGCGTGGTCATTGCTATGGGTAACGGTCGTTTCCGTGTCCAGCCCGTGAACATCGGTATTGAGTCAGGTGACCGAATAGCTATTCGCTCGGGTTTAAACGAGGGTGACGATGTTGTCGTATCCGCCCAGTTCCTGATTGACTCGGAGTCCAATATTGCGGCGGCATTGTCGCGCTTGGAGTCTTCGCAATGATCGCCGGCCTGATTCGATGGTCCATCGGCAACCGGGTTCTCGTTCTGACCGTGACATTTATGGTGACAGCCTGGGGTCTTTACGCGGTCAGTCGCACGCCTGTCGACGCGCTGCCGGACCTGTCGGACGTGCAAGTGATCATCAAGACCTCGTTCCCCGGTCAGGCGCCACAGCTGGTCGAGGACCAGGTGACCTATCCGCTGACCACGGCGATGCTGTCAGTACCCAAAGCCGTCAATGTGCGCGGCTATTCGTTTTTCGGCGACTCTTATGTCTACGTCATATTCGAAGACGGCACCGACCTGTACTGGGCGCGATCACGAGTACTCGAATACCTGAGTCAGGTAGCCGATCGGCTACCGGCGAACGCCAAGCCGGCCCTGGGGCCGGATGCCACGGGCGTCGGTTGGGTATTCGAATATGCCTTGCGGGATCGCACGGGCCAGCACGACCTCGCGCAACTTCGCAGCTTGCAGGACTGGTTCCTGAAGTACGAGCTGCAAACAGTGCACGGTGTGGCGGAGGTGGCGACGATTGGTGGCATGGTGCGTCAATACCAGGTGGTCGTTGATCCGGACAAACTGCGCGCGTTTGGTATTCCCCTCGCTAAACTCAAAATGGCCATTCAGCAAGGCAACCAGGAAACCGGCGGCTCCGTCATCGAGATGGGCGAAGCGGAGTACATGGTGCGCGCTACCGGCTATTTGTCCGGTATTGAGGATCTCAGGGACATTCCATTGGGTGTCAACGCCGAAGGCACGCCGGTACTGTTGTCCGATGTGGCGGAAATTCGCATCGGCCCACAGATGCGCAGAGGCATCGCAGACCTCAACGGCGAAGGTGAAGTTGTTGGTGGCGTCATCATCATGCGTTCGGGTGAGAATGCACTGACGACTATCAATGACGTGAAAGAGCGTCTGCGTGAACTCGCAGCGGCCCTCCCGGACGGGGTCGAGATCGTCACGACCTACGACCGGTCCGGCCTGATCGATCGTGCCGTGACTAACCTGAAAAGCACGCTGGTCAAAGAATTCATAGCGGTCGCCCTGATTTGCGCAGTGTTCCTGTTCCACATGCGTTCATCAGCCGTGATCGTGCTGAGCCTGCCCGTCGGCATCCTCGTCGCATTCATCGTCATGAAACTGCAAGGAATTAACGCCAACATCATGTCATTGGGCGGTATTGCGATCGCCATCGGCGTGATGGTGGATGCCTCGATTGTCATGGTCGAAAATGTGCACAAGCACATCGAGAAGGAAGCACTCACCGATGAAAATCGATGGCGAATTATTGCCGATGCAGCGACTGAAGTTGGCCGACCCATATTCTTCTCGCTGCTGATCATCACGCTGAGCTTCTTGCCCGTGTTCGCACTGGAGGCGCAGGAAGGCCGATTGTTTGCGCCGCTGGCGTACACCAAGACCTACGCCATGGCTGCTGCCGCGGGCATCTCGGTGACGCTCGTTCCCGTGCTGATGGGTTACTTTATCCGCGGCAGAATTACGCCGGAGCATCGGCACCCTGTCAGTCGTTCGCTGATCGCGCTGTATCGCCCGGTCATCCATGCTGTCGTTCGATACCCCAGGGAGACATTGGCGATAGCGGGAGTGATCTTTTTGATCGGGCTTTGGCCGGCGACGCAGCTGGGATCGGAATTCATGCCGCCGCTGGATGAAGGTGACCTCATGTACATGCCGACCACCTATCCCGGCATTTCGATCGACAAAGCGCGGGAGATGCTGCAGCACACGGACAGGATGATCTCGAAGCTGCCCGAGGTGAGAAGCGTTTTTGGCAAAATCGGTCGTGCAGAGACGGCGACCGACCCCGCACCATTAACGATGATCGAAACGGTGATACAGCTCAAGCCTCGTGAGGAGTGGCGGGCGGGCATGACGCCGGAGAAGTTGCGGGCTGAGCTCGATCGGACCGTTCAATACACGGGCCTTACCAATGCTTGGGTCATGCCAATCAAAACACGCATCGACATGCTCGCCACCGGTATCAAGACTCCCGTGGGCATAAAAGTCGCCGGACCGGACCTGAAGGTGATCGAGCGCATCGGTCAGGATCTTGAACGGGTCATTGCGGGAATCGACGGCACCGCATCAGTCTATTCGGAGCGCGTTGCCGGCGGTCGTTATGTCGATGTTGACATCGACAGGCACCGCGCTTCGCGATTCGGACTTAACATCAATGACGTACAGGACGTGGTGCGATCAGCCGTCGGTGGTATGAACGTAACGCAGACAATCGAAGGTCGCGAACGTTATCCGGTGAACGTGCGCTATCCGCAGAGCGCGCGAGATTCCGTGCAGAAACTTCGGTTGCTACCGATTGTGACGCCAAGTGGCGCGCGGATAGCATTGGCGGACGTGGCGGATGTGCGGGTCGTTGATGGACCGCCCGCCATCAAAAGCGAGAATGCCCGTCTGAATGGCTGGACCTATGTTGATATCGTCGACCGTGATCTTGGATCCTACGTTGCCGAGGCGCAGCGCGTGGTAGCGAATACTGTGAAGCTACCGGCCGGGTATTCACTGGCCTGGTCCGGCCAGTACGAATACATGGTGCGGGCGAAAGAACGGCTGTCGATTGTAGGACCTGTAACACTCGCGATTATCATCCTGCTGCTGTACATCAGTTTCCGCCGCTTTGCTGAAGTCGCGATTATCATCGGCACTTTGCCGATGGCGCTCATCGGCGGCCTCTGGTTGTTGTACTTGCTGGACTATGATTTGTCGGTGGCTGTCGGGGTCGGCTTTATCGCACTGGCGGGCCTTGCCGTAGAAATCGGCGTCATAATGCTGGTCTATCTCAACCAATCGATTCGACAACAACGGGTGAGGGCGGAAGCTGAAGGCCGGGACTATTCGCGCGATGACATGCGGCAGGCGGTCACGGACGGTGCTGTACTCCGCGTGCGACCGATCTTGATGACAGTAGCATCGACGACGGTTGGCTTGTTGCCCATCATGCTGGGTAGCGGAACGGGGTCCGAAGTGATGCAGCGTATCGCTGCCCCGATGGTCGGCGGCCTGATCAGTGCCACGCTGCTAACGCTCGTGGTTATTCCCGCCTTGTATTTGCTCTGGCGCGGCGGGCATTTTGCGAAAGGTGATTGATGAAAGCTGAAATCGAAACATCGCTGGATCCTGTGTGCGGCATGACGGTAAAGCTGCCGTCCACCCACCATCATGACTATGCAGGCACGGCGTATCATTTTTGCTGTGCTGGCTGCCGAACCAAGTTCATGGCCGATCCAGCGCATTACCTGCGCCCCAGGCAGGATGCAGAGCCGCAGACGGTCGAAGGCGCGAGTGCCTACACCTGTCCGATGCATCCCGAAATCGCCCAGGACGAGCCGGGCACCTGCCCGATCTGCGGGATGGCTCTCGAACCCGTCATGGTCAGCCTGGACGACGGCGACAATCCGGAGCTTGTGGATATGACTCGTCGCTTTTGGATCAGCGCGGCGCTCTCGATCGTGGTCGTGATTCTCGCGATGGGAGAAATGGTCGGCATGTCTTTCAGTCGACTCGCATCACCGCGGGTTTTGACGTGGATCGAGCTTGCACTCGCGACCCCCGTCGTTGTCTGGGGCGGGTGGCCATTCTTCATCCGCGGGTGGCAGTCCCTGGTAACCCGCAATCTCAACATGTTTACCCTGATCGCGCTTGGCACGGGCGTTGCCTTTGTCTATAGCGTTGCGGCGACCATTGCTCCGGACGCTTTCCCGGCAGCATTCCAGGACGCACACGGCGAAGTTGCAGTCTATTTTGAAGCTGCCGCCGTCATCATCACCCTGGTTTTGCTTGGCCAGGTCATGGAACTGCGGGCACGGCATCGAACCGGCGCCGCTATTCGGGCCCTGCTGCAACTCGTCCCCACGACGGCGCGGCGCATCGAAGCGGATGGCAGCGAGCGCGATGTGTCTCTCGATGATGTCCGGGTTGGCGATCGACTCCGGGTAAGACCGGGCGAAAAGATGCCGGTGGATGGAATCGTCATTGAGGGAACCAGTTCGGTTGACGAGTCCATGATCAGCGGTGAGCCGATTCCGGTCGAGAAATCCGCGGGTGACAAGGTCGTCGGTGCGACGATCAATGGTATTGGCGGGATGGTCATCGAGGCGCGGCGCGTGGGGACGGATACCCTGCTCTCGAAGATCGTGCAAATGGTCGCGGCCGCGCAACGAAGCCGGGCACCGATACAGAAGCTGGCTGACGTGGTGGCAGGTTACTTCGTGCCGATCGTCATGCTTGCAGCTGTTGTGACATTCATTACCTGGGCAGCGGTCGGACCTGCGCCCGCCCTGGCCTATGCGTTGATTAACGCAGTTGCTGTGCTGATTATTGCCTGTCCATGTGCGCTGGGTCTCGCGACGCCGATGTCCATCATGACGGCGACAGGCAAAGGAGCGTCGCTCGGCGTCCTGTTCAAGGACGCCACAGCGATCGAAGTAATGCGCCAGGTGGACACACTGGTTGTCGACAAAACCGGCACGCTGACAGAAGGTAAACCGACCCTCGCCGAAGTCGAAGTCATCGGTGAATTCGACCGCGAGGAGTTATTGCGACTTGCCGCGTCGCTGGAAAAAGGCAGTGAGCACCCGCTCGCGGCGGCTATCGTCAACGGTGCACTGGCGCGCAATCTCCAGCTCAGCGGTGTCAGTGAGTTCGTTTCACGCACGGGTAAGGGCGTTACTGGAAACGTCGACGGCATTAACATCGTGCTTGGCAACCAGGCGATGTTCGAGTCGGTCGGGATAGATGTCAGCGAACTGACCGAGCGTGCGGAGTTCTTGCGCGCCGAAGGCCAGACCGTCATGTTTGTTGCGCTGGAAGAAAGAGCAGCAGGGCTTGTCAGTGTTGCTGATCGTATCAAGGACAGTTCTGCAGCGACGATACAGGCATTGCAAAATGAAGGCGTGCGGATTGTGATGTTGACGGGGGATAGCGAAACAACCGCGCGTGCCGTCGCGCGCAAGCTTGGCATGAATGAGATTGTGGCGGGCGTACTTCCGGAGCAGAAAGCGGCGACCATAAAAGCGCTGCAGGAAGCCGGCAGAATTGTCGCTATGGCAGGTGATGGTATTAATGATGCCCCCGCACTTGCACAGGCACATGTCGGCATTGCGATGGGGACCGGGACGGACGTCGCGATGGAAAGCGCGGGCGTTACGCTCGTAAAGGGGGACCTGCTCGGGATACTGCGTGCGCGTCTGCTGTCGCAGGCGACGATGAAGAATATTCGACAGAACCTGTTTTTTGCGTTTGTCTATAACTCCGTCGGAGTGCCTGTAGCGGCGGGTGTGCTTTACCCTGCGTTCGGTATCCTGCTAAGCCCCATGATCGCTGCGGCGGCCATGAGTTTCAGTTCGGTGTCGGTAATCACGAATGCGCTACGACTCAATCGGGCGAGACTTTCATAATAAAACGATAGCGCGGCGTACCTCAGGCATCCAGATCGGGGATCAATTCGCTTTCGAGGTTTGCGATCATGTCCTTCAGCAGCAGCCTGCGTTTCTTGAGTCTGCGGATGCGAAGTTGGTCGACCATGGGGTCGTGCTGCAGTCGATCGATAAGGTAGTCAAGATCCCGATGGCTCACGCGCAACTCGCGTAGCCTGTCGAGCTCTTTAAACGATTCTGTATCGACTTTATCGGTCATGCAGTAATGCTACTCGGTGTCAGGCAACAGCGCCAACCAGTCTCTGTCGCGTGCGCCAATGACGAAAAAATGCGGATTCAGCATGTCCGATTTCGTATTATATTTCATGGGCTTGCCATCCAGAGTCACGACTCTGCCACCGGCCTGTTCTACTACCGCCTGGGCGGCGGCCGTGTCCCACTCCGAGGTCGGACCAAGGCGCGGGTAAACGTCGGCGCCGCCTTCCGCTATGACACAGAATTTCAGAGAACTCCCCATGGGCACCATGTCACATGCGCCCAGCTTTTCGAGCCAGGCGTCAAGGCTCGCCCCGCGATGTGAACGACTGCCGACGACGCGCACCGGGCCCGAACTCGTCGCGGAAACAGCAATCTTTTTCGCAGTACCTTCGGCATCCCGGCGTTCCGCGCCGTAGCCTTCGCAACCGATGTAGGTTTTCTTTTGCACGGGCACATGGACAACACCAAGCACCGGAGCGTGGTGATCGATCAGGGCAATATTGACCGTAAATTCGCCGTTGCGATTCACGAATTCCTTGGTACCGTCGAGCGGATCGACCAGCCAGTAGCGATCCCACAGGCTGCGCTCGTTAAAGTCCGGAAGGCCGGACTCCTCCGAGATGATCGGCATCTCCGGCGTCAACGCCTTAAGTCCAGCGACGATGCATCGGTGTGCCGCGAGATCAGCCTGCGTCAACGGTGACCTGTCGTCCTTGCTTTGCACGTCGAAATCGGACGAGTAGACTTCGAGGATTGCCTGGCCGGCTTCAATTGCCAGTGCAACGACGGGGTCGATGAGGGACTTCATTCCACACCATAAAGGAACTTTCGGGGCGCGCAGTATAGCAATGAATATGGATCCACAATCTGCCTTACGGCAAACGGCGACATTGATGCTCGATATGGACGGCACATTGCTGGATCTTGCTTTCGATAATTACATCTGGAAGGAGCTGGTGCCGCGGCGATACGCTGTCGAGAAAAACATGACGTACGAGGAAGCTCGTGCGCTGCTGACGGCGAAGTACGCGGCGGTGCAAGGCGACCTCGAATGGTATTGCCTTGACCACTGGTGTGATCGGCTAGGCATGGACGTCGTGCAGTTGCACCATGACATGAGTCATCGAATTGGCTACTTGCCGGGCGCGCTGGAATTTCTGCGACGCGTTCAGGAACAAAACATTCGTGTATTACTCGTCACGAATGCACACCCCGATACGCTGGCGCTGAAAGACGCGATGACGGGGCTGGGCGACTACTTCGACGGGCTGCACAGCTCACATACTTATGGCTATGCCAAAGAAAGCCAGAACTTCTGGAGCGCCCTCCAGGAAGAGGTTGGCTTCGATCGCGACACGACCCTGTTCGTAGACGATAGCCTGCCGGTCCTGCGCAGCGCGAAAGAGTACGGTATCGGGATGCTGGTCTCGGTGACGCAACCGGACACCACAGAACCCGAGCGACCCACGACCGAGTTCCGGAGCGTACAGCGCGTCGCAGACCTGCTCGATATAGGGTGACAGTGACCTTATATCGGTGCCGCCAAAACGCTTGCGTTACGCGATATTTGCGCAATATATGGTTTTATTTTCCCAATATCGGTAGGGATATAAGGTCACTGTCACCCTATATTGGCTAGCGGCGGGTGGTCCTGCCCCGCGGTCTGCCGCCGCCCGGTTTGCTGCCGCCCGGTTTGCCGCTACGTCGTTGCTGGGGTTTGCGGGGGCGGGCCTTCGGTTTGATCAACTCCGGGAGATCCGCAGGATCATAGTTCGCGAACGGTATTTTGTGGCCGATATAGTCTTCGATTTCGGGCAAAGCCACAGCGTAAGTTTCGCACGCCATGCTCAGGGCATTGCCGGATGCACCGGCCCGGGCCGTACGTCCGATGCGGTGGACGTAGTCTTCGGCGTCCTGCGGCAAGTCATAGTTGATCACGTACTCAACGTCCGGAATATGCAAGCCGCGTGAGGCAACGTCGGTTCCTATCAATACAGGCAATTCGCCAGCCTGGAACTCTCTGAGCATGCGCAGACGCTTGTTCTGCGGTACATCGCCCGATATGGCCGCGGCGTGTATGCCATTGGCTTCGAGGTAGTTCTGAACTCTTTCAGCCTCGCGCTTCATATTCACAAAAACCATGATACGAACCACGCCGATCTCACGGATAAGGCCCACCAGCAACGGTAGCTTGTCTTCGTTCGACGGGTAATAGATGGCCTGCCGAACGCGATCGGCTGTGATCTTGTCCGGGTCGATCTGGATCAATTCCGGCTCGTTCATGTGTTCGTAGGCGAGCTCCAGGACGCGCTGTGACAAGGTCGCGGAGAACAACATATTGAGTCGTTTGTCGGGCTCGGGAAGTTTGCGAAGCAGGTAGCGAATGTCCTTGATGAATCCGAGATCGAACATGCGATCGGCCTCATCGAGAATGGCGACCTGCACCCGATCGAGCTTGAACACACCCTGTTTAAAATAATCGATAATGCGTCCCGGCGTGCCGATCAACACGTCAACACCGCCACCCAAAATATTTCGCTGCTTCTCATAATCGGTGCCGCCAAAAGCCAGTCCGACTTTGAGTCCGGTGTGTTTACCCAGCAGTTCCGCATCCGCCGCGATCTGCACGGCAAGCTCACGAGTCGGTGCCAGAATAAATACGCGCGGCTGTCGGGTTCCATCGTCCGCTGGCTGATTGGTCAACAGCCGCTGGAAAGCAGCGATCAGGAATGCGGCGGTTTTGCCCGTGCCCGTCTGTGCCTGGCCGGCAACATCAGCCGGTCGCAGCGCGATAGGTAGTGTGTTCGCCTGTATTGGTGTACAGAATTCGAAGCCAGCATCGCGGATACCGGCCCGAAGGCTCTCGTGCAGCTCCAAGGAGTCGAATCTGAGGTCGCTCAGATGGTTTTCAGACATAAGAATAGAACCAGAAATAGTGCGTTAAAAGCTTGCAAATTGGCTCGCGAAGCGGTCAAATTGGCCTTAATTCGACGAGATAACCGTCGCACCCGCCAGTTTCGCTTTCCATACGACCCAGAAAGAAGCCGGAAAAAGTCGGCAACAAAGCTGCGACATAGTGCCTGATAGTTGAGGCAGCGTCATCCGTTTTATCAGTGTTCGTACGTCGGGGGCCGACCACGAGCAAAAAACCACAGCAAGACCTGAAATACTTCAACATGGAGGACACAGCCGGTGAGCGACAAGATTGTGCACACCACGGACGGCAGTTTTGATGCCGACGTAACCAACAACGAAAAACCCGTTCTGATCGACTTCTGGGCCGAATGGTGCGGGCCGTGCAGGATGATTGCACCGCTGCTCGACGAGGCAGCCGACGACTACGCGGATAAACTCGCGATCGTCAAACTGAATGTAGACGAAAATCCGAATACCGCACAAAAGTTCGGAATTCGCAGTATTCCTACCCTGATCCTGTTTAAAGACGGTGCCGTTCAGGCACAAAAACTCGGTGCCATGTCCAAGTCACAGCTCGCCGAGTTCATCGAAACCAATATCTGAGAGAGTCCTCTTGAGTGAAATAGACGCACCATCAAATCCACGAGCAAACCGTTCCGGCAGCAAGGGGGGCAAGGGCAATCCGAACCGCCGTCGTCGCCGTCGTCCTGCGACCAACAATCCGCAGGGCACCGAGTATCCGGATGACGAAGGATCCCTGGAGATCATTCCGCCCGAGCAACTCGAGGCCAGCAAGAATGTCATGAACCTGACGGAGCTTAAAACGCGTCCGGCAGCGGCATTGGTCGAGCTCGGCGAGTCACTCGGCGTAGAAAATCTTGCTCGTTCGCGCAAGCAGGACATGATTTTCCTGATCCTGAAGGCACACGCGAAACTCGGCGAAGATATATACGGCGACGGCGTCCTCGAGATACTGCAGGACGGTTTTGGCTTTCTCCGGTCGTCAGACAGTTCTTACTTGGCGGGACCGGACGACATTTACGTCAGCCCCAGCCAGATCCGACGCTTCAACCTGCGCACCGGCGATACGGTTTCAGGCCTGATCCGCCCGCCGAAAGAGGGCGAGCGCTATTTCGCGCTGCTCAAGGTTGGCCAGATCAATCACGACGCTCCCGAGAACACGCGCAACAAGGTTCTGTTCGAGAACCTGACGCCCCTGTTCCCGAAAGACCGTCTCACGCTCGAGCAGGGTAACGGCAGTACGGAAGACCTTACGGCCCGCATCATCGACATGGTTGCGCCGATAGGCAAGGGCCAGCGCGGCCTGATCGTCTCGCCGCCGAAAGCCGGTAAAACGATGCTGCTGCAGAACATCGCCTCCGCTATCGTCGCCAATAATCCGGAAGTCGACCTGATGGTGTTGCTCATCGACGAACGACCGGAAGAAGTTACGGAAATGACGCGTACCGTGCGCGGCGAAGTCGTGTCGTCGACTTTCGACGAACCTGCGAGCCGTCACGTCCAGGTCGCCGATATGGTCATTGAAAAGGCGAAGCGTCTTGTCGAACACAAACGTGACGTCGTTATTCTCCTCGATTCCATTACGCGCCTCGCACGCGCATACAACACCGTTGTGCCGTCCTCAGGCAAGGTCCTGACCGGTGGTGTCGACGCGAATGCATTGCATCGGCCAAAGCGTTTCTTTGGTGCCGCGCGCAATATCGAAGAAGGCGGTAGCCTGACGATCCTCGCCACCGCGCTGGTCGATACGGGCTCCAAGATGGACGAAGTCATTTACGAGGAATTCAAGGGCACCGGCAATATGGAAATCCACCTGGATCGCCGTATTTCCGAGAAGCGCGTGTTCCCGGCCATTAACATCAATCGTTCGGGTACGCGCAAGGAAGAGTTGCTCACGGCGTCCGACGAGTTGCAGAAGATGTGGGTGCTGAGAAAAGTGCTGCATCCGATGGACGAGCTCGCGGCGATCGAATTCCTGTTGAGCAAATTGCAGGACACCAAGACCAATGCCCAGTTTTTTGAAGCGATGAAACGCTAAGCCAGCGAGCGAATCAACCGATGTTCTTTTTGTAGACGGGTAGCTTGTCGCCGATTTTCATCCATGGCGACTTGTCCTCCGTCCAGATGTGGGCGCGCATTTCCGGGCCGTCGGGATCGTCCAGTACGCTGACCGCGATATCGATCTCGCCCGGGCGCGCCTGGTTTTCGTAGCTGATCGAAGTGCCGCATGCGGCGCAATGGCCGCGCGTGACACCCGGCGACGATTCGCGCCAGCAAACGGATCCGGCAATAACATGGAAACTCGCTTTCCTGTAGGTCGCCCAGGCGACAACCGGAGCTCCCGCTGCGCGCTGGCAGCTTTGGCAATAGCAAAAGCAAGCAAATTTTTCCGGACCGTCCACTTCGAAGCGTATCGATTTGCAGAAGCAACGGCCAAAAATCCGGCTCATTTCAGTCGTCTTCAAAGAATTCGATGCAGCCGGTTTCGATCGAGTACTCGGCACCGACGACGCTGAGGTCCCCTGAATCGATGAGCTGTTCCAGGATCAGTGAGCCATGCCGCAGCTGCTCGACTGATGCCCTCACGTTGGCCCGCACGCATTCGTCCACGGCGTGTTTGCTGTCGAGATCGTCCAATTCACCAAGCATGGGTTCGATCGCCGGTCGGATGCGATCGACGATCGCCCGCAGGTTCGGCGAACGGTGTGACTCCTTCAACCTCAGTTCCTGCAGCGTCGCGATGATAGCGCCACAATTGCTGTGGCCGAGTACGACAACCAGTCGCGTACCAAACTGTTTCGCCGCAAACTCGATACTGCCAATCTGCGAAGGCGCGACGATGTTGCCTGCCACCCGAATTACAAACAGGTCACCGATACCGCGATCGAATATGAGTTCGGTGGGCACGCGCGAATCGGAACAAGCGAGAATAATGGCGAAGGGGCTTTGCGGTTCCGCAGCGCCCGCACGGTGCTCGCGACTCGCCAGCGTCTCCTCGCTTACTTCATCGTTTACAAACCGACGGTTGCCGTCGCGCAGCTTCTGCAGTGCATCATGGGCTAAAATCATGAGTGCACATTAACCCGAACGACGATCAGTGAGCAATCCAGCGATGCAGGAACACGGAGGTTCCTGCTGCAAACTCGGACTGGTCTCTCGGTAGCTCCACGTAACCGTCGGTGGCCGACAGGGATGCAAAATCGCCGGACGTGTTTGTTTTCACGGGCATTGCGAGCGCCTGTCCGGCCGCATTCGACACCAGCTTCACAGGCTGGAAGCAGGTGAGCTGAGGGGGAAACACTATTCGGGCGGCAAGCACCGCGAATTCCGGCGGCGCTGCATCCGCCCCGCACGCTTTCGCCAGTGCGGGAATCAGGTACTGCCGGCTGCACACGAGTGCCGATACCGGGTTTCCGGGCAGGGCAAAAACCAGCTGGCCGCGCGGTCCCTTGCCGAACCAGAGCGGCTTGCCGGGCCTTTGGCTGACTTTGTGGAACACAAGTTCGACGCCGAGTTCAGCCAGCACCTGCGGTACGAAATCGGCCTGGCCCATCGAAACGCCGCCGCTCAGGACCAGCACATCGGCTTCCTTCAGTTGGCAGGTGAGGTGCTCACGCAGTGCATCGACATCATCGCTGACGTGAGTGTGTTCGCTGCGCCGATAACCGTGGCTCTCCAGTAACGCCTTGATGGCCGGTCCGTTTGACATCCGGATTTGCTGCGGCTTTATCGGCGCGCCGGCCGGAACGAGCTCGTTCCCGGTGGACACGATGCGAACGACCGGATCTGCGGCTACATCGACTTCGGTCTCGCCGCAGGATGCGATGATCGCGATGTCGAGCGGCGAGACGCGTTTGCCCGGGCGCAACAGGTAGGCACCCTTTGCATAGTCGGAACCCTGCGGGTGCAGGTATCGGTCCCTGGCCACTTCGTAGCCGGCTTCGATTTCCGCAACGCCATCAGAAACCGTGATGTGTTCGACCGGCACGATGCAATCCGCATTCGGCGGCATCGCTGCACCCGTCATTATTTCTATGCAATGGCCTTTGTCGAGCACCTGTATTTCATCACCCGCGCCCTGCATGCCTTGTATCGGAAAGCTACGCAGCCCGCCGTTATAGTCTGACCACGCGAAAGCGATGCCATCCATCATGACGCGATCAAAAGGCGGCTGGTCTCGTTCCGCCCGGACGACCTGGCGAAGCACGCGTCCGCAGGCATCCGCGGTGGCGACGCGAGCCGTGGCAAAGCTCGGCGTCGCTGCCAGCACGGCGTCGAGCGCTTCGGCCGTCGTCAGCATGGCGTCAGTCTTGCTCGCGGGCGATTGCCCGATGGCCGATGTCCCGGCGGTAGTAAACGTCCTGCCAGTGGATCTTGCCGGCCGCATCGTAGGCGGCGGCGGCGGCGGCGGCGACGGAATCTCCAAGGCCAACCACGCACAACACACGGCCACCACTGCTCACGACCTGGCTGCCGTTGCTCATCGTGCCCGCGTGAAACACCTTTTGCGTTTCGCTGTCGGCGCCATCGAGTCCGCTGATGACGCGGCCTTTTTCGTAATTGCCAGGATAACCGCCGGCCGCGAGAACCACGCCCAACGCGGCTCGCGCATCCCATTCCACCGTTTGTTTCGCAAGAGTACCGGCCAGCGCCGCCGAGCAAAGATCGGTAAGACTCGACTTGAGTCGCATCAGGATGGGCTGTGTCTCGGGATCGCCCATGCGGCAATTGAACTCGATGACTTTTGGTGTGCCATCCGCCGTGATCATCAGGCCGGCATACAGGAAACCGAGATACGGGTGACCGTCAGCGCGCATGCCCTCGAGCGTCGGGCGTATGACGTCGTTCATGATACGTGCTTCGATTTCGGGCGTTACGACCGGGGCCGGCGAATAGGCGCCCATGCCGCCGGTATTCGGTCCCGTGTCGCCTTCATCGCGCGCTTTGTGGTCCTGGGAGGTGGCCAGCGGCACGACGGTCATGCCGTCGGTAATGACGATGAAGCTCGCTTCTTCGCCCTCGAGGAATTCCTCGACGACGATGCGCGCGCCGGCATCGCCGAAACCGCCGCCTTTGAGCATGTCGGTGGCAGCGTCGATCGCCTCTTCCAGAGTCTTCGCCACGATGACGCCTTTGCCCGCGGCCAGTCCGTCCGCCTTGATGACGATCGGCGCGCCCTGTGCCCGGATATAGCCGAGGGCGGCATCGAGATCGGTAAAACTCCCGTAGTCGGCGGTTGGAATCCTGTGCCGTGCGAGAAAATCCTTCGTGAACGCTTTCGAGCCTTCAAGCTGTGCAGCGGCGGCCGTCGGACCGAAACACGGCAGTCCCAGGCGGTCGAAATGGTCAACGATACCGGCGACGAGCGGCGCTTCAGGGCCGACGATGGTCAGGCTGACGTTTTCGTTCTGCGCCAGTTTTGCGAGCGCGCCGATATCGGCGGACGAAACGTTGACGTTGCGAACTTTCTTTTCCCGCAGGGTGCCTGCATTGCCGGGCGCGACCAGCACCTCTTCAACATCAGCAGACTGGGCGCACTTCCATGCCAGTGCATGCTCGCGTCCGCCACCGCCAATGATCAGGACTTTCATGGTTGCCTAAATTACCTCAATGGCGGAAGTGGCGCATGCCCGTGAAGACCATCGCAAGGCCGTGCTCGTTTGCCGCCTGGATCACTTCGTCGTCCCGCATGGAACCACCGGGCTGGATGATGGCCGAAATGCCGGTAGCCGCGGCGGCATCGATACCGTCGCGGAAAGGGAAGAACGCATCGGATGCCATGACCGAACCCTTGACGTCGAGTCCTTCGTCGGCCGCCTTGATCGCGGCTATCCGGGTGCTGTACACGCGGCTCATCTGGCCCGCGCCGACGCCGATCGTCATCTTGTCCTTGCAGAATATGATGGCATTCGACTTCACGTACTTCACAACCGTCCACGCGAACAGCATGTCTTCGATTTGCGCGTCGCTCGGCGCGATGGTCGTAACCACCTTCAGGTCTTGCGCCGTGATCACGCCGAGGTCGGTGTTTTGTACGAGCAGTCCACCGGAGACTTTCTTGAAATCGAAGCCGGGAACAGCTGCCGATGGCCACGGCCCGGTTTCGAGTACGCGCACGTTTTTCTTTGCGGCGACAACTTCAGCGGCGTCGGCGTCGATCGACGGTGCCACGATGACCTCGACAAACTGTCGCTCCGCAATCGCCGCCGCGGTCTTCGCGTCCAGCGCGCGATTGAACGCAATGATGCCGCCGAAGGCCGACGTCGGATCGGTCTTAAAAGCCCTGTCATAGGCTTCGAGTATCGTCCCCGCCACCGCAACACCGCAGGGATTGGCGTGTTTCACGATGACACAAGCGGGCTCGCGGAATTGTTTTACGCACTCGAGTGCCGCATCGCTGTCGGCGATATTGTTGTAGGAAAGTGCCTTACCCTGCAGCTGCCTGGCGGTCGCCAGGGATCCTGCCGGCGCCTGCTGGTCGATATAGAACGCCGCCTGCTGGTGCGGGTTTTCACCGTAACGCATGCGCTCGCCCAGCCGGCCCGAATACAGGTAACGCTGACCCAGTGCGTCATCGCCCAGCGAGTTCGACAGGTATTTCGTGATCGCCGTGTCGTAACTCGCTGTGTGTGCATACGCTTTCGCGGCCAGGCGGCGGCGCGCCTCCAGCGACAGCTTGTCGCCTTTCAGGTCTTCGAGGACGGCGTTGTAATCGTCCGGCTCGACGATGACGGCAACGCCATCGTGATTTTTCGATGCGGCACGAATCATCGCGGGACCGCCGATATCGATGTTTTCAATGGCTTCATCGATGGTCGTGCCTTCGCGCGCGATAGTCTGCTCGAAAGGGTAGAGATTGACGACGAGCAGATCGATCGGCTCGATCCCGTGCTCTTCCATGACCGCGTCGTCGGTGCCGCGGCGACCGAGCAGTCCGCCGTGTATGACCGGGTGCAGCGTCTTGACGCGGCCGTCCATGATTTCGGGGAAACCGGTTTTCTCGGCAACTTCGGTCACATCGAGCCCCGCCTCGCGGAGCAGGCGACAGGTACCGCCCGTGGACAGGATTTCCACGCCGAGTTCACGGAGTGCCGATACAAAAGGGATCAATCCGCGCTTGTCAGAGACACTGACCAGCGCGCGTCGTACGTTGAACATCAAGTCACCTGGAGTAGTGGGGAGGTGCCGCGATGGCGCCTACTGGATGAGGGAATAGGTTCTGAGTTTCTTGCGCAAGGTGCCGCGATTCAGGCCCAGTATGCCGGCTGCCTGGCTCTGGTTGCCCTGTGTGTACTCCATGACGGCTTTGAACAGTGGCCGTTCCACTTCACCGATGACGAGGTCGTACAAATCCCCCGGCCGATCGCCGTTGAGCGTATTGAAATATTGGTCCAGTGCGTCTTCAGTGTGTTTGCAGAGCGGCATTTTGCCTTTGCGCGTTGTCAGCGAGCTGTTCTTGTTCTTATTGTCTGCCACGTTGATCCAATCCTGATTACCGGTGCCCCTAAGGGCCAGTCCGAACTTCCCAGCTTCAGGAAAATCATGCCGCCAAAGATGCGCCTCCGTCCTCTCGATCGAAGTAACTCTTTGTTAAGCCAATTTGCTCTGAAGCACTTTCGACGCGCACCACCTGGTGACGAAACGCATCTGCATTTGCCAGGTTGTTGCAATACCAGGTCAGGTGCTTGCGAGCCACTCGAACTCCGATCAGTTCCCCATAGAACCGGTGTAGATCGCTCAAGTGGTCGAGCATAATATCACGCAATTCATATTTATCCAGTTGCGGTCTTTCCGGATGTGCACTTAGAAGTTGTCCAAGGTCGCGAAAAATCCATGGCCGTCCCTGTGCACCGCGACCGATCATCAAGCCGTCGCAATTCGTTAGACGCAATACTTCAAGCGACTTCTCGGGAGTGGTGATGTCGCCATTGGCAATGACGGGTATTGCGACCGACGCTTTCACGCGGGCAATCGTGTCGTATTCGGCCGCTCCCTTGTAGCGACATGCGCGGGTGCGGCCGTGTACTGCGATCGCTACAACGCCTGAATCCTCCGCGATACGCGCAATGTCGACGGCGTTGCGATGATCAGGGTCCCAACCCGTGCGAATTTTGACTGTCACCGGTACCGGAACAGCATTGACCACACTGGTAAGAATTTCGGCGACGAGTTTCACGTCCTGGAGCAGGGCCGAGCCAGCGAGCTTGTTGCAGACCTTTTTGGCCGGGCAGCCCATGTTGACGTCGATAATCTGCGCGCCGCGAGCAACGCAGGCGACGGCCGCCGATGCCAGCTGCGCGGGCTCTGAACCCGCAATCTGGACGGCAACGGGCTGGGCATCGAGATCGAGATCGAGGCGAAACCGGGATTTTGCGGTCTGCCAGAGGCTCGTATCGGCCGTGGTCATTTCAGAGCAGGTCATGCCCGCCCCGAAACGCCGGCACAGGCGCCGAAACGGTGCATCCGTAACGCCCGCCATGGGGGCCAGGACGAACGGATTGGCGAGGGTGTAAGGTCCGATCTGTAAAGGTCTGAGTGTCACTTGAAGTCGTCGATTGCGCAGCGCAGCTGCCCATCCGACAAACGGTAACAGACGTTGAGCTTGAATCCAGTGGCGTTTTCAGTGGCTGAGTCGACAGTGATTACCGCGTTGAAGGTGTTGCCTGGAGGTACGAGCTTGCGCGGATCGAGGTCGGTCGGCAGGTATTCCGCAGGGTCGAGTACGCGGCTGCCTATGGTTTCCTCAAAGCGATCGGTCAGGGAAATGCCGATCAAAGGATAGGGCAGCGGACCGTCCGATTTGTTGCCCAGCCGCGAGTAGATCGTCAGGTCTCCCTGTTCACCGTCGGCATTGCCCTTGGTCGCTTCGAAACGCCAGCCCGTGATGTCCCAGGCCGGCTGCACGGGTTTCCCCAGGAGGCGATAGACCTGCCCGATGGTGTTGCTGAATACCGGCAGAGTGGCGAGGGTTTCGCGGGACTGATGCACCCCCTGCACCATGAGTGCCAGCGCCAGCACGGCTACGCCGGCAGCCATTCCCCAGTGTGTTTTGCCGGCTGGTTGTTTTTCCTCAACCTCGTTGGCGCGCCCGATTTTCGCCAATTTCGCCATGGCCGCCGCATCCGCCTTGAGTTTCTTCGTATCGAAGGCCGAACGAACGAATTCGCCTTCCATGATGATGGTTTCAAACCCAGGCTGCTCCACCACTTCGCTGTCGTCGTCACCAAATTCGAATTCTGTGTCGAGGGGCCCGTCCGCGCGTGTCTTCTTGCCCGCTTTCTTATCTCCCATGACGATCGTGGACGCAAAGCCGTCTTCGTCTTCAACGGCAAACGACATCAGGTCCTGATCGATCATCATATTGACGGTGTGTTCTTCTGCCGTCATTGGCGGCAGGTAGTAGGAATCGGCGGAAGCTTCGGACTCGTCCGCCTCTTCGGTTACTGCCAACTCGTTTTCGATTTCATGTCTCGCGACGATCGGTTCCTCGATGAACTCACTCGGCTCGTCGATCAGGTCCAGCTGCTCGATTTCCCTGTCGAACTCGGCGTCTCTCGAGTCGTAAGGCTTGAAAGGTACATCGTCCTGCTCGTCGTCCAAATCGACTTCCGGTTCGAAGTCCAGTGCATCTTCCAGTACCAGATCGGGTTTGTCGTCAGTGGCCGCTGTGAAACCCGGGCCGAAATCGTCATCCAGCGCATCCTCGATACTGCCTTCGAGCGTAGCATCCAGGTTGTCATCGCGTTCGTGCTCACCGTCGAGCGCCTCGGCGGCTTCGATTTCGTCGATACCGCTCAGATTGATGCCCATGGCTTCTGCCTGGAGCGCGAACTGTGTGTCCATATCGAGGGGCACATCATTACTTGAGTCGTTCGTATCGGCTGCTGCAGGCACATCGATCGGTGTTGAGAGGTCCGGTGCCAGGTCCTGGAATTCGCCGAGTATGTCAGTCCACTCGTCCGGCTCACTGAGTGCGAAGTCTGCCGATACATCCGCGTCGTCGTCGAAGTCGTCCGCGGCGCTCTGTTGCGGGGCAGGCTCCGGGTTCGAAACGCAGGATGCAGCCGCCTCAAGGTCGAAGTCATCCGGCAGTGGTGTGTTGTCGTCGAAGCGTAATTCGTCGACCGGCGCTTTCGCGGCCCCGATCGCCGCCGCGGCAAATATTTCGGGCGCATCGACGACTTCGGGTGTCGCTGTCAGGAATTCATCGATCGGCGTTTCGGTATCGTCGAGGTATTCGTCGACACTCGTGATGCCCGAACCGATATTATGGCCCGCATCAACATCGTCGGCCGCCGCTGCGGCGTCCTCCTCGTCGAGTACCCGCCATTCAAAGCCTGTGTCTTCAATACGAATATTGGAGCCGGCGAGTTCGTCCAGGGTCTTGAGCAGGGCAGCGCTTTGTTCGGCCGAAATCGACTTCGGAAGACCGTCATCCGTATCGATGATTTCAGGTTTCAATTCCGGCAGGGACGCGCTGAGCTGATGAGCCCTGGGTTGTTTCGGCATTTGCTCGGACAGGTAGGCCAGGGCGTTGAAGGCATGACCACAGCTGCCACAGCGAACCATGCCGGCGGCCTGTTTAAGGACCTCAGCAGTTACTCTGAATGCAATTTCGCAATCTGGACACTGGGTATACATCGAACTTTACTTACGGGACGCGTTGAACCGCTAATCCGCTCTCCGTTTGCCACTCAATCTCGACCATATCTGGCCGTCCTGTTCCCGGAACACCGGATCGTCAAAGGCTATCCAGGGCTCATAGGCTGCCATAACTTCGTCGGCTTGTTCACATAATATGCCGGACAAAGCAAGCATACCGTGACCTTTGAGCGTTGATGTGATGGATTCGGCAAACCGGACAAGTGGTGCGGCAAGGATATTGGCAACAATCACGTCGAATGGGCCCCGGATCTCGTCAGATGACCCCAAAACCTCGATGGTATGGGCCACATCGTTGCCGACGGCATTCTGTTGCGTTGCGAGGCAGGCCTGCGGGTCTACGTCCATGGCGACGGCGTGGGCACAGCCGAGCTTCAAGGCGGCGATCGAAAGTATGCCCGACCCACAGCCGTAATCGAGGATGGTTTTGCCGTCCAGCGACAGCCCCTCCAGCCACTCAAGGCACAGCGCCGTCGTGGCGTGCGTGCCGGTACCGAAAGCAAGACCCGGATCGAGGTAGACCACGGCAGCGCGCACCCCAACGGGGTCAGAGCCCATTTGCCCCGAGTCCGCCCCAAAGGGCTCTGACCCCGTTGGGGTGATCCACAGTCTCTGGCCGAATTGCATGGGCCCGAAGTCCTTGAGCCACTCGCGCTCCCAGTCCCGGTCCTCCAGAGCTTCGATGCGGTGCCACGGCAATGCGGCAAGGCCCAGTTCGGCCCGCAAGGCGTCGCAAAGTCCCTTGAGGTCGGCGTCGGGCGAAAACAGGCCCGTAAGGCGGGTGTCTGTCCACAGGGGCGTTTCGCCGGGAGCCGGTTCGAGGACAGGGCGGTCGCCGGCATCGGTGAGTGTCAGCGAACTGGCCCCGAAGCGGGAGAAGATGGCTTCGACCGTCGCAGGGTCCAGCGCGTCGAGATTCATAACAAACTGACGCCATGACACGGTCATTGACTCCGGATCACGTCAGGCCGAGACGTTTCTCGAGATAGTGAATGTCGGTGCCGCCGGCCTGAAACGCCGAATGCTGGAAGATTTCCTGGTGCAGCGGAATGTTGGTCTTGATTCCCTCGATCACCATTTCACCCAGCGCGGTTTTCATGCGGCCAAATGCAGCCGAACGGGACTCGCCGTGCGCGATGAGCTTGCCGATCATGGAGTCGTAATACGGTGGCACCCTGTAACCGCTGTAGATGTGGCTCTCGACGCGAATGCCGGGGCCGCCCGGTGGGTGCCAGAGTGTGATGAGTCCGGGCGAGGGCATGAAGTTTTTCGGATCTTCGGCATTGATGCGGCACTCGATTGCGTGGCCCTGAATCCTGACGTCTTTCTGCGTGAACCGGAGCTTCTCGCCACTCGCAATGCGCAATTGCTCACGCACGATATCGATGCCGGTAATCATCTCGGTGACCGGGTGCTCCACCTGCAGCCGCGTGTTCATTTCGATGAAGTAAAATTCGCCGTTCTCATACAGGAACTCGAAAGTGCCTGCGCTGCGATAACCCATGTCCTTACAGGCCTGGACGCAGCGTTCACCGATGCGATTGCGCTGCTCTTCAGAAATGCCTGGCGCTGGTGCTTCCTCGATGACCTTCTGATGTCGCCGCTGCATGGAACAGTCCCGTTCGCCGAGGTGTATCGCATTGCCGTGGGAGTCGGCCAGCACCTGGAACTCGACATGCCGCGGTGTTTCGAGAAATTTCTCCATGTACACAACATCGTTGTTGAACGCGGCGCGCGCTTCTGACTTCGTCAGGGTTATTGCGGCCAGCAGGGACGCCTCGGCGTGGACGACGCGCATGCCGCGCCCGCCGCCGCCGCCAGATGCCTTGATGATAATGGGGTAACCGATCGACCTCGCCATACGCAGGTTTTCGTCGGCATCGTCGCCGAGCGCCCCATCCGACCCGGGCACGCAGG
>JAOUNH010000141.1 GCA_029881055.1 Gammaproteobacteria bacterium
TCAGCCCGACGAAGCGATGGCCGTAATGAATCGGTTCGTCAGTGAGCATCCATATTCCCGGTACGTCGACGAAGTGCAATTTCGTCGCGGCGAGTATTACTTCGTCCGGCACGACTATCGTGATGCCGAAGCTGCGTACGATGCGGTCATCCACATGGGTGATTCCTCTTCGTATTACGAGCTGTCGCTCTACAAGATGGGCTGGACCTTGTACAAGCAAATGTTTTACGACGAGTCACTGGACAGCTTCATTGCGCTACTCGACCATCAAAAATCGATAGGCTATGACTTCGATCAACATGAAGATGAGGACGAACAACACCGAATAACCGATACGTTCCGCGTCATCAGCCTCAGCTTCTCAAATATTGGCGGACCAGAAGTTGTTGACGACTATTTTTCTGCGAAAGGGCACCGCAGTTTCGCTGACAAAATCTACGCTAATCTGGGCGAGTTCTATTTTTCCACGCTGCGCTATGACGATGCGGCATCCGTGTATCGATCGTTTGTTAAGCTCAACCCTTACCATCATCAGTCGCCCTATTTCAGCATGCGGGTCGTTGAAATTTTCGGCGCAGCCGACTTTCCGCTGCTCGTTGTCGAGGCCAAGAAAGAGTTTGCCACTCGTTATGCACTGGAGTCCGATTACTGGAATCACCATGATGTAACTGCTGCGCCGGAGGTTACCGGGTTCCTGAAAACCAACCTGACCGACCTTGCGGGGCATTATCACGCGCTCTACCAGGATGACGATCTGCTCGACGAGAGAACCGGGAATTTCAACGAAGCACTTCGATGGTATCGGCAATTGCTCGGTTCGTTCCCGGCCGATGAGCAATCGGCACAGGTCAACTACCAACTCGCGGACCTGTTGCTTGAGCATGAAGATTTTGCCACAGCCGCACGCGAGTACGAGCTTACGGCCTATGAATATGGCGATCATGAGCAGGCATCCTCGGCAGGGTATGCCGCCGTGTATGCCTGGCGCCAGGAGCTGGAACGGGCAACCGGCGCACAGCAACGTGACGTCAAGGGGCTGACCGTAGAAAGCTCATTGCGATTCGCCGATACTTTCGTGGCACACGAGCAGGCGCCGATAGTGCTGGGTGCGGCGGCCGATGATCTTTATGAAATGAAGGACTTCGCACGCGCGATCGAGTCCGCGAGCAAACTGATTTCGCGGTATCCCGCAGCCGACCCTGACCTGCGTCGTTCGGCCTGGGTCGTTGTTGCGAACTCATCGATCGATACAGCGGAATACCAGGACGCCGAGCACGCGTATACCAACGTCCTGTCCCTGACGCCGGAAGAAGACGAGTCGCGAGCTGCGGTTGTCGACGGCCTTGCGGCCTCGATATACAAACAGGCGGAGCAGGCGAATCTGCTCGAGGATTATCGCACCGCCGCAAATCACTTCCTGCGCATCAAAGAGCTCGCACCGACGTCCAAAATCCGGACCGGGGCAGAGTACGATGCGGCCGCTGCCCTTATGAGGCTTGAGGACTGGTCGATGGCGGCTGATGTACTCGAAGAGTTTCGAACATCGCACCCCGAACACGAGTTGCACAACGACGCGACCAAACAGCTCGCGCACATTTATCGCGAAGACGGGCAGTTGGTACGGTCTGCAGCTGAGCACGAGAGGATATCCCTCGAATCAGACGATATTGAGCTGAGCCGGGAGGCCTTGTTAACCGCGGGTGATCTCTATTACGAGGCCGACGCAATCACCGATGCCGTGCGAGTCTACGAACAGTACGTGCGGGACTACCCAAGACCCGTCGACTATGTTGTCGAGACGCAAAAACGCCTGGCCGATATTTTCAAGCAGCAGTCCGATTACGGGCGCTACTATGAAACCCTGACGGCAATGATCAATTTCGATCGTGATGCCGGTCCCGACCGGACGGATCGCAGCCGCTTCCTCGCCGCGGGTGCCGCGCTGATACTCGCACAGCAACAATACGAGCAGTTCGCGACCATAGAACTCGTGCAACCTTTCGAGGCCAGCCTGGCTGAAAAGCAGGCCCGCATGGATACAACCCTGGCGGCCTTCGAGGAGCTGGTGAGTTATGAGGTCGCCGAAGTGACCGCCGCCGCCACGTTCTTCATCGCCGAGACCTATCGTGATTTCAGTGCCTCGCTGATGCAGTCCGAGCGCCCCGAAGGCCTGTCGGCGGCTGAAGCAGACGATTACGAGCTGGTCATCGAAGAAGAAGCATGGCCCTTTGAGGAGCGCGCGATTGAAGTTCACGAAGCGAATTTCGAGCTGCTCGCCGCCGGCGTCTACAACTCGTGGGTACAGAAGAGCCTAGACGAACTGGCGATCATGATGCCGGGTCGTTATGCGAAGAACGAAAGCAGCGAAGGCTTCCTGGGATCGATCGACATGTTCGCCTATCGCATGCCCGTGGCGCCGGAACCCGGTATCGAGGGAGAAGGTGTTGCCGACGCCGCCGAATCACAGGCTGACGACGAAGCCGAAGGCAAGACGATTACGGGCCTGGTGAGTACAAACCGATGAGCAGAATCGCTATGAATGTATCCAGTCATCATGCAGTGACACCGACGATCCGCGCCGCGTTCGCGATTTTGCTGAGCGCAATAATTGTCGCGGGTTGCAGTGCAACAACCAAGCCACAACGCAAAACAGCGAATATCGAAATTCACGAAGCGGTCGGATTCACAATCACCGAAGAAGTTCACGTCAGTGACGCTGATCGACTGAAGTACGACGAAGCGTTGCGGGTCCTGCGCGAGGGAAGTCTCGACAGGGGTATCGCAATTCTTGAGGAAGTTGCAGAGGCGGCGCCTTTAGTAACCGCACCAAGAATCGACCTCGGCATCGCCTACCATCGTAAGGGCAACCTGCAGGCGGCCGAGGCTAGTCTGTTGCAGGCACTTGAACTCAATGCGAACCATCCGGTCGCGCACAATGAGCTCGGTATCGTGTACCGCAAGGCAGGCCGCTTCCTGGATGCGAAACGCAGCTATGAGGCGGCGATTTCCGTATACCCGGGTTATCACCATGCACGCCGCAATCTCGCCATACTTTGCGATCTGTATTTGGCCGACCTTGATTGCGCGCTCGATCAGTACGAGGCCTACATGGCGACCGTACCGGCGGACGCAGAAGCATCAATGTGGATTACAGATCTGCAGAACCGCATGGGCAACTAGGAGAGGTCATGAATAAAGTACTGTTCCTGCTAATGTTCCTGGCCGCCCCTCTCTCTGTCGTAGGCGCCGATCCGGACACAGATAAGACTGATGCAGACGATGCCGCAAAGCCGCAAGAGGAAGTTGTGGCGCAAACGGACACCGGCCCAAAGACTATGTCCGGCATGTCGATCCTCGGTAATGAGGAGACGCCCAAGTCCCTCGTGATCGTGCCGTGGAAGTCATCGGAACTGGGTGATGATATCGGTCTCACGGACTCACTTGGCGAAAATGCACAGCCCGTGGACAAGGAAGTCTTTCTTCGCGAGCTCGAGTACTTCGAAATCCGTTCTAGCGAGTAGTTCACGTTTCGGCAAATCCAGCCGGCCTGAATGAACTCCGGATAATGTGAAGTACCTCAAGGATGTGTTTTTTCTTTCAAACATAATGCATGAACGTGCGCTACGTCACGTACATCGGGCAAGCGTGCACATAATCTGGCGGTTGTCCGGACGTAGAGCCGGGACATTTTGTTATTTGAGGATTTAGAAATGGACTTTTTCTATTCGATTGTAGCCTTCTTCACAACGGGTGGTCTGTTCATGTACCCCATACTCGTCGTGTTCGCGTTTGGTGTGGCAATAGCAGTTGAGCGCTTTATCACCCTCACTTTGATTACGAGCAAGAACCAGGTGGTCTGGACCAAGGTGCAGCCGCTGCTCGACAACGGTGAATTCACCGAGGCACGGGAGTTGACCGGCACAGATGGGTCGACCATCGCGCAGGTCTTGAACATGGGCCTGTCTTTGCAGGGTGCTGTTCGACGTCGTGAAGACATCGAGATAGCGATGGAGGAGAGCATGATGGAAATCGTGCCGCGCCTCGAAAAGCGTACACCCTATGTTGCACTCGCATCGAGTATTGCAACACTGCTGGGTCTGCTCGGCACCATCATGGGCCTGATACAGGCGTTCACCGCAGTTGCTAACGCTAACCCGGCTGAAAAAGCGGATCTGCTGTCTGCCAGTATCTCCGTCGCCATGAACACAACGGCGTTCGGACTTATGGTTGCCATACCATTGCTGGTCGTACACGCGATTCTGACCAGCAAGACCGGCGATATCGTCGACAGTCTTGAAATGGCAACCGTCAAAGCCTTGAACGTGTTTTCGAAAAGAGCCCAGCGTGCTGCTGAGGCATAAAGCAAATGGCGCGCAGACATCACTACAAGCGGCGCAAAGGTAACGATTACGAGATCGATGTCACCACGTTCCTGAATCTCATGGTCGTGCTGATCCCGTTTCTCCTGATAACCGCTGTCTTTTCGCGACTCACAATCGTGGAGCTCGATTTGCCAAGCAACGCCAGTGGCGCTGCTCCGCAGCAGGAGAGCTTCAGGGTGGAAGTCATCGTTCGCGAACCCGGGATCGAAATCAGCAACGGGACCGCAGTCATTGCGACCGTTCCGAAGAAGGATGATGAATACGATCTCGTGGCGCTGTCTGACATGATGGTTGCACTGAAGCAGGAGTATCCGGATATCGATACCGCGTCAGTGCTGCTGGAGCCATTCATTCCCTACGATTACCTGATCCAGGTGATGGACGTCGTCCGTACCGTCGAGGTACCGACCGAAATCGAGACTGAATACCAGCTATATGCGCTGTTCTCTGACATTTCGGTAGGAGAAGCGCCATGAGGAACTCGCGCCGTATCAAACGAATGGGTCGTAATCGCATGAAGATTACGAAGATGAATATAACGTCGCTGATGGATGTCTTCACGATTCTCGTATTCTTTCTGCTTGTGAATACTGGCTCGGTTGAGGTGCTTGATTCACCAAAAGAAGTGAGTCTTCCGGAGTCGCGTGTCGAAACCAAACCACGCGAAACGGTGGTGATCTTCATCAGTCCGACGGAGGTCCTGGTACAGGGGCAACTCGTGGCCATGGTCGACGATATTCTTGCCGGCAAAGAAAAGGTTCTGGACCCGATCGGTGCCCGGCTCGCGGAACTTAAGGAAAATGTCATTGGCGTAAATACGATGGCTGTTGCGAGCAGCCAGGAAGTCACGATTCTGGCCGATAAATCGGTGCCGTTCACAGTGATCAAGACAGTCATGTCCACCTGTACCGGCGAAGGCTTCGAAAATGTTTCCCTGGCAGTGACGCAAAGAGGCGGCACACAGGTGGCGGCGAATTAACGCCGCGTGTATGAAGGTGACAGCGTGACTGACGAACTTTCAATCGACGAACAATCGCTTCGCGCCGCGTTCGAGCAGAGCGAGCAGGAGCTGACGCGCCTGCAGGACGCTTTGCATAGTGCAGGCGATGATCTTGCTGCCCTGGCCGCCAAACGCTACGAGTATGTCGTACTGAGTGACGTCTGCCGGTCCCTGGAGGAGCTCGACAAGCTGGGTGCCGGCGATCTGTTCTGGTCACCGCAGGACGACAGCGCAGCACGCGACGCGAAATTGTCGAGCGCGTACCACAAAATTGACGCATACCACGCCGAGGTCAGTCGCGCCGATGAGCGGCGTAATTCCCTCTACCTTGACATAGAAGCACAGAACCGGCACCTCGACGAACTGCACTACAAGCTGGTTGATCTCATCGATCAGCAGGAAACGCGCCGCAATGAATGGCTGGTCGAACGCGATTCCAACGATGTACCGCAACACACGCAGGTCATGCCATGGGCGCGTGGTAATGAAGAGGACCGGCGCTTCCGCATATCCCTGTGGTCGTCTCTTGCCACAACTGCTGTTATGGCCATCATTATCAGCTCTGTCGCGTTGCCGATTATTGAGCGGGAGCGCATCAACGAAGTACCCGAGCGTGTCGCGAAGTTAGTGCAACAAAACAGGGCGCAGCCGAAACCGGAACCGGTGCCGGAACCCGTTTTCGTGGAAGAGCTGCCGGAGCCGGAGCCGCAAGAACTGGCTGAGACGGTGCCTGAGGAAACCACACCCGTCAGTGAACCGGCCGTGGCCAAGAACGTTGAAGTCGATACCAAAGAACAGGTGAAATCAAAAGGCATCCTGGCTTTCCGCGACAGTTTCGCGGATCGTGCAAACCTGCGCGCCAGCACGCAACTCGGTTCGAGTGCGCGGCTCAGCAATGCGGGTGAAAACGAAATCGGCCGGCCGACGCGCGCAATGGTAACGACCAACGCACCGGGCTCGAGCGGCGGCATCAATCTCGCCGACATCAGCCGCGATTTCGGCGGCGGTGGCCAGGCTATTGAAGGCGTGCAGGTCTCGCGCGTCGCGAGTTCGATCGGCACGGGCGGCGGTGACGCATCGGATCGCCCGCGCAGCGGTGGCGCCTACGCCGGCCGCACGGATGAGGAGATCCAGATCGTTTTCGACCGTTACAAGTCGTCGCTGTACCGCCTCTACAATCGCGAATTACGCAAAGACCCGACCCTGCGTGGCCAGATTACGCTGAAGCTGACGATCGAGCCCGACGGCTCCGTTTCCTACTGTGTGATGCAGTCCACCGACATGAACGCGCCGGAACTTGCGGAGCAGGTTGTCGAGCGCGTAATCGGGTTCGATTTCGGTGCCAAGGAAGACATCGTCGCGGTTACCATAATCTATCCGATCGACTTCCTGCCGGCCGCCTGATTCGCCTTTTAGAGAAGCGAATTCACACTGTTTCAACGGCGATTAAGTCAAACGCACAAGGTGTGATGCAGCTCACCTTTTGGCGCCGATCCATACGTCATCATCACGTTTCGCAACGGTGCATGGAGAGCACTAGGTAGTGGCCAGGGACACCGCCCAAATTCTAATCGTAAAAAATCGCAGGACGGTTGGTCGCCATCTGCTGCGATTTCTTGCGTGCGCGCTTTTTGTTTTCGCGAGCGCTGCGGCGCAGGCACAGAATGCCAGTTGCCCGGCAAATCTTGGCACCGCAAACATCATCGAGCACAACTTCACGGTTAGCTTCTGCGAGTTGTGCGAGACGGGCACCGTTCGCGTTGAAATCGAAAATCCCTATGGCAACAACCAGGATGCCGATTTCTCCGACATCGTGGTCACGGATAACCTGCTCGCATCCGGACTCACCTACGTTCCGAACAGCACGCGATTCTTCGCGACCAATGTC
>JAOUNH010000142.1 GCA_029881055.1 Gammaproteobacteria bacterium
AGACATACCGCGTAATTCATCCAGGGCGACGGCAGAGGGTCCAGAGGCTCTGCTGCCATAATTTCCGCCCATCCGTGCGAGCTGATGAGCATATAAAACATGAACACGATAATAACGATCAGTGCCGGCGTGATGATGGAGTTGAACAGGCTCAGCAAGTGCACGCCACGCGTCGTGATGATGTAAGTCAGCCAGATGCCCAGCGCGACGCCGGCGCCCACCAGCCAGCTCGGAGCGGTATAGCCGAGTGCCTCGACGATATTTACGATGCCATTGCCGAACATGACGAGAATAAGCCCGGACCAGCCAATCATGTTCAGTAGATAGAAGATGAGCACGACACGCGCGCCATTCTGGCCAAAGGACGGTTTGCAGAAATCGATTTGTTCGATGCCGTAGCGCTGGCAGCCCGCCGAAAGCGATGCACTGATCAGGAACACACCAATCAGGTTGCCCGCGATCAGGCACACCATGCCTTGAACAGCACCCACCAGTGACGCCGCATAGCCACCGGTCAGGAAACACCAGGTCGCAATGGCGTACGCGAAACAGGTGCCGTTGGCGCTCCAGGTTTTGTATTCACGCTCGTCAGGCAGGAGTGGTTCGCGTCCGTAGACACTTAAGAGTTTTGTCGATATTTCGTCGCCACCGGCCGGCCCCTGCCCGCTCATCGCGCGACCACTACGACGATAACGGGAATCACTATGGATACGACGATGAGCAGGATCCAGTCGAGCCGGTTGATAGTGCCAAGTTCGGCATCGCCCATGTTCTGCATCGTGTCTATGCGCCGTTCGAGGTCTGCGATCACTTCCGCGGAATTTTCTTTTTCTGACATTGAGGCAGATTCCTTCGGTTGAAGCGAGAAGATTACACTAGCTCCAAAATAGGGTAAACACTCGTAATTCAATACCTTCAAGAAAACGGCTAACGAAGTAGCCGTTTCATTGCTATCCAGATTCCGCGTCGATCAGTTAGGTGTGTACCAGATCGGCGAAGTGTACGCCCTCTCCTGCAAACTCATCGCCGCGTCCTTCGGTAATTTAATCTCGAAGTATTTCGCATCGTAAGCCGTCCAGCGCGGTGTCGGGATTTCTCTATTTCAGAAGGATGACCGATGCATCGTTTCGGTACAGGACAACGGGCCCGGTATTCCCGAGGATCAGTTAGAGAAGGTATTTGAGAATTTCTACACGACTAACACCGATGGCCTGGGAATGGGTCTCGCAATTTGTCGCTCGATCATCCAGTCCCACGGCGGCACGATCTGGGCCGAAGCCGACGAGGCACCGGGTGCCAGGATACTGTTCACCCTGCCAACCTGACACACGGGACGTAGAGCATCAGACATACGATTTCACGGAGACGATATGCAAAAAGACAATTTCAGGTATTTGCTGGTGGCGCTGATCCTGTACTTGATCATTGTGCCGGTGCTCAAAGGCTGGCTCCTCGTGCCGCGATCCTGGTTGACATCGATATCCTTTGTTTTCCTGCTCAGTATCGGTGTGTGGTCATTGCGGCATTCAATTCGAGTCTTCAGGATCGCCATGATACTGGCGGTTAGCGGAATCGCCCTGAACCTTGCCGCCGCGTCCGTGCAAAATGTGGTCCTTGAGTATCTTTCGACACTGACCATATTCATGTTTCTTTTACTCGCCACGTGGAGCAGTTTTCGCCAGGTTGCATTTGCCACGGAGATGAGCAGCAACCGCATTTATGGTGCTATTTGCGTGTACCTGTTACTCGGCGTCCTCTGGTCGCTGATGTACGCTGCTCTGCACGTGGCAAACCCCCATGCATTTTCCGGCGCAGTACTCGAAAGCACCAGGGATCCCAGCGGCCAGTGGGTCTACTTCAGCTTTGTCACGCTGACGACTTTGGGTTACGGCGACATACTGCCTGTCAGCGCGGGAGCCCGCGCATTGGCCTATGCCGAAGCTATATTCGGCGTATTCTATATGGCGACGCTGGTTGCGATGTTGGTCAGCGCTTATGCGAACGACAAGCAGAGATAGAATCTGTCACTTTTAATTTGGGGATACTCATGAATCCGGCAAGCTCAGCAGACTCCGACCGAGTTTTTCAAAAAAATGCAATCGCGTCCTTTGTTCAGATTGCCGTTCTCGTATTGCTCCTCTACTGGTGTTTTCGCATCCTCTCCCCGTTCGTGAACCTGACGATCTGGGCACTGATCATCTCCGTGGCGATATATCCGTTGCACATCAAGTTCACGACGAAACTGGGAGGACGAGAAAAATTGTCGGCGGCATTGCTTGTGGTCAGTGGTCTCGCCGTGATGATCGGGCCAGCTATCCTCTTGGCGGAATCGAGTATTTCAGCGCTGCGACAGGGCGGTCACGCATTGCGCGATGGTTCGGTTGCCATTCCTCCGCCGGATGCGTCAGTCGCCAACTGGCCGATAATTGGTGAGCGCCTGTATGCAATATGGAGCGACGCCGCCGCGAACTTTTCTGACGCCCTCAACGAGCTACAACCTCAGCTTGTTGAGTTTGGCCAGGCATTAGTCCATTTTTCGGGCTCCTTTCTCCTCGGGCTCCTGATGTTTTCTGTGGCCGTGATCGTAGCGGGCGCATTGCTGGTAAACGCTCAGGCCGGATATCGGACAGCCACAAGTATCTCCTCGAGTCTTCTGGGCGATCGTGGCAAAGGATTAGTGGACCTTTCTATCGCGACCATTCGCAGCGTCGCGAAGGGTGTTCTGGGAGTCGCCATCATTCAGGCATTACTGTCCGCCGTCGGCCTCGCCGCCATCGGCGTTCCCGCGCCAGGGATCTGGGCCGGCGCTGTTCTCATACTGGCGATAATGCAGTTGCCGCCACTACTGGTACTCGCGCCGATCGCGGTATGGGTATTCTCGGTCAGCGACCCGGTCCCCGCGACGATATTTGCGGTTTACGCAACGCTGGTCAGTCTCAGCGATGCCATTCTGAAGCCTATGTTTCTTGGTCGTGGGATGAACATCCCGATGCTGGTGATACTGCTCGGCGCAATTGGTGGCGCGGCGTCCATGGGAATAAGCGGGCTGTTTGTCGGCGCTGTAATACTCGCAGTCGCTTATGAAATTCTGCTGGCCTGGATGCAGACTGATGAACTGAACAACCCCAAACCAAGACCTGGTGATTAGCCTGGGTTTCAGATTGAACCGAGAGATTTCTACGGATGAACCGAGATAGCCTTTTGGCGAAATCCGGCGTATATGATGCGACTTGATCGTCGGGTTGATCCGCCTGATCGGCGATCCGATAACCTCGAATCGGCCCGTACGACACAACCGGGAGATCCTCAATGAATATTCGATACGCGATTTTGGTGCTTTCGCTCGCGCTGGTCGTCGCCGTTGGCGCATCGGCGCAGCAGAACGAACTGAACTGGACGATGGAACGGGTCGTAAAGCAACTTGATCGTCAAGGTAGCGATCTCGAGTCAGTGCTGGCGGATGTCGAAATTGAGTGGACCGGGAAAGACGAAGCGCTTGCAGAAATCAAGACCGGTCGTATTTACTTTAACGAGAAAGGCGAATTCCGTATCAATGTCGCGACTCCGTCGAGCATGACCATTCTGCCCGAGCGCGGCACAGTGCATCATTACAAACCGGATGCCAATCTTGTCGAACAGTACAGCCTCTCCGGGGGAGAAGTGCTAACGGTGACCTACCGCGGTACAGCCAGAAACCTGGAGCTGAATCCCAAGCTGTTTGATGACAGTTGGCCGCGAGGCACAGACAAAAAACGGATGTAGGCATCCGACCCATTTACTATCCGGCTAGGCTGGATATGAGGACACTAATCTTGAACAAGAAATCGCGGGCGAACGCAAGCGCCTCTTACCGTCGGCCGGGTCGGCACACTGCTGCCCTGGTGTTGTTACTGTGTGTTACCGGCATTGGCGCCTTTCCGGCAGTGGCCTATGCAGACGACGACTGGTCGGCGCCATTTCAACTTCTGGGCCGCGACACCGCACCCGGGACAAAAAACAAATTTCAATTCATCGATGGTCAATCATTCGAAGCCTCCTATCTCAATTCGCCCGTATTTGTCGCAAGAGGCGCGAAACCGGGACCAACCTTGTGCCTTGCTGCCGGCATACATGGCGATGAATTGAACGGAGTCGAGGTCGCGCGGCGCGTGTTCGCCGACCTCGATGTGCAGAAACTACGAGGCACAGTTATTGCGCTGCCGGCGATCAATGCCGAAGGTGTTCGTACCGGCAATCGCTACTTGTCAGATCGGCGCGACCTGAATCGGGCCTTCCCGGGTAATGCCGGTGGCAGCGTCGCCAGCATCATAGCGCATGCGGTATTCACAAAAGTCCTGAACCACTGTGACGCATTGGTGGACCTGCACACCGCATCGAACAACCGGGCGAATGTACCGCAGATTCGTGCCGACCTGTCGAATCCTGCAATCCGCGAACTGGCGCTGCATTTCGGCGTGGGCATCGTGCTGCACGGCGCAGGTCCGTCCGGCAGCTTGCGCGATGAGGCGGCGAAAACCGGCATTCCGGTCATCATCTATGAAGCCGGCGAACCACTGCGATTCGAAGAGGACGAAATCGCTCGCGGCCGCGAGGGTGTTCGAAACGTCATGGCCTACCTCGACATGACGGATACGGCGATTCAAAAGGTCAGCGAAGACCAGGTCTACCAGAAATCCAAGTGGGTGCGAGCACCTCGCGGGAATGGTGGCTTCTTTTTCCCGGCGCGAGGACTCGGCGACATTATCAGGAAAGGCGACATCCTGGGTAAGGTGATCGACCCATTAACTGACGAAGTGTACGAGATTGCCTCCACTTTGGATGGCGTGGTTGTGGGTGTTGCAGTTCCGCAACCGGTGCTGTCCGGCTACGGGCTTTTTCACCTCGCCTGGCACGACTCGATTTGAGCAAAACTGTCGTGGCCTTATCTCCCGTCACAGTCCGGCGTAACAAGGACTCGACGTCAATTTCATCCAACTACCATGCGTACAAATAGCTCAAGCTGACAATCTCAAAATCACCGCCGGACTCTGTGACTATGCCAGTACTGTAGCTGCCTCGAATTCCATGCCTGCCCTTGACTGGCACGAAGATGGTTGCCCCGACACGCGAATTTCGTTGCAGGTCTGACTGCCCGACTCCGTCAACGACCGTGCGGCCACCGGTATAATAATTTGCGTCCAGCGAGACCCAAAATTCCGAATTAATTCGCTTTATCAGGTGGATTTCTGCAGACGCTATTGGGTCCTGCTCACGCACCTGCCCGAGAAACTCGTCGTTATCGCCGAATATCCAGACGCCAATTTCGCCCTCCAGCAACCAGCTCGGCTTCAACGGCCAGATGGCACCGATGGCCGGCTTCACGGACCAGCGATTGGTTCCGATGTTTATCAGCTTGTCGGGCTCGTACTCACCGGTAGGTGCCTGGATCAGCAGGCTCGCGCCGATAATCGTGCGTGGTTGCTGCGTCAACTCACGGAAAGCGGCCGTGTCCAGGCTGGGCGCACCCTTGAGATTGATGGACATACGGACCCTGGCATCGGCAACGCCGAGCGTATCGCGGGTTCGAAATTCGCCACTGACGAACCCCTCCGTGTGGCCGTCTGAATACGGCAAATTGAACTGCAGGTTTGCTGACCGGCCGAACAGGCTTAACGTTCGCTGATAGGACACCTGCAGGAAATCGATGGTCGAATCCACGCCCGTCAGTGGCAGCGACGGATCCGTCACGATATCGCCGCTGGAGCGCTGGTAGCTGAGGACAAAGACGTTAGTACCGTTTGGCACCGGCCAGTAAGCCCTGGGCGTGAGTTCCTGCGCATCCGCGCGGGACCACACTAGCACGCAAAGCAGCATTGCCAGGCATAGCATTTGCTCGCCAGGCATAGTGCAGAAACGTCGATTCCCCAAAGCTGTTCTTTCACGCATAAACTCAATGTTCCGACACATTATGACGTTGGCCAGATTAGCAGATTACGGGGTGCTACAGCTTGCCAAAATGTGTCGCCGGATGTCAGGCATCGCACGTTTGACACATTCCCTGCCCTCCGAAATCGCATCGCCGGCGCGTTGAAAATCGAACATACCGATATCACCAACCTTGGGTTCGATCAATACATCGGCAGGATCGGCTTCGAGTCGGCTTCGAGTGATCTGATCCTGAAAAATATTGATCGTGTTCGAGATCGTCGAAAACAAACCGGGTGTTTTGCCGGTAGCTTCTTCGTCATGATTTGACAGTCGATTCGAATACTTGCGAACTTGCTTTTGCAGGTTGCCGAGATTGCCGTCGGCGAATTCTGTCGGCTTCATTCGAATTCTGTCCTGCCGCCTGCTCAGGAAGTCGGAATTCAGGTTCACGGCGATGACAACATCCGCGCCCAGCGCGCGACAGGCGGTTACCGGTACCGGGTTGATCAGACCGCCATCAACCAGCCACATTTCGTTTTTTCGTTCCGCAGGAAACAGACCAGGCATTGCCATTGACGCCCTGACGGCATCGGCTACGCCTCCCTCGCGCAACAGTACTTCGCGTCCGGACTCCAGGTCCGTACACACCGCCGCGTAGGGTTTACAGAGGGCTTCGATGAGCACGTCGGGTGCAGCTACGAAGTTGTGCAGAAACCAGTTGAGCCTTTCAATGTCCACGAATGCCGAATTTGCCAGCCTGAAACTGAAGAATCGCAGCACGTCACTGCGACTGGATCCAAGCACCCAGTTTTCAAGTTTGCCAAGATTACCGGCCAGGTAAGAACCGCCGACCATCGCGCCCACCGACGTGCCACAAACAATGTCGGGCTCGATGCCGGCTTCGAGCAAGCCCTTGACTACGCCGATGTGCGACCAGCCGCGTGATGCCCCCGAACCCAGTGCGAGGCCGATCTTTGCTGAGTCGATCGAACGGTTCATTTGGTGGGTCGCCCATGATAAAGACAGATCATCGTATAAAAGACGGCGCTATGCTGTAAGTAACAAACGAAAACGGGCAGACTGCGCATAGTAAAAATAAGCAGCTAGTTAACGCTCCAGACAGCCAAGAGGCAACGAAATGGCAGCAGACATCGTCGATACGTTTCCTTACGCCGTGCGTGAAATTGAATTCGAGCGCATTCCGATGAGTGACGGGGTACATCTGTCGTGTCGCTATTGGCTCCCCGAAGACGCGAGTAAGAACCCTGTTCCCGCGATACTCGAGTACATCCCCTATTGCACCCGGGACGGCACCGCAGCCCGGGACGAGGCCATGCATCCCTAC
>JAOUNH010000015.1 GCA_029881055.1 Gammaproteobacteria bacterium
AGAAAGGGACCGGGTAGAACCCGGCCCCTCACCGTTCATGCCGGACAAAGTGTTAACTATGTGTCCGGAATAAGGTGTAAACCATGTGACCGGAATACACCTACGATGAATGGAGGCTCGGGTCGGAATCGAACCGGCGTACACGGAGTTGCAGTCTATGCAGAATCTCCAAATACCGCCTAAGTAGCTGATATTTCAGGACATACAGTAGCACTAATTGTGCGCAATTTACATGCTTTTACACTGGCGATGCGCACATATTGCGCACAGGTGAAACGGAGCGTTAATCCGTGTACGGAGAGTCAGCCCAGCAATCACGCGGGTTTCAGGACACCGCGTACACTTCGAGTTAAACCGTGTACGCCCCCAGGCACAGGCACAAAAAAGCCCGCACAGTGGCGGGCAATGGCTATGTGTGCCGGTGGATTAGTCCGACGAGTACAAAGTAGGACAGCGTGACAGTCGCGGCCAGTGAGTGGCTGCATTTGATTTGTAATGAGCGCTTTCCCCAACAGCGGACATAGCAAGGCCTGGAGCGGGAACTCCCGGAATCGCCTATTTCGGGACATTAGGTCTATACTGGCCATATAGTCCGCGTCCGACGCAGAACGGTCGTTAACTCGCTGCTCGGTTTGCCTCAGATTTGCTAAGAAGCGACTTCCGCATTCACTTCGAAGCGGTACTCAAGAATCCGTCGATTACAGCAATTTGCGGGTTGATTTAGTGCCACTTTGCTGCGATCACCGGAATCCGGTGAACGTCTTAGATGCAGCATAAATTGTGCTCCCCTCAGACAATCAGTATTCACATTTTCGGTCAGAAGCAAGTAATCGTCAGAAAGAGAAAAGCCGACGCATGGCCGGCTTTTCGTGGTCGATGGAGCCCGCAGGGTTCTAGTATGCCTAGGTTCTTCACCTTGTCCGATGCTCAATGCTTACACGAGTCGAACCACCGAATTACCAACCTGCATCCAGGCCTAGCGTACACACCATGCCCTTGGCGCGGCTGAGCCGATCGGCCTAGAACTTACTACGTCCCCACTGCCGAAGTGAACTGACCACGTTCCAATATTGGCCGCATTCGTCGCCGAAAAGTAGTAATCACCCAGCACATTGCTAAACGGACCATTCGGTGCATTCAGTTTATCGTTTTGCCGGCCACCGACGAAATCGTCCAGGCTGATCAGCTCCCTGATCTCGGGTACACGAGCGCCGTCCCCAAGGGCGGCACAATAGTTGAAAGCATCCGAGCCGCATGCGCCACCTCCATTGCAGAGTTCGCCATCACCATAGACGTATGTGCCACTTGGTTCCTGCTGCCAGCGCAACGATGTGGTTGTATCCAATACCCAGATTGCGCCAGATTGGTCGGGCGGTAATGTGACATAGCGGTTTTTGCTAGGCTGTTCTGCCTGTGCCAGTCCTGCAAGGCCCGCCATTGCCGGCACAAGCAGCGATATAGTAATTAAAACACTTTTCGATAGTTTCATGATATTGCACCTCTAATTTGTCATTTGTGACACATTTATATGGTCGCGGTCGTGCTGTGCAGCACTCGCCTAACTTAATTTCTGAGGGAAAAATAGAGGGGCAAGTTAATCGAATGTATACTCATTCCAGGAAAAAGCGATGTTTAACTTTCGGTCAAGTTGATTTGCACCGAAATTTGAGCCAAAAATGGCCATTTCTTGCATCGAAAACTGACCCGTCTGCTGTCTCCCAGATCTTTGAAATGGCTGCTATCCGCTTTGTTTGATGCGGGTCATTTCCAGATTACAAAAACCGGGTCAATCCATCGTGCAAATCAACACACGTGGTGGTCACAACGCCTACGTGTGAAGCACCGAAAACCACGTAACTATTTGATGTGCTTATCGACAGATAGCTTACAGATTATTCCGGACACATGGTTTACACAATTGAGCATTTGGGGAGAGCCCAGATGCCTTGGAATGAGTGTAAACCGATGGATGAAAGACTACGTTTCATAGCCAGGCTCCTCGAAGGCGAGAAGATGGCACCGTTGTGCCGCGAGTTCGGCATCTCGCGGGTCACCGGCTACAAGATTTTTGATCGCTATAAAGAATGTGGTCTGGACGCGCTCTACGATCGTAGCCGGGCACCCTATCGGCAAGCCAACAGCTTGCCGTTCCAGGTCGAGCGCACCATTCTGGGAATCAAGAAGGAGCATGCGTCCTGGGGTGCGCCCAAGATCCGCGACAAGGTGGTCCGGCAGTACCCGATGATCAAGCCACCGGCGGTGAGCACCATCCACGCGGTACTTGACCGGCACGGCCTCGTGAAGCGCCGTAAACGGCGCCGCCACAAGACTGAAGGCACGCCGCTCGTGGCAGCACACCAGCCCAACGGTCTCTGGTGTGCCGACTACAAAGGCGAGTTCATGCTCGGCAACCGGCAGTACTGCTACCCGCTCACCATCACCGATTATCGGTCTCGTTACCTGCTCACCTGCGAGGGTGTGCCATCAACACGCTCCGACTTCGCCTTTACCATTTTTGAGAGAGCCTTCAAGGACTTCGGCCTACCGGAAGCCATCCGCACCGATAACGGCGTGCCCTTTGCCTCCGGCAACGCCCTGTTCGGCCTCTCAAGGCTTGCCGTCTGGTGGCTGCGTCTGGGCATCAATATCCAGCGCATCAAGCCCGGCCACCCTGAGCAGAACGGCCGCCATGAACGCATGCACCTGACCTTGAAAAACGAGGCCACCAGGCCTGCCGCCTTCAACTTCCTGCAGCAACAAGAACGCTTCGATAACTTTATTGAGGTTTACAACAACCAGCGGCCACACCAGGCATTGGGCGGCGCTTACCCCGGCGATATCTATACACCTTCAGCGCGTGTCTACGAGCCGCCGCCCGAACCCGATTACCCGTATCACGACCGCTCTGTGCGAGTGACTCGCTGCGGGCGAATTTGCATCGGACGCCGCAAGATCAACCTCTCAACCGTGTTCGCTGGCCAAACCGTGGGCGTCACCGAGGTCGAGGACCAGATCTGGCTGGTCAGCTTCCTCGACTATGATTTAGGATACTTCGATAAAGAAAGGGGCCGGGTGGAACCCGGCCCCAATCCATTCGTACCGGACAAAGTGTTAACTATGTGTCCGGAATAAGGTGTAAACCATGTGACCGGAATACACCTTGTTTTTACTGGCGCGCCCGGAAGGATTCGAACCTCCGACCACTTGGTTCGAAGCCAAGTACTCTATCCAACTGAGCTACGGGCGCTGCAGGTGCGAACAATAGTCGGGTTGCGAAACCAACACAACCTCTATCTGGCTCGAAAAGGTTGCCGGAAGTAGAGGACCAGCCCGGCCAGCAGCAAGGCGAGCGAAACGTACATCGAAATCCGCCAGCGGCTGGTGGCCACCCGCAGAATTTCGAAGTTTTCGACAAAGATCGTCTCGCAGGCCCCGTCGCCGGTATCTGTTCGAGTCGTACTCGTACCGCGCTTTCCGCCGCCGGGACTTTCGTAACTCGCCAGGTAGCCGCGAACACGAATCTGGTCTCCGATGCGTATGTCCCGGACCCGATCACGAATGCGCTGATCGTTGGAAATCAGGTGATTGTTCGATATCCGGTTGACATCGAAGGAGTCCCAGGCGGCCTGGTCCCGCGTCTGGAAGTTGCACGTAAAGATGCCATTCCAGAAATCGATTTTGTGCAATTGCGCGTCGCTGGCGTTACTGCCCCAGACGACGCACACGTCCAGCATGTTGAGATGATCATTCGCCAGCCGGTGCATGCGACTGTTGTTGTCGTGGTGGCGGTAGGAAACGATCATCCCTGTGACGTCGTACGCATACTCCGGGGCAACCTTGTACGGGACATCTTCGTAGACCACGTCGAACGGACGTTTGTTTGTTGGCGTCTGCAACGGCTCATTGCTGATCTCAGGCACATAGTGAATATTTCCGGGCAGATCGTTGCGGTTCCAGAACGAAACAAGCAGAACGACGAAGCTCGTTACGATCAGAAACTGACTGAAATTCATCCGATTTACCTGTGAATCGCGCGACGGCGGTCGTGAGAAGTACGCATTGCATTGGCCGGAAAATCCAGAAGATACTAACGTATATCGCCCCGGATCGAATTGAATTTCAGGAGATGGTGATGAAAACGCTACCCAGACTATCGCTGCTCTTCGCTCTTTGCCTGGCCAATGCCGGATGTAATCCCGGCCCGACGTCCTCTGCCGGGTTTCGACTGCCGGACGGCGACGCGGAAGCCGGACTGGAAGCTTTCCTGTACATGCAATGCAATCAGTGCCACACGATTAAGGGTCTGGAACTACCCACTATTCCCGGCGCCGAGCCAGCCTATGTTCAGCTCGGTGGCAAAGTAACCCACGTCAAGACTTACGGCGAGCTGGTAACAGCCATCATCAATCCATCGCACAAGCTCGCGACAGGCTATGCCGCTGAACTGGTCTCCACCGATGGCGAATCCAACATGTACGATTACAATCGCCATATGTCCGTTCAGGAACTCATCGACCTGGTTGCCTTCCTGCAATCCCACTACGACGTTGTTCCGCCGCAGTTTGACTACCGCATGTATCCGCGCTGACAATTCGCAGACGCAGCACAGGTCCCGGCAAGTTATGCTTGGGGACATCCGTCGCTCGCTTGCGGCATGTATGTATGGATGTCCTTGCCGGACATGGTAGCTTCACGGCATAATTCGTTCGAAAACAAAGGGATACAAAGTGTTAAAACAATCGGCCCGCGCGCTCCGCGCCGTGATGGTGTTTTTTGTCTGCGCCACCGCCACCCTTCCCAGCCAGAGTCACGCGCAGGCTGCTGACGAAGAAACCTACATCGATGAAATCATCGTCACCTCCCGTTACCGGGCGGAAAAGCTGTCCGATGTTCCCGATTCAATCACGGCATTTACTGCCGCTGATGTCGAACGCCACCGCATCGAACGGATTAATCGCGTCGCATCGTTGACGCCCAATTTGCGATTTTCCGATGACCAGGAAGTTGGGGTAAGCACTCTCGTCATTCGTGGCGTAAGCCAGAATCGAGGCACCGGACAACCCCCGGTCTCTTTCAGCATTGACGGCGTCAGTGCAACCAACAATCTGCTGACGACCCAGGAATTATTCGATATCGAAAGCGTCGATGTCCTGCGCGGTCCGCAAGGCGCGTTGTATGGCCGCAATGCGATTGGCGGCGCGATACTCATTTCCACGAAACGCCCGACATCCGAGCCTGAGTACGGCTTTCGATTGTCCGCGGCAGAAGGTTCGGACTACACGATTTCCGGCAGTGCCTCCGGACCCATTGCCAGCGAAAACATTCTGTATCGCGCTTCATTTCGCTTGCAGGACCGCGAAGGTCAATTAAGAAATGCCTACCTCGACAATCAGCTGGTCGACTACAAAAAGTCGGCTGCCTTTCGCGGCCGCTTGCTGTTTACGCCGGTCGAGAAACTGAGCGTCGATTTGCGCGCCCAGGTACTCGACCAGGAAGGCGGCAGCGGCTATTTCATGCCGGGAAGTGAAGGCTACCTCCCGCTCCCACCACCGAACCCACCGATATTTTTTGGTAACCCGACCTACGAGATCCAGGCCAATCGCATCGGCGAATCCTTCGTGGATGCGGGCGAATTTTCGGCCAAAATCGATTATGACTTCGGCTTTGCTACGCTGAGTTCGATAACGTCCTACACTGATGTCGATTCCGGTAACGATCAGGATCTCGATCAAACCCTGGTCGAAGCCATCGATATTATCGTTATCGACAAGTCGGAAACCCTTGCTCAGGAATTTCGCCTGGTATCGAGATCCGACACCGCGTTTCGATGGGCTGCCGGTATCCAGTATTTCACACAGGATCGCTTCCGTTCTTTGGCAACGACCTTTCTTGGCTTCCCGGTACCGCCCGCGGCGCAGGACCTGAAGCTCGACAACCTGGCGGCGTTTGGCAACTTCAGCTACGACATTCGCGACGACCTTGAATTGACACTTGCGTTCCGCTACGACGAAGAGACCCCGGAGGACACGACCCAGGGTAAAAGCGACACCTTCACTGAAATGCAGCCTAAAGCCAGCCTTGCCTACAACTTCCGCGAGGGATTGCTCGGCTATGTCACTGTGGGTAAAGGTTTTCGCGCGGGCGGCTTCAACAACGTCGCACCGGGCAGCAGCTTTATGCCTGGCTTTGACGAGGAATCACTCGTCAGCTATGAAACGGGGCTCAAAGGCACGGCCTTCGGTGGACGCCTGCGCGGCGGCGTTTCTTTGTTCCTGATCGATTACACGGACCAGCAGTATTTTCTGTTTGACCAGACCGGAACGCAGGCAAACATCAATATTCCGAAAAGCGAGATTACGGGCGGTGAATTCGAAATCTCGGCATTTCCGACGGACTCACTGCAACTCGATTTCGGCCTTGGTTTCACCGATAGCGAGATCAGGGAATACGAGGACATCCCCGGCGTACTCGTGCCGGCGAGCGAGATCGTTGGCAAGAAAGTGCCCGGTGCTCCGGTCTGGAGTCTCAACCTGGCAGCGCAGCACACTCTATCGCTCGGCGATGACCTGCGGCTGGTGAGTCGCATCGACTACGAGCATCGCGATAAGACCTACTGGACACTCGACAACGTCGACGTTCAGGAAGCCTACGACCTGGCAAACCTTAGTTTTTCGCTCGAGAAAGAGCGTTGGTCGACGCGTCTGTTCGTCAACAACCTGTTTGACGAGGAATACATCGAGTGGTTTTTCGCCGCGCGATTCATCGGCCTTCCGGCCGACATCGCGTGGCCCAGTCAGCCGCGCCAGGCGGGCCTGGAGTTTTCATTCCGATATTAGTCGCCGGGCGGGATCCGCTCGTCAATCTCGAATGAGCGGCCACAGCAACTGCCGCGATGCACTAACCGGCTGCAGGTTTTCCACGCCGTACTGCTCCGGGTATCGTCGGGTTATACGCGCTGTGCCGAACAACACATCCCAGAAAAACAGCAGGTTTCCGTAATTGCCTTTGTAATGCGTAACGCCGTCCGCGGCATGCCGACCGTGATGCGCCGAGTGCGTTGCAGGCGTCGAGATGACTCGTTCCACTACCCACATGAGCGGCGACAGCAAGGGGATGCTGTACAGCGGTCGGTCCCACTTCAGGTCGGAATGTGCGCCGCAAATAACGAGCAACTTCACGACAATGTAGAACGCATATACTTTTCCGAGGCCGAGATATATCAGCGCGCCGGAAAACCAGAGCCCGGGCATTAACAGGTAGTAGAAAAGATTATTCCGATAAACGATGCGAATACTCATGTATTCGGCGTCGTGATGTGGCCGGTGCAACTCATATAGCCACTTGACGTTGTGCGTAATTCGGTGTTGCCAGTACTGCATCATGTCGTCGAATATGAGAAACAGCATGACCTGCCCGGCGAGTGGCCAGTTCGCGAGACTGTTTGCATGTTGTGGCAAGAGTGTCGCCGCCAGCAGGCCGCCACAGAACAATACAAAAGGTTGTGTAAAAATGAGTAGCGTCAATGCGCTGACCGCTTCGACGATGCCGTCTTTTCGCTGCTGACCCGCCTTGTGAAACAGGTTCGTGCGCAAGAACTCGGCCGTCGCAAACACAGCGAATATCAGCAGGATGGCGATGATCTCCGGTTTCATGAATGGCACTCTCTCATCAGCGGCCGACCGACTATACACCAATTCCCTGTTAGGATTAAATCACCCATAAATTAGGCCACCGGCCCGCCGGGAGAATACCTTAACTAACCGCAAGCGCAGCCTGTTCGCCATCATTGTGTCGATGATCATCGTCAACCTGGTCTATGGGGTGACCTTGCCATTGTTATCGCTCGTCCTCGATTCCCAGGGGATCAGCAAGACAGTTATCGGCCTGAGCATCGTCGCCCAGGCGAGTGCCGGTGTCCTGCTTGCACCGTTCATACCGCGCCTGATTATACGAGCCGGTGCCGCTCGAGTGATGCAGGGCGCTGCCCTGCTTGCTGCAGGTACGCTGGTCGTCCTGGGACTCTTTCAGGATGTCTACCTTTGGTTCCCACTGCGATTCCTCATGGGTGCCGCGGCGTCGATGCTGTGGTCGGCCAGCGAATCCGTCATCAACGGACTTGCCGCCGAAAATTGGCGTGGGCGCATCATCGGAATTTATGGATCCGCCGGAGCGGCGGGTTTCGCGCTGGGTCCGCTGGTCCTCCTGGTCACAGGCACTGACGGCCTGTTGCCGTTTGTCGTTACCGCGGGGTTTGTAATCGCAGCCAGCCTGCCACTGTTCTGGCTGGCAGATGATGCCAGAGCCAATCGAGGCGAAGCCCATGTCAGCCTGGCCCGGATTTTCAGGCTCGTCCCGCACATTATGCTGTTGAACTTCACGTACGCGGCGGCCGTCGAATCGTTTATCGCGTTCTTCCCGTTATTTGGAATTCACATCGGACTTGGTGAGGCCCGCAGCCTGTCACTGCTCACGACATTTGCTCTTGGCGGCGTGTTCCTGCAATTGCCGCTGGGTTGGCTCGCTGATCATATGCCGCGTCAAAGACTGTTGCTTACGTGCATCCTCCTCACGATCGTCGGCTTCGTGATCTTTCCCGAAGTCATCGATAAGCGTCTTGGCGGGCCGATATTCGCTTTCACCCTGGGCGGTATCGAAGGCGTCATCTATGCGCTCGGCATGGTGTTACTCGGGCAGCGATTTCGCGGCACCGAACTTGCCGCGGCAAGCGTCCTGTACACAGGCATGTGGGGTGCGGGAACCATGCTGGGCCCCACGATTATTGGCGCCAGCATGGATATACTCGGCGACCAATCCATGCCGTACCTGATCGCACTAATCTATGTTATCTATTTACCGGTATTCTTTATTTCCAGGCGGCATTCGTTGGTGGCCCAGGAAACCAACCAGTAGTCACAGGAACCCAGCATGAAATACTCAATTCACGTTATCGCTCTTTCTCTACTCTTAAGTGCGTGCGGCAAGACCCCTGAGACCGAAGTCGCTGTCGAGGCCAAACCAGGCCCCATAATTGTCGATGGACTGAGCGGCCCCGAGTCGGTTCGCTACGATGCCGAGCTGGATCTCTACTTTGTGTCGAACTTCAACGACGAACCGGCCGGTGACGCGAATGGGTTTGTCAGCAAAGTTTCCCCGGACGGCGAAATCCTCGAACTTCAGTTTATGGTCGGCACAGATCAGTGGCCGCTGCATGGCGGCCGCGGCATGTGGATCGACGAACGCGGCCTATGGGTTGTCGATGCAGGCGGCGTGCACTTGTTTGACAGGAATACCGGCGAGCAACTTGATTTTGTTGAATTCTCCGACTACGAGCTGGGCTTCCTCAATGACGTCGTACTTGCAGGTGACGGTGCACTTTATGTAACGGATACGCGCACGGCGAAACTGTATCGAATCGATGCAGCCGGTGTTTCGCTGGTTACTGACGTCGCGATGAGTCCGAACGGGATTACGCTGAATCCAGCGAATGGTCGTTTGCTGCTTGTACCCTGGGCCAACGGCACCGAGATTCTGGAGTACGACATCAATACCGAGACGATGTCGCCAATAGGAGCATTCGATGGCGGCGGCAATTTCGATGGCATCGAAGTCGTCAATGGCAAGTTCATCGTCGCCAGCCAGGCGGATACCAGCCTGCATGTTATGGTCGACGGCGTGGACAAAAAGATGTTCGAACTCCCTGGCAAGCCAGCCGACATCGGTATCGACACCAAGCGCAACCGGGTGGCCGTGCCCTACGTCGCCCTTAATCGGGTGGATATCCTGCCGCTCGGAAACTAGCTCCGCAAAGCCCGCCGGGGCAGGAGTTCAGCAGGCATTCAGATTCGTTATTGGACAATAACGGCGCGTACTTGAAATTTGTGACCTACAGCACAATTGTGTCTGCGGGCGCGATTACTATGCGCACCACTTGGGCAATAACAGGAGAACGCAATGTCCCGTTCAACAATAGCAGCACTACTTCTCATAGCATCGGCATCCGCCAACGCGCAAGGCTTCGATTACAACTATTTACAGCTTGACTACACCAATATCGAACTTGACGATATCAATGTCGATGGCGATGGTTTTGGTCTGTCCGGATCGTATGCCATCAATCCCGATTGGCATGTGTTCGCAGGCTACCAGCAGGCCGGTCTCGATTTTGACGTTGATGCAACGTTTTTGGCGGCCGGTATTGGCTACAACACCGAGCTGTCACCGGTGATAGATGCGTATGCGCGCCTTTCGTACGAGTACATTGATCTTGATACGCCTGGTTTTGGCAGTTTCGATGACAATGGACTTGGTTTCGATGTTGGCTTGCGCTTTGCTGCTTCACAGGATCTCGAGCTTAATGCTGGAATCGCATATGTAGACTACAGCGATAGCGGCGACGACACGGGATTCTATGCCGGCGCGCTGTGGAAATTTACTGACGCGTTCGCGTTGGGTCTTGCCGGCAGCTGGGGCGACGACGTTTCTGCATACACGCTTAGTGGCCGCGTCTACTTCGGCAAGTAATCTATCCAAGCTGTACCACTCGAAGCCCCGCCTTGTGCGGGGCTTTTTTTGCGCGCAGATTCAACAGTCGAGAAATCTGCATTTGACAACCGGGTGCGCCTTCGGACTAGGATACGTCTCCTGATAGATTGCGGAGTACACCATGGGGCGCTGGCGTCCACCGGCAGCTAGGTCATCGGCGTACATCACGCCCGCAGGCTTTGCCGTGCTGCAGCAAGAACTGAAGGACCTGTGGCTGCGCCGTCGCGATGTCGTAACGGCACTGGCTGCGGCCGCTGCGGAAGGCGATCGCTCGGAGAATGCCGAGTACATCTATCGCAAGAAGGAACTGGGCGGACTCGATTATCGAATTCGCTATCTGCAGAAGCGATTACCCGTGCTGAACGTGGTTCGTGATACGCCCAGGGGCGACGCCGTATATTTTGGCGCGACAGTTGAAGTCTGCGACGACGCCGGGGACACCCATTCGTATCGAATCGTTGGTCCCGATGAAGCCGATGGCAAAACGTCGTCAATCAGCATGGATTCGCCGATCGCGCGAGCGCTGCTGGCGAAACGCGTAGATGACGAAATCGCCGTCAGGATCGGGGACAAAACCACCGCGCTCACGGTGTTATCAATTCGCTACGAAGCCCAGTCCTAACGGCGCTCCGGCGACGAAAGTCGCTTGAAAAAATCCGAAATCGTGTGCCGGGCGAGATCCGAAAATTCACCGGCATCAAAAAACGAACCGCTGCACGCGCTGCAGGTCTCGTACCAGATATGCGTTTGCTGAGGGTCGACCCTGCGCACCATGCCGCCACTGCACCTGGGACAACGATAATTGTCAGTCTTGTTGAATTCCCTGCCCCGCTTCGCGTCGCCAGTGTCTATGGCGAGCGCAGCCGCCTTGCCGCGCAGGGCTTCACTTTCGCCTGCATCGAACCAGATACCACTGCAATGTTTGCAACGATCGATTTCAATGCCGTCGTGCTCGATCTGCTCCATTTCCGCGCGACATTTCGGACATCGCATCGCGCCCGAGAAAAATACGCCGCCTTTCGTACCGCCGGAAGCGATCATGTGTTTTACAGGGCTCGCACTTTCCCCTGCATCGCGATGGAGAAACAGCACGAAAACGGCAACCGCGACAAAAAGGCTGATCAGCATGTAGGTTTCTGCGTAGTTCGTGCCATCGGAAACCATGCCGTAAATTTTTGACCCCGCCGCGTGTCCCAGGTTGGCAACCGACATGTAGACGGCAAACTGGGTCGCAGAAACACCACTCGAGCAGATCGTCATGCCTAAGGCGATAACGCAGACCATAACGACCGGCATCATCATGACCCAGGCCGCCAGCATCACCTGAACATACAAGGTGTTCTGCCATAGATGCTGTGTCTGAGCCAGCAAGACGGCGTGCAAACCAACCAGGATGATGGTGACGATCAGCAACCGTTTCGACCCAAATCGATCAATTAACGGACCGAGCGCCAGCGACAAAAACGCGCCGGTCAGGCCCATTACGGCGACCAGCTGCGACCACTGCGGGGTGGTGTAGCCGAATAAATTTACGGCTGCAATCGGCATGAGTGCCCAGCCATAGCCACTGATCAGGCCGTCGAAAAACATGATGAGCATGACGATCATACTGGCCCGAACCCAAAGCACCTTGTTCAGACCGCCAAAGACCGCCTTGAACGAGTTGCCAGGCAAATGCGCAGACGCGGCCTGCCCCTGGGTCCATGGTAGTCGGCGCTCACCGTCGCGCTCCAGCACGAAAGTGAACAGTACTAATATCACGCCGGATACGATGGCCGCGACGATTGCAGTCGAAGCCAGGCCCCAGGTCACCAACATCAAACCGGAAACCGCTGAGGTAGAGGCCCATCCGATGGCTTTGCCAAAGCTCATAAAGGAATTGAGCCGACCGTGCTCCCGTGTGGGCGTCAGGTCTATCGACATGCCATCAACAGCGACGTCCTGAGTTGCCGTGAAGATATTGATCAATACGCCGACCAGCATCAAGAGCCCTATTTGCTCTGTCGGACGCTCGACAAGTATCAACGCGAGTAGCGAAATCGTCAGCCCCAGCTGCGCGCCCAGCACCCAGGGGCGCCGGCGACCCATTGCCAGGAATTCATAGCGGTCCATCACAGGGCCCATCACGAGTTTGAAAACCCAGGGCAACACGATGACCGCGAGGTAGGAACCGATCTCCCCCGCACTAACGCCCTGGCTCGCAAGCCAGGCAGGAATCGCAATACTCAGTAGTCCATGCGGAATTCCCTGCGCGAAATACATAATCGCGCCCGTTGCGTAACGAATACGCGAATTATTTTCCAGAACAGGATTCATGCTCATTCCTTATTTTTCTTGTTTGATGAGATTGTTATCAATGATATGTCGGAACCAGCAAAAAATCCTTTCTTAATAATCGCTGCTCGCAAAGATGCCTGGCGCAAGCGGCAACTACTCTACCGCCGGGAACCAGAATCTGAACTCAGCCCCGGGCGACGCGTTGATCATGTCTACACCACCATCCATGGCCACTGCGAGCTGGTGGACGATGGCCAGGCCGATCCCGGTTCCAACCGTCTCTCGCGTGAGTTCGGACTCCGACCGGTAGAAGAGCTGGAAGATCTTCTTCATCTGGTCTTTGGCAACGCCAGACCCGTAGTCACGAACGGAAAATACGATTCGATTGTCGGCGAGGCGCTGACACGCAATATCGATAGCCCTGTTCTCCGCATTTCTCGAGAACTTGATCGCATTGTCCACCAGGTTGATGATCATCTGGACGAAGCAATCCGTGTCAACGTTGACCGTTGCCGCGATTGCATCCTGATTAGTGCTCATGCGCAATGCAAAGCCGGCGCGCTCTACCTGGGTCGCAATTTTGGACTCGGTAACATTCATCAGCTCGCCGACATTCACCGGGCGTCTGTCGAACTGAGGCTCATTGCGCGTGATTCTTGCGAGCTGTAGAACATTTGTGATCAGTCTCGTCAGGCGCTCCGCTTCATCGTGGATGTACTCGTAGTAGCTTTGTCGCTTGCTCTCGTCCGCCCAGCCTTCCTTGAGCATCTCGCCGTACATTCGTATCGACGTCAATGGCGACTTGAGTTCGTGACTGACCGCGGATACGAAGTCCTGCTGTTGGCGGGCCAGGGATATCTGGCTCAGTCCCGTCCGGTAGAGAATTGCGAAGCCGCCGACGAGAACCATTGCCAGTACCACCGTGACCCAGCCCAGCACACTGGCGCCCGGACCGGGCGGGAGTCGCTTGACGCTGTAGATCAGTTCGAGACCCTGCAGCGGTGCGCTCAGGCGATTGCTGTACAGCAAGCTGCCGTCCAGATCTTCAGCAATATTTACATCCGAGTAACTTCGGCGGCTTGCACCGCGCCCCTCAAAGGTCCGAATCCGTTCGCCCTCGTAAGCAACAATCAGCCGGGTGATGTCGGCCAGTGCCGTACCCATGAAACTGGCGTCAACCATTTCAGCGATGAACACATCCTGGTCCAGCAGCAAGCCCTGAATGTAACGCTCGCCATCACGCCAGACTTTTCGAAACAACACAAAGTGGCCTGTGCCAAGGCGACTGAATTCGAACGGATCTATTTCGCTTTCGAAGGTGCTGATACGAAGATCCGTCAATCCGGCGACATTGGCTATTGGCTCGTTGATCGCGTCGGCAACCGGCTCCGGCAATGCACTCTGTTCCTTGCGCTTTGAGCGCTCGGGCGAGGAAGCTCGACCTTCCGCGCTGCCAAGCTCCATTGGACCCTTGGCCTCAAAAGACTCACCCTCCTTTTTCAGAGTGGCGGCCAGGTCACTTTCGTTGTCGACTTTTTCACTAGAATTCGAACGCAGCAGCTTCAGTTCGTCAAATACCTGCTGACTGTAGGTTTCTTCGGCAGCGGCTTGGCGGCTTGTCGCTGCCAAGTCGGACCGATCGGTAGCATCTTTGTCGCCACTTGCGGAAACTACGATTTCCGACGGTCGATCGGCTTCCATTTCCATGACATCCGGCGCAGCACTGGCCGGCGGCGCAAGCGCCCGGCGCAGCCGGGTCGTCTCCCGCGTTTGTACAAGTCGATTGTCAGCAAGCACATTCCGGAGTTCCTGAGCCACAATCAATCTTTGGCCGAACTCATCCTCACTGATTCCGAAATTGCTCGCCTCCGTGCCCTCGGGTGGCAATAGCGGTGTACTGAACTGACCTTTGCTATCCACCTGGAAATAGCCAAGGACCCCGGGTACTTCGCCCGCTACGGGATATGTCGACAATGGCGAACGTTGCACGAAGTTGGCGCTGGGATCGCCGGACACAACCAGGAAAGCGTAGTCAGCGAACGCACTGGCATCCGCCGATTTGACTGCCACATTGACACTCGCATCAATGCGCTGCGTGAGTTCCTCCGCATCGCCCTGGTACTCGTGAAAGGCTTCCCACTTGAGTTGGCTGTAAGCCTGCCAGATCAGTACCGCCGTGGGTACGGCGAGCGCCAGAAAGAATACGATTAGAAAATTCCGAAGCCGTCTCTCATCGAGACCCGCCATAAGTCGATTCGGCAGCACGTTATGCCTCCACCAGGAGCCGATAGCCCGCGCCACGCACGGTGACCAGCACCTCGGGCATTTTGCTGTCGGCCTCGATCTTGCGGCGAATCTTTGCGATGTGAATATCCACAGTCCTCGTTTCGATATCGAGGTTGCGGGCATAGCCCCACACCTTTGACAACAACTCTTCCCGGGAGACCGGGCGGTCACTGTTCTGTGCAAGGTAGGTCAGGACTTCCATCTCGCGTTTGGTGAATGAAACTTCAACGTCATCCCTCTTGGCGTTAAGGTTTTCAGTGTCTATTTCCATGCCGGCCACGCACAGGGTTCTCGCCATCTCCTGGCCCAGTTGCGAGCGTCGCAAAACAGCCTCAATCCTGAGCACGAGCTGCTGGATCGAAAACGGTTTCGGCACATAGTCGTCGGCACCGAGTTTAAGCCCGTGAATGATCTCTTCGTCCGACGTCTTGGCCGTCAGCATGATGATGGGCTGGTGCCGGTCTTCCGAACGAACCCGGTTACAGATCTCGTAACCGTCCACGCCTGGCAACATAACGTCCAGCAATATCAGGTCGTATTTACCGGTTAATGCTTTCTTCAGCCCTTCAGAACCTGTCGCCGCACTTTCCGCCTCGAAACCGTGAAAGACGAGCACGTCGATCAGGCCCGTGCGGATGGCCTCCTCGTCCTCAACTACCAGTATGCGTCTCGGCTTGTTCATCAGATGCTCAGGCTAGCACTCCGCGCTCATTCGATCCGTGCACGAGTGTAACTTTTTTGTAAATTTCGCCCCCGGCTTTTTACGTTTCTGTGTCTTATTTGTGCGCTGTCCGGCGCCTACGATGCCCCCATCAAATGATCAACCACGACTTGAGGAGATACAACCATGGCATTAATCAATCGCATATCGCGACTGTTCAAGGCGGACTTTCATGCTGTCCTGGACCAGATCGAGGAACCGGAGGCCTTGTTGAAGCAAGCTATTCGCGACATGGAGGATGACCTTGCGAATACGGAGCAAGGGATCCGTCTCTGTGTGCATGACCAGGCAGCCCTGAGCTCGCGTAAGAGCGAACTCGAAGGCGCCGTCGCCGAGTTAGACGCGCAACTCGATCTTTGTTTCGAATCCGGGAAAGACGAACTTGCGAAAACGACGATTCGCAAAAAACTTGAGGCGGAACGGCTCCTGAAACGCCTCAATGCGAAACACGCGGCCAATGCGAAGTTTCTCGACGAACAGCGCTGCCTGTTCGATCAAAATCACTCGACGCTCGAAAATCTGCGGCAGAAAGCCGAGTTGTTCGCACAACGGGCGCCGGCACGCAATGACGATCGCTCCGGGCTCGAGGATATCGCGTGGATGGCTCGCGAAATGAGGGTTGACGACGACGAAGTTGAGATCGCCTACCTCCGCGAAAGAAGCCTGAGGAGCGCATCATGAAACGGCCTCCCTTTTTTCACGGCGTAATCGTCGCAGCCGTGCTCGGCTTTTTCGCCAGCGCCATCGTTGCCACGCTCACACCTTTCATCGGGCTGAGCTCGGTCGTCCGGCTGGTCATTCCCGCAATGACCCTTGCCTACCTGCTGTACTTGTTCAGTCGCAATGGCGAACGGCTCGGACGTGTAACCGCACTGACATTCTGGGCAATTCTGGCCGTGGTTACCTGGTGGCTGGCACCACCCTTGCCTCTGTACCTGCTCGTACACGTTGGGGCGATCTGGCTGATCCGTTCGCTGTATTTCTACTCTGGCGTCGTTCCCGCGCTGTTTGATCTCGGCATAAGCGCGCTGAGCATCACGGCGACCGTTTGGGCGATCAGCCGCTCTGGCAGCGTGTTTCTTGCGACCTGGTGCTTCTTCCTGGTGCAGGCGCTGTTTGTCGCCATTCCGCCGGCGATCAGGAAACGGAACGAAAGAGCTGTGGTCGACAGCAACGAAACCTTTGACCACGCGAAACGCAATGCCGACCGGGCACTGCGTCAACTGTTTACACAATAAGAGGATCTGATCATGAAAACCAAGATACTGGGCATCGCCCTTTTCGGACTGACCTTGGCCGCGGTTACGTATTACCCGCAACTGATGGCGAACAATATCGACACTGAAGTGCAGCGTCACATCACGGCAAAACCACGAATCGATGTGGTATTTGTGCTCGACACCACCGGCAGCATGGGTGGTCTCATACAAACCGCAAAAGAGAAGATCTGGTCTATCGCAACGACCATGGCTTCGGCGCAGCAGGCACCCGAGATTCGTATTGGCCTCGTTGCCTACCGGGACCGCGGCGACGCCTATGTCACAAGGGTGGTCGACCTGTCGTCGGATCTGGACTCAGTGTACGCGACGTTGATGGACTTCCAGGCGGACGGCGGCGGCGACGGACCGGAGAGTGTTAACAAGGCCCTCTACGATGCCGTCCACAACATCAGCTGGAGCGAGCAGGACCAGGCGTACCAGGTCATATTTCTCGTCGGCGATGCACCTCCTCACATGGACTACAACGAAGTTCGTTACCCGGAGATTATCGCCGCAGCGACCAACAAAGGCATTGTCGTCAATACGATCCAATGCGGTGACATGCCGATGACGGTTGAGCCCTGGTCGCAGATTGCCGCGTTGAGCAATGGCGAGTTCTTCCAGGTTGAACAGGCCGGCGGTGCTGTCGCCTTCAACACGCCGTTCGATGAGAAAATTGCGGAACTGTCGGCGGAACTTGATAGTACTCGCCTCTACTACGGTTCAGAGGAAGACAAGGACCGTATGAAAGTGAAAGTCGCTGCGACAGAGAAGATGCATGCCGGGCTCTCGGCCGCCTCGCGCGCGCGTCGCGCCGAATTTAATGCCTCTGAAGGCGGCAAGACCAATCTGCTTGGCGAGAATGAACTCGTCTCCGCCGTCGCCGACGGCCGGGTTGCCCTCGATGACCTCGACGCTGAAGCGTTGCCGGCATCGCTCAGGGCCATGGCACCCGAGGAACAGGTGGCCTATGTCGCTGCGACTGCCGAGAAACGCGAGAGCCTGCAACGGCAGATTCGGGAGCTATCTGAAGAGCGAGGTGACTATATCGCGAAGAAGGTCGATGAGGCCGGTGGCATGAAAGCGTCGCTGGACCAGAAGCTGTATGACGCTGTCAAAGACCAGGCCAGCGAGGCAGGCCTGGAGTACAAGGACGGCCCCGCGTACTAGCATCGGGCAGGAAGGATGGCCAATGGCAGCGGTGGCGAGAGCCACCGCTGCTTTTTTTCGAAGCCTGTACCGAGATATTCGTTTATTCTTCGCGCTCATGTCAGCAACCCCGGAACACACTCGCAAAGACAATGTCGTCCTCGGCATGACGGCTGCCGTCGGCGCATACTTCATGTTTTCAGTCATGGTGATGATCGCCAAGATCCTGAGCACCAATCATTCCGTCATCGAAATCGCTTTCTACCGTAACCTGATTGGCAGCGTTCCTTTCCTGGTCGTCATATTCGCATTTGGCCGTCGAGACATTCTTCGCCTCCGATCGAAACCGACCCTGGTTGTCATACGCGCGTTTATAGGAACGATCAGCCTGGTCACGACGTTCGCGGCATATTCGCTCATGCCCCTGGCGGATACGACCGCTCTCCTCTTTGCGGCCTCCCTGTTCATCCCGATCCTCGGTGTCCTTGTCCTCAAGGAATCCGTGGGGCCTTACCGTTGGTCGGCCGTTGTGTTGGGATTCGCGGGGGTATTGATCATGGTTCGCCCGACCGGCGACGTATTCGTCCTCGGTGTTTCGGTAGCTATGTGCGCTGCACTCATGCACGCGACGTTGCAGATCATACTGCGCTACCTCGGTCGCTTCGAAAGTCCGGAAACAATCAGCTTCTATTTCCTGGGCGTCGGCACGCTATTGACGGCACTCGCAATGCCCTTCGTCGCGGTAACACCGACCTTGAGCGAAGCACCCTTGCTCGTCGGTGTCGGTTTGTCGGGCGCGACAGCCCAGTGGCTCCTGTCCATCGCCTACAAAAATGCGCCGGCCGCTGTCGTTACCGTATTCAATTACACGAGCATCGTGTGGGCTACCCTGTTCGGCTGGATGATCTGGAATGAATGGCCGCTACCCGTCGTGTTCACCGGTGCAGCAGTCGTCATTGCCTCGAACCTGCTGATAGTCTGGCGGGAAAGTCGCCTGCGGGTCGTCCAATAAGCCAAAGCGACGATCGAGGGTGGGCCCGGCGTAGCGCCCCGACCCTAAAGACCGGCCGCCGCCGCATCGAAGACATCGGACAGCACCTTTAGCAAGGCCTTCTCCGACTGTGCGATCGGGTCGTTATTTGCGCTGGCGACGCTGAGCATCGTCATCAGACCGAGCGCAGACGTCCAGGCACTGAATGCCAATTGTCTGGCCCGTCGCCGCTTTGCCTTGCCAGCATCCGGTCCGGAGAGTCTATCCTCGAGTGCATCAAATAGACGGCGCGTCCGCGGGTGAATCTCATCGCGCAAAGTAAGCTCGTCCAGTTTCGTGTCTACTGTTGAGTACAATTGGGAGCGGCAATAGATCGTCCGAAACGCATCGAGATTCCCACTGTAGTGTGAATAGAACCCCTGAATGAGCGTGCCGAGTACTTTCTTGCTCGCCCTGCGCCCATTGAGAGCCTTCAACAACGACTCAATTTCCGCGTCGAGCAGCGCCGTGACCAGGGCCTGATCCAACGCCTCTTTTGATGGAAAGTAGTGGTACAGGGACTGTTTGGTCATGCCCAGTTGACCAGCGACCGACCCAAGCGTAACGCCATCGTGACCCGATTGGGCCAGGATCGTCTGCGCGCTATCAATGATTTCACGCCTGGCCCGCCGTCGCTTTTGCGCCACTCGTGTCGAAGGTTGATAGGAATCTTTTTTTACCATTGTTCGAATATTTTAACTATGTTAGAATTTTTTGCAAGCCATTGATGAGTATCCCACTATGCTAAACCTCGACAATCCTGTTTTTCATGTCTACCTGATCGCAGCGTCGATCATGATTCTGAAATTGATGATTCAGCCATGGATCACCGTGCAACGCATGATGAAGGTTTCTGCAGGGTTTCGGAGCCCTGAAGACGCGAAGAAGAGTCCTCTGAACCCCAATCCGGTCACCGGGCAAACCGATATCAATGAATATGTCGACCGGTCCCGGCGCATTAACCTCAACGATCTGGAAAGTATCCCGGGTTTTCTGGCAGCGGGATTCCTGTTCGTCCTGACCAGCCCTCCGCTGCTGCTGGCCGAAATCCTCATCTGGACTTACGTCGCGGCGCGCGCAGCGCACTTCATTGCTTACTCAACCGGGCAGTTGCACGACATAAGAGCCACATTCTGGACGTTTAGCTCATTGCCGGTCATTACCATGGCTGCGTATGTTTTGATTTACGCGATTCGCTAGCCAGAGGCAGCGCCAGAAAACAGCAGGGTAAGCCGTCACCAATCGTTCGCGATTCCGTCAAAGTCCGGATGCTGTTGTCGAACCACGCAAAACCGATGCCCGGTCGGAGCTTCCATCACACACCAGGTCTTCACTTTGCCGAGTCGCTTTGCGCCGAGCGCCTCCAGTCTCGAGACTTCGGCCTCGATATTGTCGGTCTCTATATCCAGGTGGACGCGGCTGGGGTGATCAACGCGCTGAACTTCGACATGTAACCCGAGAGTACCGGTGTCGAGCCCTCGGTATATTGAATCTTCCAAAGGACTGAGCCGTCCGACGTCATAGCCCAATGCCTGCCCCCAGAATCGGGCGGCTTCGTCGAGATCGCCGCCTTCGCAATCCACGATAAATCCTGCCAAACGACTTTTATGCATGACTGCAAGCCTCCTTTGCACGGGAGGCTGAATCATACCTTGGATTACATTCTATTTGCTTTTCAGGGCCTTGACCGTGCGCCGCGCTCGTGCGCGCCGAAAGTCCACCAGATTCTGCATCGTGATCGTATCCGATTCCCGGATACGCCTGTCCATCTCGGCATTGATCGCTGGCGCGTTCGAAATCTTTACCCGGTAGCGGCCGAGAGAAATGATGTCATCGTTCCTGAGTATGGCTTTCTGCACGACCCTCGAGTTCACAGTCGTGCCATTGGTGCTATTCAAGTCGAGCAGCACTATTGCATTCGGATAGATCTGCAACATCGCGTGAATTTTGCTGACGTGGCTGTCTTCGATAACGATGTCGGCGAGCTCGGTGCGCCCGATGATGTACTGTTTTTCCGTCAGCTTGTATTCAGCGATCGTCTTGCCATCGCGACTTACAGTGACTTGCGGCACTCGCCTCGTTGCGCGTAACTCGGCCATGCGCTCCATGACTTCCAGTGCACCCTTGTTAAGTGCACCGGGCCATCCACCCGTCAATTCGTGCAACTTCTGGCATATCTGCACGGGAAACACCTTCTCGCTGCGTTCACCACCGGCGGCGATCAGGCGCGTTCGCAGATAGATTACCGTCTCCTGCACGGTCAGCGGATTTAACGAATAGGTCGCAGGATGACGCCGAGTGAGGCTTCGCATGCTTTCGTCACGCAGCAACGCCGCGAGCCTTTCCTTGCCGCTCAAAACGATGCGAAGTGCGTAGGTGCCGCGCACGTCCAGTGCCGCCAGCCAGTTCAATAATCGCAAAGCACTGGGAGTAGCGCGTTCGACGTTATCGATCATCAAAATAGGCGGTCGCCCACTCCGCGTCTCGCTTGTCAGGAATCCGTTCAGTTGTTGTAACAATTGCTCATCGTGCTCCGCCCCGAACTCGATCTTGAACTGGGATAACATTCCGCTAAGTAGCTGGCGCGGCGTTAAGTGACTGCCGTCGAACGTGGCGACCGGCGCATCACGAGACGCCCAGTCCCGCTGTTCACCAATAACGGTCGACTTACCTGATCCAGCTGGGCCGTGAAGTAGTGCAACGCCGTTGCCCTGGCTGAGAGCCGATGCGAGGAAGCGCAGAGCATCCTGGTGGGATTGGTACGCCACAATCAGGCTTTTGTCAGCGAGCTCGCCGAATGCCTGGGTTCCCAACGGGGTTCTTGTCTCTTGCATGTGGCCTCAAAGGACTCTTTTTATTTTCGGCATTATTGCCCTTAGCTGCCCTCAAGCGTAGCTGAGATTCCATAATCTGGCGAATCGGCGAAATTGCGCAAATGTGCTCCGGTTCATATTCCATAATGTGAGGGTCCACCATACTTCCCGGATGGAAAGCTCCCTTTCAGAACTAGGGTTGTACCTGCTGGCTGCCGTGGTGGCCGGCAGCGCGTTCGGCTGGCTTATCCGAAGCGCCCTCGCCAACAGCCGGACACGCCAGCTTGAAGAAGAATGGCAGTCCCGGTTTGACGACGCCAACCGGCAACGGGACCGCCTCAAAAACGAGGCATCCACCCTGCGCACCTCGATTGAGGCCCAGGAAGCGGTCATCCACCAGAGGGACCTCGCCGTAAAGAGAATCGGCATCGAGCTCGAGTCCGCTCGCGAGAAAGACAAGATGATGTCGAAGAACATCTTCACACTTCGCGCGGAACGGGAGGATTTCAAGGCGAAAGTCATATCGTTTCAGAATGCGCTGACCATGTTGAAACGCCAATCGGTCGATATGCAAACAGAATTCCTGAAATCCCGTGACTTCTACAAAAGCGAGCTTGCCAAGGCTTTCGAAAAGCGCAGGGCGCTCGAAGACAAGCTCGAAAATTCCCGAGAGGAATACCAGTCCTTCAGCAACCTGCTGAATGCTTCCCGCTCAGAGCATGCTGCTGTCAATACGATGCTGGCGGCCGCCAAGAAGAGACTGTCGAATCTCGACATCCTGGAGCAGAGCGTGATCTCCCTGGAAGCCGAAAATGCGCAGCTAAAGCACGACAACGCTGTCCTGCGGCAGAACAACGACGCTCTCAATCGCGATGTGTTTGAACAGGAAGAGCTTCGCATTCAGAACAAGGAACTGACGCGCGTTCTGAAGTCGATGGAGGACAGCCGCAAGCAATACGAAAACGACGCACTGCGCTATCGCCAGCATGCCGACAAGTCCGAACAGAAGTCCGAGACGCTGCGTTTACGACTGGACGAAGTCGAGAAGAACTTCATGGAAATGGAAAAACAGCAGCGTACGGCGATCAGCGACGCGCGCAATGCGGCGGCGCATTCGACCAACGGCAAAAAGCCGGCCGAGAAGGAACGGGACAATCTGCAGGAAATCGTCGGCATCGGCAAAGTCTTCGAAAATACCTTGCACGAACTTGGAATTTACAGCTTTCGCCAGTTGGCCAATTTCGGCGTGTCGGATATTTCGCGTGTAAATGCCGAACTCAGGGAATTCAGAGGACGCATGGAGCAAGACGACTGGATCGGCCAGGCCAAAGATCTGCTTTATAAAAAATACGGAAACGCCTGATCACCGCCGCAACATCGACCGAAATATGATATATCGGTCACCTCATGTCAGTCGAAGAACTATCACCGGTTAGCCCCGAGGCGCCGGGCGGAGCGTCGCCCGACCTGGGCATAGGCCTGTGTCTAAGCGGTGGTGGCTATCGTGCAATGTTATTTCACCTTGGTGTCCTGTGGCGCCTTGCCGAGCTCGGTTATCTCAGCTCTGCCGATCGCACCGGCAAACACGGACCGATAGGCACCCTGCAACGCGTTTCTTCTGTATCCGGTGGCTCCATCGTCGCCGGCGTTCTTGGCCTGGCGTGGAACGAACTGAAGGTCGACGATGCTGATCTGCCGGAGCGATTTCGCCGGCTGGTCGTGAATCCAGTTGAACAGTTTGCCAGCAGGACGACCGTTTCAATCTGGTCGGCCGCAATATCGGCTCTCGTCAGCAGCGTCAATAAGAGCCTAACCCGGAACTATCAGCGGCGACTGTACGGCAAGAAGACGTTGCAGGATTTTCCGGACTCGCCGCACTTCGTCATCAATGCAACCAACTTGCAGTCGGGCGCACTGTGGCGATTCTCCAAACCCTACACGCGAGACTGGCGTGTCGGCGAAATCAGGAACCCGACCGATACGATTGCCAAAGTGGTCGGCGCGTCCTCCGCCTTTCCTCCGTTCCTGTCGCCTGCGCGCTTTAAGTATGACGAGTCACAATACACGCCTGGCAGCGGCATGGGATTGCAAATGCCGCCGTACACCACACGCCCGGCGCTTTCCGATGGTGGCGTATACGACAACCTGGGACTCGAGACCGTATTCAAGAACTTCCAGACGGTTATCGTCAGTAACGCGGGTGGCCAGTACAGGCCAAAGAAGAAAATTATTGGCGACTGGATTCTGCAAAGTTACCGCGTGATGAATACAATCGATAACCAGGTTCGTTCGTTGCGCAAGCGGGTATTGATTTCGTCGCTTGCATCCCTGGATAAATACGGCGCCTACTGGAGCATTCGCAGCGACATTTCGGGATACCCCGCCGAAGGCAAACTGCCCTGCCCGCACGAACAAACCCGGGAACTGGCGGACATCCCCACCGATCTCGCGGCAAAAGACAAGACCACCCAACGTAGACTGATCAATTGGGGGTATGCTATATGCGACGCTGGCATTCGATCATGGGTGGAAGACGGGCTGCTGCCACCCAACGACTTCCCCTATCCCAATGAGCGGGTTGGCTGATGACAAACAGAATGACAATTTCGTTCGAGGGCGACCATGTACGCGCTGAGTCATACGGTGGAAAGTCACTGGACTGGTCTCGGAAACTTTGGCCCGCAATCGTCGAAGCTTGTGAGGCAAACGACTGTTACAAGGTACTGGGCATCGCCGAGTCATCAAAGCCGGTCAGTATCATGGAAGGCTTCGAACACATCGCTCTTTTCCGCGAGCTGGGCATCAGCACAAAATACCGAATTGCCTGGGTCGAACTGAATCCTTCCGCTGTAAAGACACTTCGGTTCATCGATGCGGCACTCTTTAACCGCATGCTGCCGGGCCGTGCTTTCCGGACTGAGGAAGAAGCTCGCAGCTGGCTGTTCGGAAAAAGAGGCTACTGACGCTGCACGACGCCGATCGACTCCAGCGCTGCCAGGTACTCTTCAACATACTCCAGCGGCACATCGCCCAGCTCGGCGACCAACCAGTCCCGGATATCGCTAACAGTGCGCTTTCCGTCGACGAAATTCAGCGCTTCGTAAGCGAACATGCCACCGTCACCATGGGCCGTACTGTGATTCGCCAGGCGCAGATTCGCTGCCCGTTCCGCACCCAGCCTGTCGTCGATGTACGAATAGCCGAATGCGTGCATCGGACCTCTTATCTCCTTGTTGCGCGCGTAGACAGTTTCATTTCGCGGGACGAACATCCCCGGTTCGGGCGTAACGAGCAGTTTTTCCATGCCGTCAAGCCAGGCAACAGCCCCGGCGTGGTCATTTTCATCCAGGGATGCGAACGGCTCGACGCTGTGCACCTTGCTGCGTTCCAGGTTGAAATGAATTCGCGTTGTGGCTGCAGCATCGATAGCGGACAGACTCGCGCGTCGCTCAGCCAACTCTGCACTGCGCTGCAAGGCGTTTCGCTTCAATAGCCGCAGCACAGCCGGTACATCTTCATCCGAGAAATTCGCGAGATACCAGGCGCTGACCGCACCGATAAATGCCGCGCGCTTCAGCTTGGTCGGATCGATATTGGCTGCGAGGTCGAAGTTCGTGTGTATGTAACGATCGGGCCAGTCATGAAGGTACAGGCCCGGAATACGCCACGTGCCCTCGAAAAAGACATCATGGTCGCTACCCATATCGAGGCCCTCCATTAAGGCCTGCTGCGGTTCCTTACCTCCTTCGGGCGCAACCAGGGGAAAGGCAACAGACTCGCCATCAGCGTAACGCTGGGTTTGATCATTCACAAAAATGCCAATCTCATGTCCGAGATCACTGATGAAGGACGGCACGCTGTAAGGACCACCCGAGATTCGGAACACGGACTTCGTAACAGGCCCACCACCGACCATATCCATATGAATGTTGGCTTTGATCTTCGAGGGATTGTCGTGCTCGACCAGGTACATGATGCTGCCCTCGATCTCCGCCGGCCACAGGAAACGCAGTGTTCGCGATGGTCGCTTGAGCTGGCCGCTCTTTATTAGCGCGCTTAATGTGCGCGCGACTTCGAGTATGGCGACGCACCCGGAAGCATTGTCATTCGCGCCGGGCCGCGGATGGTCGAGATGACATGTGAAATGGATTTCTTCCGCCGATTTGTCCGTCCCGGCAATCGCGGCCGTGGCGAATCGGTATTTGCCGCTTTTGTGACTGGCGTCAACCCTGGCGTGGAACAAGACCGTCTCGCCGTTGCCAAGTCGTTGCTGCAATGCTCTCGCTTCGCCCAATGAGATCATGAAAGCAAAGGAACGTGTTTTTGGAAAGGAACTCAAGTGACCCCATCGAACCAGGCGATCATCCTCCTTCCACCAGGCCGACTTCTGGTTGGGTGCATACGAGATGATCCCGGCTGCACCGAACTTGCCAACGGCGCGTTCAACCACTGCCTCGGGCTGGCTGGATGTCAGGACCAGCTTACCTTTCAGGTCCTTGCCCTTGTAGTCGTCGTCGTGGGTACCGCTACCGATATTAACCAGCGAGGCCGTTACCTCGGCAGACAGACTGTCCTGGGCCAGGCTCAGCGGGACAGCATCCCAGTCTCCCAGTTTCCGGATCCGCGATGTTTTGCCATCGACCTCCTTCACTTCCCACAATTCTGCCTCGCGGACATCCCAGGCGGGACGCGACTTTTGTGTT
>JAOUNH010000143.1 GCA_029881055.1 Gammaproteobacteria bacterium
TGTTCAAACCAAGTCCATCAAACAGCGACTCGGCCATGTCCGCTTTTGTCAGTGCCATTTTGATTAGTCTCTTAGAACTGCCGCGAATTGATCTTTCAATTTCTTGACTGCTGCGCCCATTACGCTGTCCGCATCATCGTCAGTAAGCGTGCGCGATGTCTCCTGTAAAATCAAGCCCATTGCGACGCTTTTTCGCCCAGCTTCTATCCCCGGGCCACGGTAAATGTCGAAAATCTTGACGCTTTGAATGAGCTTCGGTGATGTCGCTGCAACTGCACTTACGAGTTCATCAGCGGAAATCCCGTCATCGACGATGACGGCGATATCGCGACGAATCGCAGGAAATTTTGAAACACTTACCGCTGCCGGTGCCTGAGTTGCCAGTGTTTTGATGGCATCCAGTTCGAAGACATACACCGGGCGTTTCAAATCAAAAAGTTTCGCAAGCTTTGGGTGCAGTTTTCCGACGATGCCTATGACCTCGTGGTCGCGAATAATTTCTGCGCTCTGCCCGGGTTGCAACGCAGGGTGCCGCGCAGCGACAAACCGGCACGCGTCGCTGCAGGACGATAACGCCAGCACCGCCTCCACATCCGCCTTTATGTCAAAAAAATCAACAGCTTCTGAGGATACGCCCCACTGCTCCGGACACCGTGTTCCGGAAGCCAGGCCTGCAATTCGCAACACTTCTGTGTGTGTATCGAGACTGCCGTGGAATGACTTGCTGATCTCGAAGAGTCGTACCCGGTCTTGCTGTCGCGCGTTGTTTGACGATGCGGCGGCGACCATGCCGGGCCACAACGAGGCACGCATGACTGACATCTCCGACGAAATCGGATTGCTGAGTTTAAGTTGCGAGTCGGAACCCGAGAACGCCGCGTTCACTGCCTCGTCAATAAAACTGTAGGTCACTACTTCCTGAAAATCGCGTGCGACGAGAGTCGATGCGACCTTTTCAATATCCACTTTTGTTTCCGTGACCGTTGCAAGTGGTATCTGCGCGTACGCTGTCGTCTCCGGAATTGATTCGTAACCGTGAATACGAGCGACTTCTTCAATCAGATCGGCTTCAATCGATATATCAAAGCGATGACTTGGCGCCAGCACCATCCATGCGTGGTCGGACAACTCCACTTGCATGCCGAGTCCCGTCAAAATTCTAACGACGATGTCGTCGGCAATTTCGAGACCGAGCAATTTACGCAAACGATTTTTTCGCAATGCAATGGGTGAACGAATCGGCAAATGCTTGTCACTCACCTGATCGAGCAAGGGTCCAGCTTTGCCGCCGGCAATGTCCAGCAGGAGTTGTGTGGCTCGCTCGACAGCCCTGCTTTGACCGGCCGGATCCACACCCCGTTCAAATCGCATCGACGCGTCGGTATGCATACCGTAGGCACGGGCGCGACCGGCGATGAAGTCCTGTGGCCAGAACGCGGCTTCAAAAAAGACGTCTGAAGTGGCATCGGAAACGGCCGTTGTGAGCCCGCCCATAATGCCCGCCATGCCGATAGGGCCGCTGTCGTCGGTGATGACCAGTGTATCGGGGTTCAAATCGACGATTTTCTCGTCCAACAGGGTCAGTTTTTCGCCCTTTTTCGCCAATCTGGGCCGGATCGTTCCATTTATGAGGCTGTGATCATAAGCGTGCAGCGGTTGTCCGAGCTCGAGCATGACGTAGTTCGTGATATCAACTACCGGCGAAATGGCCCGTAGTCCAGCCCGCCGCAGGCGCTCGGTCATCCAGGCCGGACTCTGCGCTTCTCTGTTGATACCCCGGACCACGCGGCCGGCGAATCGCGGGCAACCCGCGGGTTCCACCAGCTCTACTGCCTGGCTGTCCCTGATCGTCGCATCCACTGCCGCCGCAGTAGCATCCTTAATTTCGGCGCCAGTCAACGCCGATACGTCCCTGGCTACGCCAAGTACACTAAAGCAGTCGCCGCGATTCGGTGTCAGATTGAGGTCGAAAATGGCGTCCGGCAGGTCCAGAAGTTTGACAAGCGACGACCCGGGTTCCGCATCTTGTGGCAGAACCATGATGCCATTCGATTCATCGCCGAGACCCAGTTCAAGTGCCGAGCACAACATCCCGTTAGATGTAATGCCGCGAATCTTCGCCGTGCGCAGCTTCAAGCCGTTTGGCAAGGTCACTCCGGGACGTGCGAAGGCGGCCTTCATTCCCTGCGTGACATTCGGCGCACCGCACACCACGTCGACAATATCACCACTGCCATCGCTGACTTTGCACAGACTGAGTTTGTCGGCATCCGGATGCCTGACGACGGATACGACCTCTGCGACGACGATGTCGTCTATTCCGGCACCCTCAAATTCAATGCCGTCCACTTCATGCCCCAGCATGGTCAGCTGATGTGCGAGGGATTCTGTATCAAGATCGGGGTTGACCCATTCACGTAACCAGGATTCTGCAATCTTCATCGTGATTACCTGAACTGCCGAAGGAAACGCAGATCATTCTCAAAGAATGTCCGCAGGTCGGTTACGCCATAACGCAACATTGCCAATCGCTCAATGCCTATGCCGAATGCATAGCCCGTGTACTTTTCGGAATCGACGCCAGCACTTTCCAGTACGTTCGGATGCACCATGCCGCAACCCAGTATCTCCAGCCACTTGCCCTCCCCCCAGCGCATGTCGACCTCAGCCGACGGCTCGGTAAACGGGAAATACGATGGCCGAAATCGCAACTCGGCCTTGCGCTCGAAAAAGGCCTCTACGAATTCGTGCAGGACGGCTTTCAGGTTCGCGAAACTGACGTTCTCGTCGATGACCAGCCCTTCGACCTGGTGAAACATCGGGGTGTGCGTCTGATCGGAGTCGCATCGGTACACGCGCCCTGGTGCAATGATCCGGATGGGCACACCTTCTTCGACAATGGATCGTATTTGCACGGGCGAGGTGTGCGTGCGCAAGAGCGTGCCACCCGGAAAATAGAACGTGTCATGCATCGCTCTTGCCGGGTGGTTTTCGGGAATATTGAGCGCCGTGAAATTGTGGAACTCGTCTTCGATCTCGGGACCTGAGCGCACCCCGAAACCGGCGTTAGTGAAGATTCGTTCAATGCGCGACTGGGCCCGCGAGACAGGATGACGGCCACCGAGTGATAGCCCACGTCCTGGCAAGGAAACATCCACCGCATCGGCGGCCAGTTTTGCCTCCAGTGCGTCGTTCTCAAGGTTTTCGCGACGCTCGTTCAGGCGCGTCTGTACAGCTTGTTTCGCGAGATTGATCTCCTGACCGACGCTTGCGCGTTGCTCGACAGGCAGCTGACCGAGGGTCTTGAGGCGCTCGGTCAGCTCACCTTTCTTGCCGAGATAAGCGACCCGAACTGCGTCCAGGGCGGCAAGATCGACCGCTGCATCGATAGCGTCCGCTGCCTGGGCGATTAGGTCCTTGAGTGCCAGCATCAGTGGTCTCTCGCGTCAGGCGTGCAACAGCGCGCCCGACTCAAGAATCACACCGCAGCGGTCTGTAGTTCGAGACCGGCCTTGGCAGCCGCCGCTATCGCACCGAATGCCGCAGGATCGTGTACAGCGATATCCGCCAGAACCTTGCGGTCCACGTCGATCTCAGCCTTGTTCAGGCCATCAATAAGGCGACTGTACGACAAGCCATGAAGGCGTGCCGCTGCGTTGATTCGCGCGATCCAAAGAGTACGGAACTGACGCTTGCGCTGACGACGGTCGCGGTACGCGTACTGTCCTGCTTTAATCACTGCCTGCTTGGCAGTCTTGAATAGTTTGCTGCGCGCGCCGTAATAGCCCTTCGCTTTACCGAGGACTTTTTTGTGGCGTGCGTGGGCGGTTACGCCACTTTTAACTCTGGCCATTTCTCAATCTCCTCTTAACTATAGGGGAGCATGCGGCGCACGCTCTTTACGTCGGCTTCAGCAACTTGCAGGGTTGCACCCAGCTGGCGCTTACGCTTGGACTTCTTTTTAGTAAGGATGTGATTGAGATGGGCCTGGGCGCGCTTGAAGCCGCCTTTGCCCGTTTTCTTGAAGCGCTTGGCCGCGCCCCGATGGGTTTTCATCTTTGACATTTCATTTCCTTTAGCCGTACTACGAACCGGACATGTCCGGCCGCTGCAGGCGGGTAACGCTTTCAGGGCTGTCACACCCTTCGGCAAATACTCACTTTTCGTACACTCTGACTGCTAGTGCTTTTTTGGTGCGATGACCATGACCATTTGCCGCCCTTCCAATTGCGGCATTTGCTCCACCGTACCGTAGGGTTCCAGGTCATCCCGAACCCTGGTCAGAAGCTGAGCGCCCAGTTCCTTGTGCGCCATCTCCCGACCTCTAAACCGTAATGTGACTTTCGTTTTGTCACCATCCTCGAGGAACTCGACCAACTTCCTGAGTTTGATGCGGTAGTCACCTTCTTCCGTTCCCGGACGAAATTTGATTTCCTTTACATGGACCTGCTTTTGTTTGCGTTTCGCAGATTGCGCCTTCTTGTTCTGCTCGAACAAGTACTTGCCGAAATCCATGATTCGACATACCGGCGGTTCGGCATTCGGCGATACTTCAACAAGATCCAGACCTTCTTCCTTGGCAAGACTGATGGCGGCCCTGAGCCCCATAACGCCTGCCTGGTCACCTGCCGAGTCTATGACTCGAACTTGAGCGGCCTCGATTTCCTCATTGCGCCTTACACGCTTTGTAACTGCGATACCCAGATCCTCCGGAAACTCAAAAAACCCAACACTTTCAGGCCACATCAATGGGCCGCAGCCAGTGCGGGAACGCGATTCTATATAGGCCCTCGGCAGGATACAACCGTGGCAGCACCGATTTTCGTAAAAAAATCAGTCACAAGCGGAGAACTGGTGGGCGATGCGGGTTTCGAACCTGCGACCTCCACGATGTCAACGTGGCGCTCTACCCCTGAGCTAATCGCCCTTATCCGTCCGTCCCCGGAAAGGGAGCCGTAAGATACTGAAGCGCATGGTGGACTGCAAGGCTTGTGCACTCGCTATTCAGGTTTCAATCCCAATGAAAAATCACGCATGCGCTGAATCTCGTCGCGCAGGCTCGCGGCTTTCTCGAATTCGAGGTCCTTGGCGGCCTGCAACATCCGTTTCTCGAGCTTGGCAGCCTTTTTGAGCAGTTGGTCCGGACTCAACGAATCGTACGGGACCTGGTCCTCGCCAACCATCCGTTTCCCGGTATCCGGCGAGGGGTAGGCGGACTCCATGATGTCCGCGACCTTTTTGATAATTGTCTCGGGTTTAATTCCGTGTTTGCGGTTATGCGCGCGTTGCCGGTCCCGCCTGCGGCTTGTCTCTTCGATGGCACGCTCCATGGACCCTGTAATTCTGTCCGCATAGAGAATGGCCTTGCCGTTGATGTGACGAGCCGCCCTGCCCATCGTCTGGATCAGGGAACGGTCGGAGCGCAGGAAACCTTCCTTGTCGGCATCCAGAATGGCGACCAGTGACACTTCCGGCATGTCGAGGCCCTCGCGCAGCAAGTTGATACCAACCAGCACGTCGAATGCGCCCAGGCGCAGGTCCCGAATGATCTCGGTCCGCTCAACGGTGCCGATATCGGAGTGCAGGTAACGGACCCGGACGCCATGTTCCCCGAGGTAGTCAGTGAGATCCTCCGCCATACGCTTGGTCAGCGTCGTTATCAGCACCCGTTCGCCGACCGCCACGCGCTTGGAAATCTCCGAAAGCACGTCATCAACCTGGGTCCTTGCCGGGCGTATCTCAACTTCCGGGTCGACCAGGCCCGTCGGTCGCACGAGCTGTTCAACGACCTTGTCAGAAACCTCGCGTTCATACTTGCCCGGTGTCGCCGATACGTAGATCGTTTGTGGCGACAGCTTCTCGAATTCATCAAACCTCAACGGACGGTTGTCGAGTGCGGACGGTAATCGAAATCCATGCTCCACGAGGGTCTCTTTGCGCGACCGGTCGCCCTTGTACATCGCACCGAGCTGCGGCACCGTTACGTGGCTTTCATCGACGATCAGCAAGGCGTTCTCGGGCACGTAGTCGAACAGGCATGGCGGTGGCTCGCCAGGGCCCCGGCCGGACAGGTAGCGAGAGTAGTTCTCAATACCAGAGCAATAGCCCAGTTCCCGGATCATCTCTAAATCAAATAAGGTTCTCTGTTCAAGTCTCTGTACTTCAAGTAGTTTCTGGCTCCCCCTGAGCGTCTCAAGGCGCTCTTTGAGCTCTACCTTGATCAGTTCACAGGCCTCCAGCAAACGCTCGCGTGGCGTCACGTAATGGCTCTTGGGGAATACGGTCAGGCGGGGTACCCGGCGTACGATTTCACCGGTCAAAGGGTCGAAAAAGCACAAAGACTCGACTTCGTCGCCCAGCAACTCGACACGCACCGCGTCCCGCTCCGACTCCGCGGGGAAGATGTCAATAACGTCGCCTCTTACGCGATAACTTCCCTGCGAAAAATCGATCTCATTGCGCGTGTACTGCAATTCCGCCAGGCGCCGTAACAGGTCACGCTGGTCCATGCGATCGCCCCGTACCAGGTGCAACACCATGCTGAAATACGCTTCCGGGTCACCCAAACCGTAGATCGCGGACACGGTCGCCACAATGATGGCATCGGGTCGCTCGATCAGCGCCTTGGTTGCCGACAGGCGCATCTGTTCGATGTGCTGGTTGATGGACGCGTCTTTCTCTATATAGGTGTCCGAACTCGGTACGTACGCTTCGGGCTGATAGTAGTCGTAGTAGGAAACAAAGTACTCAACCGCGTTTCCGGGGAAATACTCACGCATTTCACCGTACAGCTGCGCCGCGAGAGTCTTGTTCGGCGCGAGAATGATGGCCGGGCGCTGTGTGCGCTCGATGATGCTGGCAACCGTGAAGGTTTTTCCGGAACCGGTGACACCCAACAAGGTCTGGCGAGCCAGGCCGTCCTGCAAGCCTTCGAGCAAAGCTGAAATCGCCTGTTCCTGGTCGCCGGCCGGAGCGTAATCAGCAACCAGCGTCAGGCGATCTCTATCGTCGCTGAGTTTGTTGGGAAGGTCTGTAGATTGACGTACCATAGCCGTGCAATTTCAAGGGGCAAGCAAGTGAGTTTATCAGTTTCGAAACGCATGGCAGCCATTCGGCCGTCACCGACAGGTGCAGTTTTGGCGCTGGCTGCCGAATTGCGAG
>JAOUNH010000016.1 GCA_029881055.1 Gammaproteobacteria bacterium
ATATAGCGCTACCCAATGCCCAAACGCTGTACTTCAGTTGGTGCCGCCGCGCGACCCGATCCGCCCAATAGCCGGATGGCAAAACCCACAATGCCAGAATGTGATCCGGTCGATCTCTATCCGCAAGCTCCTCCAGCGCCGACTCCCCCGCGCGTAGGGATTGAACTATCGACTTCCAATGAGTCGGCATTAAAGGATTCAGCAACGACAGCGGCAACCGCGGGACTGCAAATCGCTTCACGCTCAGTCGACCCTCAGTCGCAAACGAGTCCATCGTGCTCGCAGCAACAACCGTCACCCGCACATGCCGCGAAAGCTCGCGAGCGAAGTCTTCTACGAAACTTCCCGCAGCCTCGGTCCCCGGAGTGTGTTCCGGGTAAGAGGTCGTAATTAACGCAACATGCAACATCTAGTCCCTTATCCACACCGCTCGGTATGCGTACGGCATCAGGTCGTCTTTGCGCCCCAACGCCGCCAGCCCCCAGGCCAGGCAGTTGATAGCCGGCACAAGGACTGGCAGGAATATCCCCAACAACACCAGCGGGTTCTTCTGCTGTGCCCAATTCACCACCGTCTTGCTAAGGGCGATATTTGCATTAAGGGCGGCCGTTTCGAGAGGGTGGCCAATTGCCTGTTCCTGGGTTACACGGAAGCCGTGCTTTTCTGCGGCCTGCAACAATCCGAATCGAGTCCATCGATGAAAATCAAGTGGGGCGTCGTGCACAGGATAAAGAAAGGGCACCTGGATAGTCAGGCTCCCTCCGCGTTTGATTGCTCTGCTCAGCTCAGCCAGGCAGCGGTCCGGATACGGAAGGTGTTCGAGCACATCAAGGAGCAGGGAATGGTCCACACTCGCATCCGAAAACGGTAGCGACTGTGCATCTGCATATATATCCGGACGAGTGGCGTACCAATCTTTCGCTGTTGAGTAGTAATCAAGACCGACGTATTGCACGTTCCCGGAAAGATGGCGCCGCGGTTTTCCGTCGGCACAACCGACGTCCAGAACGACACCTGCCAGACCCTCACATGTTTGCCTGAGGCTGCGCTCTTCACGAAAAAACGCGAACCACTGCGGATGTAGCGGCGTATTCTGCAAGTTGGCAACGAGTTTTCTTAAGAAACCGGTAACCCCGTCCGAATCACTTTGCATTCAATATTCCTGTATTGCTTGTGACCATAACGCGTTGAGTCTACTAGTGCTCGCGCAACCCGACTCTACTATAAGCGATTGCCAGCCCATGCGCAGTCCGGTCTATGCGTAATAATACAGACGGTAATAGCCCCAAATAGCAATTGCCTCCCCACCGCCTGTGGCTTGATGTTAACTTTCAGAACGCGCAATATACGCGGCCCGAAAGTGACCGCGGCGCGTTGCCGCTTTTCAACGGAAACCGGAGAACATCGAATGAACAGAATATTGGTCCTCATTGCGGTCCTGGCGCTGTCCGCGACCGCAGAGGCGCAGCAAAGCCGGGACGGCAAATGGGAGTTCGGGCTAACCCTGGGCAACCTGTCCGGCGAGACCGTAACCGGATTAAATGGCTCTTTCATCGATTCTGCCAGCACGACAGCTTACGGACTGTCGGTGGGCTACAATTTCAGCAAACGACTTGCCTTGACTGGTGAGATATTGTGGGGCACGCCTAACTACACGGCATCACTGGTTCCCGAAAACGCCCCGGGTACATCGATCGATATCAACCATGAAATGGATCTGTTCAACTACGGCATCAAAGGCACGTTTAACTTGCTGGAAGGTCCTGTTACACCATTTATCGAGGCCGGTCTCGGTTGGACCTATTTCGACAGCAACGTTGCAGATTCGGCGCCGGTGACGGGTTGCTGGTGGGACCCGTTCTGGGGTTATGTCTGTGACACCTTCTACAGCACGTATTCCAAGACCCAGGAATACTACGGTGCGGCCGGTGGCCTTCGCTGGGACCTGAATAACGCCATGTCGCTCAAGGGCAGCTATGGCATGCAGGAAATCAAGATCGACAATGCTGCCGAAGATCTTAGCCTTGAAGTGTGGCGCCTCGAAGTGCTCTGGCGCTTCTAAATGCAGTCTCGCTACAAATCAAAAGCCCGGCAACCGCCGGGCTTTTTTTAGCCTGCAAGGAACTTTATTCTGCGTGCTTTTCCTCAACCGTAATGGCTACGGCAGTCGTCGCTGTAATGACGACGAGATCACCAACTTTCGAACGCCTCAGGTTTTCCGGGTTACGAGCGGCATACTCATTGATCGTCCCATCAGGCCCTTTTAGTTTGAATGTATTCTTCTCCAGGTTGATTTCCTCAACCGTCGCGGTAATGACCGTCGCATCCATTGCCGCTACGCCCGGCATTTGACCCTTCTCGGTACGGGCCATGGCGGATGCACTGGCCGCTTCGGCCTGCATCCCGTCATTTGCCAGGACTTCAATCGATATTGTCTCCTCGTACTCCGCAACGAGAATATCACCCACCTCAACCTGATCCAGATTGCGGGCTTCTTCGCTGGCGGTAAACGTGATGGGTTCGCCATCTTCCGGCCGTACTGTAACGACTCGTGTCTCGTGGTCAATCGCTTCGACAACAGCGGTGACGGTCATCGACTGGCTCGCGGAAAACGAGGGTCTGACCATTTCCTGGCTCTCTTCTGCGGCACAAACTCCGGCAGTCAGGAAACACAGCGTCAGGATTGGCAGGCAAGTCTTGTTCTTCATGGGGCAGGCTCCGGATAGGGGGGTGAGCATGGTACTACGAAGCGGACAAGCCAAGAAGCCCCTGAACATAGCTTGGCGTATAGTCTGGCGAATGGTGATCAACAGATTGAATGAGCTCCGAAAGCTTGCGGCTGCACTTGAGCCCCCGGCTGGCAGGAGAATCGAGTGGCTGCAAAAGGCCGGTGCACATGCGGAGCGCTTTCTTGAGTCCCTGCCCGAGTATGACGTTTACTCCGCCGCGGGAGACCGTGAGGAGGCATTGTCAGCATTTGCAATTTCCGAGGAACCCGGATCGTTTGACGATGCCTTGCAATTGCTCGACAAGTACGTCGATGGGGTAGGTCACAACCTGGGCTCCAGTCGGTTTTTCGCGTATATCCCGAGTGGCGGTCTGTATGAGTCAGCAATTGCAGACTATTTGGCGGCGGTATCGAATCGCTATGCGGGTGTTGGCGCAGCCGCGCCCGGGGCGACACGCATGGAAGCCTCGATGTTGCGTTGGCTCGCCGAAGTCATCGGTTATCCTGCGTCAGCTGAAGGCGACCTGACATCCGGCGGCAGCATGGCAGCACTCTCGGCCATCGTTACCGCTCGCGAAGCTTTCGGTTTGCGGAGCGCTGATATCCCGTCATCGGTTGTTTACCTGACCGCCCAAACGCATCACACGTTTCGCAAGGCATTGCACGTAGCCGGGCTGGCGGAATGCGTCATTCGCAAAGTTTCGCTCGACGACGCGTTCCGAATGGATGGCACCGCGTTGCGAGCACAGCTTCAGAACGACCGGCAGGCAGGTCTCAAACCCTGGTTGATCGCCGCCTCCGCAGGCACCACCGATACCGGCGCCGTCGACCCGCTGGACGAGATCGCTGACATTGCCGACGAATTCGCGGTCTGGTTGCACGTGGATGCGGCTTACGGCGGTGCCTTTGCCCTCTGCGATGAGGGGCGACAACGACTAAAGGGCATCGATCGATCGGACTCGCTGATCCTGGATCCGCACAAGGGTTTCTTCCTGCCCTGCGGCATCGGGGTGGTGCTCGTCCGCGAGGGACAGAAACTTTACGACGCCTATCACGCGCGCGGGACCTATATGCAGGACGTCGCCGGCGACACCGAGAGATCGCCCTGCGACTACAGTGCCGAACTCACGCGGCCGTTTCGGGCGTTGCGCTTCTGGCTGCCTTTCAAAGTGCACGGCAGCAGGGCTTTCTCGGCAGCACTCGAAGAGAAGCTCCTGCTCGCAAGCTACTTCCATGAAGAATGCGGAAAAATCCCGGGCATTCAGCCCGGACCACCCCCGGACCTGTCCATCGTCACATTCCGGCTTTGTCCCGATGCCCAGGATGGCGACGCGGCGACCCGCGCGCTGCTTGCTGCAATTCACAAGGACGGGCGTGTCTATCTCACCTCAACCACCATCGAAGGCCGTTTCACGATCCGAATGGCTATACTCACGTACCATACGCACATTGAGGATGTCGATCTGGCACTCCAGGTTATCGAGGAATGTGCGACGCGCATGCTTGGCGCGAATAACACACGGGGCTAGTTGCCAGGGGAAACAAATTGAATATGACGAAATCCGAAAATTGGTCCGGCCGTTTTACGTTTATCCTCGCGTCGGTCGGTGCCGCTGTTGGCCTCGGCAATATCTGGAAGTTCCCGTACACGCTCGGCAGCAGTGGCGGCAGCGCTTTTGTTCTCGTCTATATTCTCGCCATTCTGCTCGTCGCCACACCCATCATGCTGGCAGAGATGCTGATAGGACGACACGCGAGGCAAAGCGCTCCGTCCGCATTGCGCAAGATCGCCCTTGATCTCGGCGGCAGTTCCTACTGGCAAATCGTGGGTTGGATGGGCTTGCTCGCGCTGCTTTTTGTACTCAGCTTTTACAGCGTGATTGCCGGGTGGACCATCGCATACCTGGTGAAATCCATCTCCGGGGGTTTGAGCGGGCTCTCACCCGAAGAGGTCGGCCGTGATTTCGGCGCTTTTTTGCATGATCCGGGCTGGATGATCCTGTGGCATCTGCTGTTTACAGTGGCCACGGTATTCATCGTGTCGCGCGGCATACGGCTTGGGCTGGAAAAACTGGTTGTCGTATTGATGCCGGCGCTGTTCATGATGTTGGTTGCACTGGTCGTCTACGCAGGAATCACCGGCGATTTCGCGACCACAGTCGATTTCCTGTTCAGTGCCGACCTCAGCAAAGTTACGCCGGTTGTTGTACTGGCCGCCGTCGGCCAGGCCTTCTTTTCTGTGAATGTGGGTGTTGGCGCCGTGCTGACCTATGCGGCCTACCTGCCTGACGATGTCAATTTGTTCCGCTCGGCGATAACAGTCTCCATCGGCGACACGCTCGTGGCCGTACTCGCCGGGCTCGCCATATTCCCGATCGTATTCGCCTACGGCCTGAATCCGTCCGAGGGTCCCGGTCTCATTTTCGTCACCCTGTCCACGGGTTTCGCGGCCATGCCGGGCGGAAGCATCGTCGCGACTTTGTTTTTCCTGATGCTGCTTTTTGCTGCGCTTACATCGTCCATCTCAATGCTGGAAACGATGACGGCACGCGCCTGCGAGATACGCGGTTTGCCGCGGCCAGCCGCAGCGACATTGATCGGAACAGTGACTTTCGTATTAGGCATCGTGACAGTGCTTTCATTCTCGAGCTGGGAAAGCGTGTACCCACTTGGTGAGTTCGCGATTTTCGCAAACAAGACACCGTTCGACCTTATCGACTACGCTGTGTCGAACGTACTTATGCCTGTTGGCGGCATGTTGTACGCGCTGTTCGCGGGCTGGTGGGTTTCGAGGGATATCCAGGTCGCACAACTCGGCGTTGGAGACGGCGCGATTTTCAAACTCTGGCTGGTACTGGTGCGCCTGGTGGCACCGCTCGCGATCGCGGCAGTGTTCGTTTACAACCTCGCTTAAGACTCGGTACTTAATCAGCGCCGGCGAGCAGCGACTCACGGATCTCGTCAATCTGCGGGCGCAGTTTCTTCGGCTGTTTACCCAGGCAGTGTTTGTCACGCGGGCATGAGGAACTGCGCGGACAGATGATCGTTGCCGGTTTCTGGCAGCCCTCCGCGATCCATCCGATATTCAGAATTTTGCCGATGCTTTCCAGTTGCACACGAACGCCCTCCGGAATGTCACCGCTGCCGCCGCCCGCGTTGCAGCTTTTTTCGATCGCGTTGATGGTCTCAAGTGGATCAATGTTTTGCGCGCGCAAAGCGGGAGCGAGATCGACACCCGCACATAGCACGTGCGCGTTACCGGCCGCGTCGCGGCTGCGAACGGATTGACAGGTATAAAGGCGCTTGTCGTCGCCGCTGCGCAATACCGAGATCTGCGAAGTCGGCTTCGTCGATCGCGTATCGAACATTTTGAACACCGCCCAGTGCTTGCAGGGATCTGCGACCATAGTCATGTTGCCCCACGGTAGTGGTATGCCGTTGCCGCGATAAACCGCGCGCAGATTGCCTGGCGGGTAGGCGTCGAAGTAGTGCCAGTGCGGATACGGGCTGACGCTCGGCATGCGCCGCATCACCAGGGCTTTGGTCAGTCCGACCTTGTCCCCGGCATCGACGGCGTAAGCGTGTTTAGCCAGGAATTGACGGAACGGCATCTTCGGCGTCAATAACGCCGCGGCAAAGTAGCTGCACTCGAAGTCCCGCCAGGCATAAAGAATATCCTGCGCGTCCATATTCGGTGAATCGGCATCGTGCCGGCGACCGGTCACGCGCCCGCCGGACACCTGTGGCGCGCGCGCTCCATCACCGCCATGCAGAACTTTGTGTGCGATGTGATTCGCGAGATCAAACTTGAGACGTTCGGGCCGGTCCTTCAGCTGGTTGTTGAGATAGACGATATTGGGCGCGTCATAGAACGAACGCACGATCATGTTCAACGGCGCCTCGGTGTCACCGCGATCTTTAAACGGTGACTTGTCGAACCAGCGCAACTTCAGGCCGAGGTCAGCGGCGATGGCCTGGACATCCTTTACATCGAGCGGGAAGCGTTTGCCGCCGACGCGTTCTGCGGCGCGCTCGAGATCCGGGAAACGATTCTGGCTGGACTCCTGGTGCGCGCGAATCAACAGGTGGGCGAATTGCCGACCGGTCGTTCCGGTCTGCGCGAGCAACTCCGGAATGGCGAGCTGCAGGAGATTTTCCGAAAACAGAAACCCGGGTTCCAGCGCCAGCCCGGTGACCGCCGATTCGCGTGGCGTCGGATCGATCGCGCGATCATCCAGTGACTCATCGTAAAACCAGCTCACGTCTTTTTGAAAGATGCGCGCGACGATCTGCAGCAGCTTTTCTGATGGCACCCGCTTGCCGTTTTCGATCATCGAGAGATAGGAAACGGACGGACCGGCCGCGGCATCGATTTGCACACAACGCACCGACAGGTCTTCCAGCGTCAGGTTGTTCCGCTTGCGTAGCGACTTGATCTTGGTTCCGAGGAAGTGCGCCTTGCGCCTCAGGCCCTGCGTGGTTTCCATGGTCATTCCGTTTGTGAAATTAACATTGTGAAATTTTTACTGTGAAATTTCATAGCGGTCGTCGGTAGTATAAGTCCCGGGACCTGATTTTCACAATGACCAATAACCGCTGTGTGAACCGGAGGACGACGTGAACAGACGCGAATACAACGAGAAAGCGAAGTACCTGGATGAAATTGCTCCGTTACAGGGGGCGAGCCACAGCGAGGTGGTGGACTACTCTGTGACCGTTCCATTCTTCTACGCGGAACTTCGCGCGCGTCTCGCCAATGGCAAGTTGGCCCGCCTCGTCGATGCCAGCCAGTTCATTGGCTGGTTTGGCTACGGCCCGAATCCGACTTTGCTGCTCGATTGCGGCGGACAGCGCGTAGCCGTCAACACCGGCGCCAGTTCCAGCGCCGCGCAGGACATATTCATCGCAAGAGACGGCGGCCAGATTCCGCTACACGCCTGAGATATCACAAAACGCGACAGGAGAAGCACCGTGAGCAAGCAAGAACAGATCAACAAGCTGCAGTCTGAGTGGAAGGACAGTCCGCGGTGGAAGGGCGTGGAACGAAATTACACTGCTGCCGATGTTGTCAAATTGCGCGGCACACTGCAGGTCGAGCACACGCTCGCTCGCCATGGCGCGGAAAAATTGTGGCGGCTGATCAACCAGGAACAGCCGCTATGCGCACTTGGCGCGCTCACCGGAAACCAGGCTATTCAGGAAATACAGGCTGGTCTCAAAGCGATCTACTGTTCCGGCTGGCAGGTCGCCGGCGATGGCAACAGCTCGGGAGAGATGTATCCGGATCAGAGCCTGTACCCGGTCGACTCGGTGCCAAAAATGGTTGCGCGAATCAACAACGCTTTTCAACGCACTGATGAAATACACGCGCTGAATGGCGATGACAGCATCGACTGGTATGCGCCCATCGTCGCCGACGCTGAAGCGGGCTTTGGTGGCAACTTGAATGCCTTCGAACTCATGAAAGCCATGATTCGTGCCGGAGCGGCTGGTGTGCATTTCGAAGATCAGCTTTCTTCTGCGAAAAAATGCGGCCATATGGGCGGCAAAGTCCTTGTGCCAACCAGCGAAGCCATTGCAAAGCTGTGTGCGGCTCGACTGGCTGCGGACGTTCTCGGCGTACCAACGGTCCTGCTGGCCAGGACGGATGCGGACGCCGCCAATTTGATTACCTCCGACGCCGACGAGCGCGATCGGCCGTTCATTACAGGCGAGCGCACGCCGGAGGGTTTTTATCGCACGAAACCCGGTATCGAACAGGCAATCGCTCGCGGACTGGCATACGCACCCTATGCCGACATGCTTTGGTGCGAAACCTCCAAACCGGATCTTGCCCAGGCGCAGAGATTCGCCGATGCCATTCACGCCGAGTATCCGAACCAGCTGCTCGCCTACAACTGCTCGCCATCGTTTAACTGGAAGTCGAATCTCGATGACGACACGATGCGGCACTTCCGGGAGGAGCTGGGCAGGATGGGTTACAAATTCCAGTTCATCACGCTGGCTGGCTGGCACGTGCTGAACTCCAGCATGTTCAAACTGGCGCGCGCCTACAAAGCCGACGGGATGTATGCCTATTCTCAGCTGCAGCAACAGGAATTTGCCGATGAACAGTTCGGCTTCCGTGCTGCCAAGCACCAGTCTTTTGTGGGTGCCGGCTACTTCGATGCCGTACAGAATACGATCATGGATGGCCTGTCCTCCACGACCGCGCTCTCGGGCAGCACCGAGGAAGAGCAATTCGTCGCGTAGAGAACTCCACTTGGCCACATAGAATCGTTTGATCGCCTGCGTCGTTCAGCCGATGATGTACTCTCGGCTGCAGAAGACAACGGATTCGATGTACCAGGACTTGACCCTCGCAATTTCGAGTGTAGCGGTAATGCTATTCGCAACATCCCCTGTCGCAACAGCAGCGACAGGGGATGTTGCGTCGTCGACTCTGGATGAAATCATCGTAACAGCGACTCGACGTGAAACTGCCGTTCGCAATGTTGCACGATCCATCTCTGTCGTTAACAAGAATGAAATTCAAGGCGCGCAGCAAATGCTTGGCTTTGACGAAGCCCTGGCCCGCGTGCCGGGACTTTACATGCAGAACCGTTACAACTTTGCGCAGGACCTGAAGGTATCATTGCGCGGTTTCGGCGCGCGATCGAGCTTCGGTATTCGCGGTGTACGCATTTTCGTCGACGACATCCCTGAGTCGCTGCCCGACGGACAGGCACAGGTAGACAGCATAGACCTCGGTTCCACCAGCCGGATCGAGGTCCTTCGCGGGCCCGCGTCTTCGCTCTATGGCAATGCGGCAGGCGGTGTCATTGCCGTTTACAGCGAGCTCGGTAGTGACCCATCCTACGTTGAAGCTGGCTTGGCCGGCGGCGATTACGGCTACCGGCGTCAGCAACTAAAGGCAGCTGGTGGCAACGGTTCCGTACAATACATGGTCAACGCAAGCAGCACGGACCTTGATGGCTATCGTGAGCACAGCAGCGCGAACGGCAGGTCGATCAACGCAAAACTGGCGTATCGCCCGACGGACCACGACGAGTTGCAGCTGACCTTTAACAACACCGACCAGCCGCGGGCCGATGATGCGGGCGGCATCGATGCTGCGCAAATGGCGCTGGATCGCAGGTCTGCGCGGTCGCTAAACATCCTGTTCAATGCCGGCGAAGCCCTGAATCAACAACGGCTCGGGGCCGTTTACAAGACGGACCGTAGCGGTGGCGAATTGATGCTCCGCAACTATTATGTCTGGCGTGACTTCGAGAGCCTGCTACCGTTCACCGACGGCGGAGCTGTCGATCTGCAGCGTTTTTATTACGGTGCTGGCGCGCAGTACACCTTTCGCGAGCTCGGTCCGCAACAGCTGCAGCTGACAACGGGCTTTGATCTCGATCGGCAAGACGATGATCGCCAACGCTTCGACAATAATGACGGAGCAGTCGGCAACAAGGTATTCGAACAGAACGAGAAGGTCGACAGCAACGGCGTCTACCTGCTCGCCCGGATGCCACTATCCGGGAACGCGACCGTATCCGCCGGGTTGCGATATGACCGGGTGTTTTTTGATGTCGATGACACTTTTCTCTCTGATGGCGATGACTCTGGCGAACTCGAATTCGATCATTGGAGCCCGTCACTTGCGGTGCAGTACACTTTGGGCCCCAGGATGATGTTTGCTTCGTGGAGCAGCAGCTTCGAAACGCCAACAACAACAGAGCTCGCAAATCCCGATGGGTCGGGCGGGTTTAACGAATCGCTGCAGCCGCAACTCGCGGACAACTTTGAGATCGGCTTCAAGTCCTCGCACGAATCGCTTTCTTATGAGCTTTCAATATTTCACATCGACCTGGAGCAGGAGCTGGTCCCGTTCGAGATTGCGACGTCGCCCGGCCGCAGCTTCTACTCCAATGCCGGCTCCTCATCACGAGACGGGGTTGAGGCAGCACTGTCCTGGCAGGGTCAGAGCGGACTGTCCGCCGAGCTCTCCTACACCTGGTCTGATTTCAGATTTGATGAATTTATCGACGCCGGACAAGACTACAGCGGCAGGCAATTGCCGGGACTGCCGGAACATTTTGGCTACGTCAGTCTTACCTATGCGAGCGGCTCGGGATTCACCGCGAGCGTCGAAACCCTGTTTTCGGGCGAGCTCTACGCGAATAACGGCAATACGACGTCGGTCGGTTCGTACGCGGTATCGAATGTTCGCCTGGAATACTCTTTGCAACGTGGTGCGTGGCGATTCCGGCCCTACCTCGGCGTCAATAATGTGTTTGACGAAAAGTACGCAAGCAATATCCGCGTAAACGCCTTCGGTGGCCGATACTACGAACCGGCGCCCGAGCTCAATATCTATGCGGGGCTCGCGGTCACCTTCAGCAAAGACGCACGAGCACGTTAGACTACTCGCCCGCCGATACGCCGGACCTTACCGGTTTAGACGCCGGCCGTAAGGCTGCGAGTCGCGGCATAGACAAAGTATGCGAGCACAAACACGCCGCCCCAGGCCCTGCCAAGTCGGGCCTGACCGTGAAAGAAAATCGGTATCAACGCGGCCGCGAACAACCAGGAAACGATGAGGTCGATCACACCACCATCGGGCACCTCGATTGCCTGTATCAAGCCGGTCGTTGGCAATATGAACAGGATGTTGAAGATATTCGAGCCCACGATATTGCCAAGGGCAAGATCTGACTGGCCACGCATTGCCGCGACGACCGAGGCCACCAGTTCCGGCGCGCTCGTGCCAACACCAACGATGAGAAGGCCAATGATGGCCGTCGACACACCGAGCTGCGATGCGAAGCTAACACTGTTCTCGACAGTAATTTCTGCACCCGCATACAGCAATCCGGATCCCAGTAGTATCAGGAATACCAGCTTCCATGACATGCGCTCGTGCATATCCGGTACAACTATCGGGCTCTCCAGAATCTGCGTGGCAAACACACCTTTTTGCCGGGACCGGACAATATCGGCAACAATAAAGTAGATAAAGATGCTGGTTAGCGACAGCATCACGAGCGAGTCTGAGCGGCTGATCATTGCGGGAAGATGATCGATGGGACTGTCCATCGCAATGAAAGTCAGAATCGTTGTTACGAGCAGCAACAAGGGAACCTCACGAAGTACAGCCTGACCCTGGAGTGCAATAGGCCGAACGATAGCGGCGATTCCGAGTACCAGTCCGATGTTCGCGATATTCGAGCCGACGACGTTGCCGAAGGCGAGCCCGGTCTCGCCTCGTAATGCACCCGTCAGATTGACGATCAGCTCAGGCATGCTGGTTCCGATACTGACGACTGTCAGGCCTACGATCATCGGTGATATGCCGAGGCGAGTCGCCGCTTGCGAAGCGCCATAGACAAGCGCTGCGCCACCCGCAACCAGGATGGCGAGGCCGAATATTATTCCTAATAGACTGATCATTTTTTTGAATGAACCCCGATAGCCCTGCTACTTCTCAACAGAATACAGGATATCGATCGATTGCTGTTCGCCGGCACCGGCTTCCAGTGTCAGTCGCGACGACAATCGGTAACGCAGCAATAGTGTGCCGATACGACTGAATACGCCATACGCGTATCGCGCATACAGGCGCGAGTTGATTTTTTTGCCTGCGATCAGCGCTGTCGTATCGCCGCCGTCACCACTTAAGGATAATTGATCGAGACCGAGGCTCTGGCCGATCTGTTCGGTCAATACCGTTGCCTGGCGTAAGCCGAGGGAGACGGCGGCGCCGGATAGCTCGCCACCTTCGGATTCTGTCGCCTGGCTAAGGGGCCTGCCCAGGACCAGGTACGACAGCGCATCAACTTCGTTCATCGCCGGCTCGGAAAAAACCGATGAACTCAGGTTTTGTGCGCGGCCATACAAATGAATGCCGGCAGTGATCGTGCCTTCAAAAGTTTCGATGACACGTACCGCACGCACGTCAACTATCGGATCGTCCAGCGGCCCGGTAAATGTAAGCTCGCCTTTCTTGATCGCAAGTCTCTGGCCCCGCGTCGCAAAGCTGCCGTCGATCAGCTGTATCTTGCCTTCGGCTGTCGTATCGCGATCCGGTCGCAAGCGCACCAGCAGTGTACCGGTCAGTCCTGTATCGAGACCGAGCGCTTTCACTCGCACTTTTTCCCCCAGCGTAATTCGTGCCGCGGCTTCGATTCGGGTTGGCTTGCGATCCGTTACCTCATCGCCGATCACCACCGCGTCTTCCGAGACCCTGACGGCTTCTACCGGAATCTCCCGGATTTCTATCCTTGCGCGCGGCACCAGGAGCTCGCCACCGATTTTCCACCCCGTAGCATCGCCGACGATCGTGATATCCGGTGTAGCCCAGGCCCGATATTCGGGCCAGTTCACCACCTCCGCGGAAGCTCCACCGACGTTCAGTATCACTGATCGAGTTGTCTGCATCAGTTCATCGAATTTGCCGTCGACGCTGAGCGTCCCGCTACCTGCCTTGGCTGAACCCACTAGCGTCGCCGTGCCGTCAGGCGCGCCAGAAATACGCACATTGATATCCTCGAGCGGCACGTTGAACGCAGGAATCAGGATGCCGCCATCACTCCAGACCAGGTCGCCGCTGAACTCCGGCGCCAGCACGGGGCCCCTCGCATTGACCAGTGCGGCGACGCCACCCTTGAATCCGTCGATCTCCGGTACGACCGCCGAGATCCAGCTCCAGTCGTCGCCCTGAAGTCGCAATTCCGCTTCCAGGCGGGCGTCTGCGTCCAGTTTATCCAGGGCGAAATCGACCTCGCCCGTTACACCGGGCTCTATGCTAACCGCGGCTTTCGCTGCTACGCCGCCATCGCGAAAGTTCGCGTGCAGGTTTGCCCGTGGCATCCGTACATCGGTGGTCTGATCATTCGCCCCTGCAACACGGAGGACGGTATCCGCTTGTTCCCAGTCAACCGTCCCGGACAGCAGGCCAGCCTGCCAGATGAGTTCGACCTGCGCCGTCGCGGAGCCCAGCAGACCAAAGCCCGCCGGAAGAAACGCGTTTGCAAGGCTTAGTGGCAAATTTTCGATGCTGGCTGTGAGCTCGGCATCGCCATCCGCATAGACAAGACGCGAAATCCGCAGCTCGCCTGAGTCGCCGGACCAGTTGTGGGCTTGAATCGATAGCGCCTTGTCGCCGACGCTGAACAACAGCGGCTCGGCCAGCTTCCAGTTACCCGTTTGAGGTTCGTTGATGGTTGCACGATTGATGCCTCCGGTCAGGTCGGTACCAGTGGTCTGCAAGCTTGCCTGCGCATCGACTCGCAAGTTACGGACCTGCCACTGTAGGTCGAGCTGCAACTGCTCCGGACTACCCTGGCCGTGTGCATTAAATGAACCGTAGTCGACTTCCCCGATATTCAGTTCCGCTAGTGCAGCTCGAACATCGAGTGAGTCGAGGCTGGACTCTTTGCTTGTGATTTCGACAGAGCTCGCGGTCATTTCGCCCAGGTGAAGCTGCCGTGCTTTCAGCTCCCCGGAAAATCGCGGGCGCTCCTGCGAGCCCGTCAGGCGCCCCTGACCGTTTGCCATCCCGGCAATGTTCGGCCAGAGCTGCTCCAGGTTTGTCGCGTCGACATTCACCGACAGATCCAGTCGACCATCGGACGAGTACCCGTCAATTCGTAGCAGGTTTTCTCCTACCTTGACCGAGCAGGCATGGCACTGCATCCGCTCCGCCCCGAGAAGCAAATCGCCGCTCGCGCGAATCGCGGCATCGTTCAGCACACCTCCGATAGTCAGGGCATTCAGTGTTACAGCGCCGGTGTTATCGACTTTCAACTTTGTGCTCGCATCAAGCTCGCCGCTTAACGCGCTCACAAAAGCAGCGGGGTCCATACCTGTGGCCTGCACATCCGCGGCGAGCGAAAATTCGGGCGACCACGCCAACTCGCCCTGCAGATCGGCGTGACCCCAATCAGACTCTACTTGCGCTGCAAAAGCGGTGAGTTGCTCAGTGGTGCCTGTTGCCCTGCCCGCAACCCGCAACTCCCTTGCATCAGGCAGCAACACTCTGGCGTTGTAATCGGCGTCGTACTGACCGGCCGTACCGCGCACCTCGACACTGCCGTTCAACACACGATAGCCGGAGAAGGACCAATCGTCCCAGCGGATCACTGCATCGACCTCAGGCTCGATCCTGTTCAGCAGCGCCACTGTACCTGACAACGTCGCCGGATAGGGGCCGGTAACCGTGTGCTCGAAGTTTAGTGACTCAAGAGAGCCATTGACCGGCCCTTGCCCCGACCATTCTCCGGTCCCGAGCGCCCAGGAAATCTCTGCGGCAGCCGGGACGTTTCCTTCCAGCCTCACCTGCATGTCCTCCGCCACGAGATTGATATTCGACATCGAGGCCGTAATCGCCCTGGCACGGATCGTATTTCCGTCCAGGCGCGCATTGGCGACATGGACATTTTCGATCAATCGTGTTGCGCCGCTTTTTGTCAGTGTGAGTTTGCCGACTGCGCCGCGCACCAGGCCTAAGTCGAGCGGCAGAGGATTCATCGCCAGCGTAAATGGCCGGGCGACCGGGTCAGGTGCCGAGGTATCCAGTATCCCGATCGCAGACGCGCCAAGGTCCTGCAATACAATTCGACCGGCGAGCACTCCGCTCCAGTCGATCTTAATGACGATTTCGCTGGCCGCTATTTCAAGTTCCGCGTCCTTGTAGCGCAACTCGGGTAGCTTAAGGCCGCGCCATAAAGTCCCTTCGAAAGACTCGATCGCGAGCGCACCGGGCAGTACCGCGTCGATTCGCGTCAGCGCCCACCGCGTGCCGCCCGGTGTGTTGAGTATCGTTGCGAGCGCCGAAACGAAAAGTACAATCAGTATCAGCAGCGCCGCGAAACCGCGCAAACTCCATTTCACTATGCGGCGCATCAGAGTTCAGGCCCGAGACTTACGTGCAGGCGCAGGTCTGTATCCGGATCGTCGAACGGGTGAGCCAGGTCCACCCGGATTGGTCCGACGGGCGAATACCAGCGCAGCCCGATGCCGGCGCCGGTGCTGAGATCGAAGTCGTCGCTGTTAAATGCGCTGCCGCTGTCAACGAACGCCGCAATCGCCCACTTCTGTGCAAACAGTCGATCGACCTCGATGCTCGCCTCGATCAGGTGACTGCCACCGATAACCTCGCCATCCGCATTCGTCGGTCCCAGAGATTCGAAATCGTAACCACGGATGCTGCGATCACCACCGGCGAAATACCGGACTGACGCTGGTAACTCACTCAACGCATCCTTGATGGTTGTTCCAAGGGTAGCGCGCGCCTGAAAGCGGCTTTTGTCTCCCATTCCCCGTATCACGCGCGCTTTCATCTGCAACTGCAGGAAACTCGTATCCGATCCGAGTGCGTCGCTGGCACCGCGAAGATCGATATTCAGGCGGTGGCCCACCTCAACGCGGCTGAGCGAGCGCCCCTTTTCCTTTTCCCAGTTGTTACCGAAGATGATGAGCTGACTCGAAGTATCCTGGTCGGCGATCGTGAAGCGTTCGTACTGGTAGTCGACATAGCGAGTCTCGAGCCATGACTTCGAAAGCGCGCGGGTACGCAGGAGGCCCAGCTTGAATGTGTCGCTTTCGCTGGTGTCCGTGTTTTCATGCTGTGCGCCGGCGACGATACTGATCCACTCCTTGCGTGGGTCATCTTTTGGCCAGCGGTAGGTGGCATTCAGCTGTGACTGCACTGAAGATAAAAACAATCTGCTGTCAAACTGATGGCCCTTGTCATTGACACGACGATTCGTATAACCCATACGACCCTGCAGCCCGGTATCGGTCGCGAAGCCACCGCCAATCGAATAGAGGTGCCGCTTCACGGGAGTCAGGTTGACGTTGACCGGAACCACCTTGTTCTCGGTGTCGAGGGGCTCGGTGCTGATAGAAGCGGCCGCAAAGTAGGTGCTGCCGCTGAGCGCTTCGTACAGTTCGTTGATCGATCGTGACGAGTAAGGCTGCCCCGGCCTGATATCGGTATAGCCTTGCAGCAACGGGTCCCGAATTATCCCCTGGGTAAACGACACCTCACCAAATACGTATTTGCTGCCGCTTTGCAGCAACAAATCGATATCCGCGACTCGTGCCGGGCGATCAATGGTGATGGTGCTGTGCTCATAATCAGAATCGAAATATCCCGCACTGATCGCCGTCCGCAGCAGGTCGGATTTATAGGCTTCGTACTTACCGTGGTTCAGGACATCACCAACAGCGGGACGAGATACACGGACTTTTGGCAACAAGTCCGAATCACTGGCACCCGCGCCCTGCACTTCGACTTTGCTGTTCGCAATTATTACCGGCGCGCCCGCTTCTATATCGAAGCTCGCATTCCAGCACTCCTCGCTCCAGGTAAGCGACTTCGAGATAGTCGCCTCGTAATAGCCCAGGGCCTCCAGTGCTTCATGAATACTTTTATCCGCATCGCGAAACAGTCGCTCGATTCGCCAACGCGCTGAATCGCAAGCGCTGCCCGACAAGGGCAACAGCAGCTGGACATTGGTCGCAAGCTCGTCGTCCAGTCCGGCAATCTTGACTTCGGCCGATGCTGAAACTGGCGCCAGCAGACACAGTGCGAGTACTGCGGATACCGGCAGAACTGCAGGCCATCTCGGCGCATCAAGTTTCGGCTGTGATTTCATTCGGGCTGAAGGTACAGTCATCGGGTTGAATAGAATTGTGGCAGTTTGGCTCTATGGACACACTTAAGACTATCTGGTCCTTTCCTTTGTTCAGTTTCGGCGACGGCACGGCTGTGCTGGTCAGCCAACTCGTGCTCGTGGCCCTTGTGTTGCTGGTGGGTTATATCGGCAGCAGCCTGATCGCTCGCGTTATTCGGCGCCGGCTGGCCCAGACGGAAATGCGGCCGGACGCCGCCCACATTCTACAACGCATTGTCTATTACGGGCTGTTAATTACGGTCGTCATGACTGCGCTCAGCCTGTTGCATGTGCCGCTGGGTGCTTTCGCCTTTATTTCAGGCGCCGTTGCCATTGGCGTTGGTTTCGGTGCCCAGAACATCATCAATAACTTCATCAGCGGCTGGATATTGCTGATAGAGCGACCCGTGAGGGTAGATGATTTCGTTGAGGTCGATTCCCATATGGGGACGGTTGAGCGTATTGGCAACCGGTCTACCCGCATCCGGCGTACCGACGGCGTTCATCTCCTGATCCCGAATAGCCAGATGCTGGAGCGCGTGGTCATAAACTGGACTTTGATTGACTACCAGATTCGGACCATAGTCAGAGTCGGCGTCGCCTACGGGTCGCCACTGAAGCTCGTGTCGGCGCTCATCGAGCAGGCGGTCCGGGAGCAGGCCGAAATCAAGGCCGAACCACCGCCCCTCGTGGTGCTCGATGACTTCGGCGATAGTGCCGTCATTTTTGATGCCTATTTCTGGAGCGACGTTGGCGGTGAACGCGAGTTGCGACAAATTCGCAGCGACGTACGATTTCGCATAGACGAGCTGTTCAACGAGAACGGCATAGTCATCGCCTTCCCGCAGCAGGATGTGCACGTCAGCAACGCGGCTCCCCTGGAGATACGTTTGCTCAATGCAGCCCCGGATAAATCAGGTGCCGGTACGTGAGTAACGCCCAGAGAAAGTTCGAATTTGCCTTGTTGTTCGACGGCGAGGGAGGTGCGCGCGAACTCAGCGATGCCGAGGTCGATGACTGGTCGGCCAGTGACGGTGTACTTTGGGTCGACTGCGACCAGGGTCATAAGTCCGCACGCGCATGGCTCATCGAGCACAGCAATATTCACAAGAACCTGCTTGCGATCGTGCTGGCCGGAGAAACCCGTCCCCGCTCCCTGGCCGAGCCCGACGGTCTCGCGATCATCATGCGCGGCATCAACATGAATCCGGGAGCAGTTCCCGACGATATGGTGGCCATCCGGGTGGTGCTGGAGAAGAACAGGATCATCACCTCGCATCGTCGTACCGTGTTGTCGGTCCGTGACGTTCGCGACGGTTTACTGAACGGCACAGGGCCAAAAACGGCTGGCGACTTTCTGCTGGTATTGACGAGCTTCCTCGCCGTCAGGATCGAGGCTGCCGTCGAAAATATCGAAGAGATGCTGGATAAACTCGATGCCGACATCGCCGAGGGCGATATCGGCGATATTCGGACTGCACTCGGCGTAGTCCGAAGACAGGCGGCAGCGATCCGTCGCCACCTGGCGCCACAAAGGGATGCGCTGGAGCGACTGGCGAGATCAACGACGTCCATCATGACCGATAAGGACCTGATCGCCGTTCGCGACGAAGGCGACCACGTCACGCGATATATTGAGGATCTGGATCTCGCGCGGGAGAACGCGCTGGTAACCCAGGAAGATCTCATGAACCGTGTCGCTCAGGAACAGAACTCGCGGATGTACCTGCTGTCGGTCGTTGCGGCAGTTTTCCTGCCACTCACGTTTGTGACCGGATTGCTGGGCATGAATGTCGCCGGTCTGCCCGGCACTGTCAGCTCCTACAGCTTCACAATCGCAACCCTGGTGATGATCGTGCTCGGTGTCGGCCTCGTACTGTTCTTCAAATGGAGGAAGTGGATTTAGACCTGCCGCGACGCAATAGAAAGTAGCCAGTTGCGCGCGAATTTGCGCGTCGCAGTAAGCTTGTCTCCTACTTGTGTATTCCTAACTGTTTGTTTTTATGATAAATAATATGATTCTCTGTATTTTATCTTGCGTTGCACAATAGATCTGCTAGTATTTTGCAATGCACAAAAGTACATCCCCCCAGGAGTGAAGAATCATGACCGCATTTAACGAAACCTTTGAGAAACTCGCCGCGCTGCAAAAAGAAGGCCTTGAGCCCGTTCGCCAGTTTCATGGCATCGCCGTCGAGGCCTTTGAGCAGGTCGCACGCAAGAACTACGCGTTCTTCGGCGATGTGCTTGAGTTTGCGGTAAGCCAGGCTAGGCTCACGGTTGAAATCACAGAGCCGAAAGCCTTATTCGACCAGCAGCTTGCGTCAACGAAGGAGTTCGCTGAACTCGTAACCAAGCGTGCTACCGAATACGTGGAGCTTGGCAAGACGTTCCAGGAATCGACGACCGACCTGATCGACAAGGATTTCGTCGAGCCCGTCAAAAAAGCCGCTGAAGCCTCCGCCAAGAAAGCTGCTTGAACCTGCGCACTGTGAATCAGCAAGGCGCCCAATCGCTGGGCGCCTTGTTTATCATTGCGGTACTTAGGCCCTTGGCGAGGCAAGAGGAAGCGCACTGATGGCTGATAAGCACCTGATCAAGAAGTACTCCAACCGCCGCCTGTACGATACGAATACCAGCCAGCACATCACGCTGGAGGGCATCCGCAGTCTGATCATTGCCGGCAACGACGTTGAAATCGTCGACGACACCACGGGCGAAGACCTCACCCGGCCACTGCTGCTGCAAATCATCGCTGACCAGGAACAGGGTGGGCGACCCATGCTCGACTCCACTTTTCTGATGCGCCTGATTCGCCTCTACGGCAATCCCATGCAGGAAATGATGGGTGAGTACCTGCTGAAAAGCTTTGACTCGTTTGCATCGCAGCACGCCGCCCTGCAGGAGCAAATGCGCCTGTCCATGACCGCCTTGCCGCTGACGACCATTCAGGATATTGCGGCGAGCAACATGAAAGCATGGAAGGCCATGCAGGACGCGATGCTCGGGAAGAAATCTTCCGACAAAGATACGGAGTAGGATCGTGAGCGAGAAACCAGACAAATCGAGCGGCATGCCGGATCTTGGGGCCATGACATCCGAGTTCCTTCAGTTACTCGAGAAGAATCAACAGGCATTCGCGAAACTCATCGCAACGCCCCCACAGGCAATCGGCAAGATGCTGGACCCATTCAACGTACTGGGTTCCTTCAAGGAAAGCGCCAAAGGCCTGGCATCGGACCCGGCCAGGCTGATGAAGGCCAACCTCGACCTGTGGCAGCAGCACATGCAGCTCTGGCAAAGCGCAGCCGCTAAAGTTCTGGGTGATAAGACCGGCGTCACCACCACAGCCGACAAAGGTGACAAGCGATTCAAATCCGGTGAGTGGGACGAGAATCCGATTTTCGACTTCATCAAGCAGTCATACCTGATCACCAGCCGCTGGCTGATGGATACGATGTCCAACATCGAAGGTATGAGCGAAGCGGACGCGAAGAAAGTCCAGTTTCACACCAAGCAGCTTGCTGATGCGATGTCGCCCAGCAATTTTCTGCTGACAAACCCCGACGTCATCAAGGCGACGATAGACAGCGGCGGTCAGAACCTCGTGCGCGGCATGCAGAACCTGGCTCGCGATATCAAGGCCGGCGACGGCAAACTGAAAATCGCGATGACCGACGAAAATGCGTTCGAGCTTGGCGTCAACGTCGCGACGACACCCGGAAAGATTGTCTACCAGAACGACATCTTGCAGCTCATCCAGTATGAGCCGACGACGGAAGAAGTGTATCGACGGCCCCTGGTCATATTCCCGCCGTGGATAAACAAGTACTACATTCTTGACCTGCAGCCGGAGAATTCGTTCGTGCGTTGGGCCGTCGGTCACGGTTACACGGTATTTGTCGTGTCCTGGGTTAATCCCGACCAGAAACTCTCAGGCAAGACAATGGAGGATTACCTCAACGAAGGTGTGCTCGAAACGCTCGACGCGGTCGAAGCGGCCACCGGCGAGTCGGAGGTAAATCTCATCGGCTATTGTATCGGTGGAACGCTGACCGGTGCTGCACTGGCTTACATGGCCGCGAAAAAGGACGAGCGCGTCAAGGCAACAACATTTTTTGCCGCACAGATGGACTTCTCTGAAGCGGGTGACCTGAAGGTATTCATCGACGAGAAACAGCTCGACAGCCTTGAGGAGCAAATGGCGGAGACGGGCTATCTTGAAGGTAGCGCCATGTCGACGGCGTTTAACCTGCTACGGTCGAATGACCTCATCTGGTCTTCTTACGTCAACAACTATTTGCTCGGCAAAGACCCGATGAAGTTTGATCTGCTGTACTGGAACGCGGATGCAACGCGAATGCCACGCGCGCTGCACATGTTTTATTTGCGAGAGTGTTACCTGAAGAACAATCTCGCCAAGCCGGGCGGTATCAGCCTGAACGACACACCCATCGATCTCGGCAAGGTGACGATGCCGATCTACCTGCAATCAGCCAGGGAAGATCACATTGCACCGTATCCATCCGTGTTCAAAGCGAAGAACCTGTTTTCAGGCCCCGTCCGTTTCATGCTCGCGGGATCCGGACATATAGCCGGGGTCATCAATCCGCCGTGTGCGAACAAGTACAACTACTGGATGAACGAAGAGCAGCCGGATGATCTCGACGCATGGCTCGCCGGCGCGGAGTCCCGTCCGGGTTCGTGGTGGGACGACTGGAATACCTGGCTGGCGCCACTGTCGGGCGAAATGGTTGCGGCCAGAAAACCGGGCGATGGAGAACTCGACATTATCGAAGACGCACCCGGCAGTTACGCCAAAATAAAAAGCTAGACAAAAAGTATTGGAGCAACCGATGGACCTGAAGAGCAAGGTGATAGTAATAACAGGTGCGAGCCGTGGGCTCGGTGCAGCGATGGCGGAACAGCTGGCTGCGAAAAAATGCCAGCTGGCCCTGATTGATCTCGACGAGGACTCGTTGCAGACCACTAAAGCGGCTTGCCTTGCAGCCGGTGCCGAGCGAGTCGAAGTCTATTCCGCTAACGTTGCCAAAGAGGGCGACGTTATTGAGACAATGCAAAAAGTTGCCGCTGATTTCGGTGCACTGCACGGCCTGATTAACAATGCGGGTATTACACGCGACGGCCTCACGCTGAAATACAAGGACGGCGAACTGGTGTCCGAAATGGCACTGGACCAGTGGCAGGCCGTAATCGACGTGAATCTCACGGGCGTCTTCCTCTGCGGCCGGGAGGCCGCGAAACAAATGATCGCGCTCGGTTGCCAGGGCTGCATCATCAATATTTCGTCCATTTCCCGTCACGGCAACATGGGCCAGGCGAACTACTCGGCGACGAAGGCGGGCGTACAGGCGCTGGCTGTCGTCTGGGCAAAAGAATTCGCGCGCTACGGTATTCGCGCGGCCTCAATAGCGCCCGGATTTATCGCCACGGAAATGGTGATGAGCATGAAGCCGGAAGCTCGAGAGAAAATCGCGGCGACCATTCCGGCGCGCCGCCTTGGGGATCCGGACGAAATCGCGAAAACCGTCGAGTTCATTTTCGAGAACGATTACTTTAGCGGCCGCTGCATCGATGTCGACGGTGCGCTGCGCCTTTAGGTTACGCTCCGCAAAAGGGGTCAGAGCCCTTTTGGACTTTTCGTGTACACGATTTGTCCGCCCAACATGGTCGTGACCACATTGGTTTTGTGGATCGAATACGCGTCGACTTCGAAAATGTTCTGGTCGAGAACAACCAGGTCTGCCTTTTTACCGACTTCGATCGAACCGATATCGCTCTCCATGCGCAGCTGGTAGGCAGCATCCAGCGTGAAACCGCGAACCAGGCTTGCCACGCTGAGTCGTTCAGATTCTCTTGGTTGAATGTCCTGATCAGGACTGCCGGGTTCCTGGCGGGTGTGTCCTATTTCAATTTGAACGAGCGGTGACAGCCCAAGGCTTCCGGCACCGCTGGCCGGGAAGTCACTGCCGAAAGTCAGCCTGGCTCCTGTGTCTTCCAGACTCTTGAAACGCCAATAACGGTTGAACTGGTCGTCGCTGACAAATTGCTTGCCGTAAACGTCGTACGACGCCCAAAGCGGTGTGCTTTGCGCGATGACGTCCAACTCGCCGAAGCGTGCAAGGTCCTGATCGGTAATGACCTGCAGATGGCATATCGTAAAGCGGCTGTCGGTTTCGGGAAACGCTGCCCGGGTTGCCTCTATCGCGTTCAGCGTTTCATGTATCGCCCTTTCCCCAAGAGCGTGTATGTGTACGTCTATGTTGCGCCTGGCAGCCCCACTAATCATTTCTATTAGTTGCTGTTCCGTAAATACCGTGCTGCCACTATTACCCGGCTCGCCCTGATAGTCTTCAAACATCGCCGCCGTACGACCCTCGACGGTGCCGTCATCCGGAATTTTCAGCGTGTTGTAATGAAAACCATCTCCGCGAACGGTGTCGCGCCAATGCACAGCCTCGTCGACGATTTCCTGCGGGCTCTGGTCGGGTCTGGCCCGGACCGATCCAACAAGGCGCAGCTTCAGATCGCCGTTCTGCTGAATTCGACTGAGAATACCAAGCGTCCGTTCCGCTTCGTAACCGTTGCCGGCATCAAATGCGGCCGTTACGCCATAGGAGTTCATGATCTCAATCACAAGTCCCGTACCTTCGATAATGACTTCGTCGTTGATGACATCGAGGGCGTCCATCGCAGTGAAGGCCGTTTCTTCGAGGAGGTAGCCGGTAGCATCGCCGTTTTCATCTCGCTTGTAGTAACTGTAGCCGGGTACCGGGTCTGCCGTGTCCTGCGTAATGTTCAACGCTTCGAGGGCGGCAGTGTTCGCCCATGCGCCATGAAAGCCCTCGTCAATGATCAGGACCGGCCGGTCAGGGACTATTGTGTCAATCAATTGCCGCGTCGGGCCTTCAGGCCCGAAGGTCGTAGCCAGAAAACCGTAGCCGAAAATTACCCTGGCATCGGGGTTCGCTTTGGCGAACTCGTCTATCGCGAGCACCCAACCCTCAATAGTTCCATTGGTCTGCAGGGAAAGCGCTCGAGCGAACTCACCGCCAGCAAGCGGGTGTAAATGAGTATCGATGAAACCCGGCAACAACAGCTTTCCGTCCAGGTTGATTTGCTGCGTCGTGTCTCCGATCAGGTCCATCGCGCCATCGTTGTCGCCAACGTAGACGATAGTGTCGCCACTGATCGCAATCGCTTCTGCCCAGGGTTGCGCGCTGTTAACCGTATAGACTTTGGCATCCAGGAATACGGTGTCAGCAACTTCCCTGGGTTTATCGCTGCAGGCGGCGGTGAGTGCGAGCCCGCAAAGTGTTAATACGAGCAAACAGCACGTTCGCAAAATTGGCATCAGATGCTCCTCTTACTGTGAAAACTATTCCAGGCCAGAACCATCCTCGGAATAGATTACCCAGATCTTTGTGTAGCCATCCGTATCCCAGACACCCATCCATTCTTTCGGAATAGTGACGGCTTCGCCGGCGCTGACGATTATTTCGCTGCCATCGACCGAGGTCAGTGTCACCCCGCCCTCGATGAAGTACATGAATTCATCGACGCCATAGGGCTCAGTAATTTCGCTACGCGTTTTGCCGGACTTGTACATTCCGGACGCAAACTTCCTGTCACTGCTCAGTAAGGTCGTTACATCCAGCGTCGTGTTGCCATTTTTTTCGGTTCTGATCATATTCTCGCGTTCGAAAATCCGGCCCGTTGTATCTTCTTTGCTGATTTTCGCCGGATGCACAACTGTTGAAGCCTGCGCATCATCACTCGACGTGGCGACCAAAAAGACAACAGGCAACATTCCCAGAGCTAGAATCAGCGCAATTATGCGTCTCATATTTTCCCTCCTACAGTGATTTGTTCATTAACTGCCCGGTCAGCGGCATCGAAAGCGCCGTTGACGTATGCCAAAGCTGAAGCATCAGAGTTGGCAATCGAAATGCGGCCGATTTGCGCCCTGCCGCGAATGTGCGGACCATTCTTCGGACCCCAATCTGCCGGGTCGCTGAAATCATTGTATTCGTAGGCGTACCCGTGCGGCCAACGATTCACGGTAATGCCTGCGATATCGCGCTCCGCATCAAAACCGCCGGGTGCCAAAGCCCCCTGGATCTGTGCAACGATCCCGGACTCCATCTCGCCATAGGACTTCTCGTACAACTGACGACGTCCGATCACATGTTGTTCTCGTGCAGACAAACCCAGATCCGGCATCGCGGGTACCCAGGTACCGTGCAACACTGTTGGGTCGCCGGGCTTTTGCGTGTAACGGTACTCGCCCACACTGACCGGAAAATCCATGCCGAATGAATGCATCAATGCGGGTTTCGGGATCGTTATGTGGCTCATACCGAGATTGGCGAAAGCCTGCCAGTTGCGAACGGCGACGCTAACGTAAACCAGTGGAACCTTGGTGGCATAGGCAATCGCTTCGGATTGCTGTTCCGGGAGCTCCGGACAGATGTACGGGAGTATCCGGCTGTAGCACGCCATCACCACGTGTTTGCCGCGCACGCAATGGACCTTGCCTTCTGTTACATAGCTGACGTCTACGGCCTTCTGGTCACTGGTATGCCGCACGTCTACCGCCGTGCTGTTTAACCTGAGCCGAACCCGGGAGTCCGCCTTATCCAGTTGCGAATAATCGGCTGGTGCCGATACCAGGTCTTCCATCGAGCCGCCGGGGAGCGCAGCCGGGATCAGATGACGAACGAGGGCACGAGCAACGCCGGCGTTGCCGTCGGGAAAGTGAAAAATGTAGGGCTCGTCATGTTCTTCCTCGTGGGGCAGCAGGCCCGCCAGGTCAAGGTGTTGAGTGCCGGGCATCCCGATGCGCCAGGCCTCCAGCGTTGACAGCGCGTCCCAACCGACGCCCCAAAGGCCCTTAATCGGATCGCGGAACAAATAGTAGACCTCTTCCGGTACACCTACGACCTTGAGCAGGTAATCCCGGTAGCTTGTGCGGCGCAGGCGATCGAGTTTCGTACCCGGGTCGGTATCCTGCAGGTAATCCGTGTCGCTATTGACCATATTGATCAATGCAACACGGGCCGCGTTGTCGATAGGGTAGGTCTCGACAATCTTTTCAAAACCGGCTTCGGGTTTGAACCCCCAGCGACCACCGATATGCTGATCTGTTACATCCCGGCCGTATTCGC
>JAOUNH010000144.1 GCA_029881055.1 Gammaproteobacteria bacterium
CCAGTACTCAACGTTACCTTTGCCCTTACCCTGGCGTACTTCAAGCGGCTTCGTCGTGATCGGCTTGTCCGGGAATACCCGGATCCAGATCTTTCCGCCACGCTTGATGTGACGCGTCATTGCACGGCGAGCTGCCTCAATCTGACGAGCTGTCAGGCGGCCACGATCGGTCGCTTTGAGTCCGTACTCGCCGAAAGAAACATCGCTTCCACGCAGCGCCAGGCCGCGATTGCGTCCCTTGAACTGCTTGCGAAATTTTGTCCGCTTTGGCTGTAGCATTTATTCGTTTCCAGTCTTGTCTGACTAAGGCCGTTCTTAAGAACGCGCGCCCGCTTTAGCTTCTGCCGGCTCTGCCGGAACCACTTCGGGACGATCGAAAACTTCGCCCTTGAATATCCAAACTTTCACGCCGATGACGCCGTAGGTTGTACGCGCCTCAGCGGTTCCGTAGTCGATGTCCGCTCGCAACGTGTGCAGCGGAACGCGACCTTCGCGGTACCATTCCGATCGCGCAATTTCAGCGCCGTTCAATCGACCGCCGACTTTGACCTTGACGCCTTCTGCGCCCACCCGCATCGTGTTCGTAACCGCACGCTTCATCGCGCGACGGAACATTACGCGTCGCTCGAGCTGCTGAGCGATACCTTCAGCAACCAGGTATGCGTCCAACTCGGGCTTCCTGATCTCATTGATGTTGATGCGAACTTCGCCCATGTTCATGCCAGTCAGACTTGCCACTTCCGCACGAAGCTTCTCGATGTCCTCACCTTTCTTGCCAATCACAATGCCCGGACGCGCCGTATGGATCGTGATATTGCACTTCTTGGCAGGACGCTCGATCGCAATCTTGCTGACGGACGCGTCTTTCAGCTTTTTCCTGATGAAGACGCGTATGAGGTGATCCGCACGGATGTATTTCGGAAAGGTCTTGGTATCGGCATACCATTTCGATGCCCAATCCTTGACGATTCCAAGGCGAATTCCTGTTGGGTGTACTTTCTGGCCCATATTACTTCTCGTCTCCAACCCGGATTGTTATGTGGCTGTTCCGCTTTGTAATTCTTGCGCCACGGCCTTTTGCACGAGCACGAAATCGCTTGAACGTCGGTGCCTCGTTGACTTCTATCGTCGCAACTTTCAGTTCATCAATGTCCGCGCCGTGATTGTGTTCCGCGTTGGCCACAGCCGACTCCAGAACCTTTTTCACGATGCGAGCGCTCTTCTTCGGTGAGAAGGTCAAAACACGCAATGCGTCGTCAACCGACTTGCCACGGATGACGTCAGCCACCAGGCGGCATTTCTGCGGTGAAACGCGTGCGTATCTAAGTGTTGCAGCAACTTGCATGAACCCGCTCCCTACTTCGTCTTCCGATCACCGGAGTGACCGCGAAACGTACGTGTCATTGAAAACTCACCGAGTTTATGACCGACCATGTTTTCCGATATCAGTACCGGTATATGCTGGCGGCCGTTGTGAACGGCGATCGTCAGGCCAACCATGTCCGGCAGTACCATCGACCGACGCGACCAGGTTTTGATCGGGCGGCGATCATTCGCCTTTGCTGCTACGGCCACTTTCTTCGCCAGATGGTTATCGACAAACGGGCCTTTTCTTACGCTACGCGGCATTATCTGAATCCTTTAACTACGCTTCTTGTTGCGACGGCGAACTATCATGCCGTCCGTCCGCTTGTTTGCACGAGTCTTCGCACCCTTGGTCTTTTTGCCCCAGGGAGTAACAGGATGACGGCCAGCGGAGGTGCGACCTTCACCACCACCGTGCGGATGATCGATCGGGTTCATGGCAACGCCGCGAACCGTCGGACGCACACCGCGCCAACGCATCGCACCGGCCTTACCGATTTTGCGCAGGTTGTGCTCGCCATGACCGACTTCGCCGATGGTTGCGCGGCAATCAACGTGAATCTTGCGCGTCTCACCGGAGCGCAGACGCACTGTGCCGTAGGCGCCTTCGCGAGCGACCAGCTGGGCTGACCCGCCGGCCGAACGAACCAACTGCCCACCCTTGCCGGACTTCATTTCGATATTGTGAACCGTTGTACCAACCGGTATTGCACGAATCGGCAATGCATTGCCTGGCTTGATCGGCGCATCTTCGCCGCTGATGACCGTCGCTCCGGCACTGATACCTTTGGGTGCCAGGATGTAACGACGCTCGCCATCTTCATACTTGATCAGAGCAATGTGTGCGCTGCGGTTCGGGTCGTACTCCAGGCGTTCTACTACGCCCTGGATTCCGTCCTTGTCTCGCTTGAAGTCAATCAGGCGATAGTGCTGCTTGTGACCGCCACCCTGATGACGAACCGTGATCCGGCCATTGTTGTTGCGGCCGCCATTGCGCTGCTGTCTCTCGACGAGAGGTGCGTATGGCGCGCCTTTGTGCAACTCCGGCGTTTTAACGGCAACGACGAAACGGCGTCCTGGCGATGTCGGTCTAGCTTTGTGCAGTGACACTTTGGGTGCTCCTATTCCGTACCGAAGAGCTCTTCAACGGCCGTGCCGTCGGGGAGCTTCACGTATGCTTTTTTCCAGTCCGCGCGACGACCTTTGGTCTGCTGGAAACGTTTCGTCTTGCCTTTCACGTTTACAACCTGGACCGATTCGACCTTCACTTCGAACAACAACTCAACAGCTTGCGCTACTTCTCTTTTCGTTGCGTCGGTGCGGACTTTCAAAACAATCTGGTTACTCTCGGCAGCCACGTGTGCCTTTTCAGACAAGTGCGGGCCTTTGATAACCGTCAATAATCTTTCCTGATGCAGAATACGGCTCATGACAAGCGCTCCTCGATCAGCTTCAGCGCGGGAACCGTAATCAGAACCTTCTCGAAGCGAATCAAAACCACCGGATCCATCGACGCCACATCGCAGATACCAACGTTCGGCAGGTTGCGTGCAGCCATGAACACCTTCTCATCGAAGGCTTCGTTCAGGATCAGGACGTTGTCCAGACCGAATTCCTTGAGCTTGTTCACCAGCAGCTTCGTCTTTGGCGCTTCGAGCGTCAGCTCGTTAACCACCACCAGGCGATCCTGGCGAATCAGCTCCGACAGCACCGAGCGCATGGCAGCACGGTACATTTTCTTGTTGACCTTCTGGTCGAAGTTACGCGGCTTCGCTGCAAACGTGCGACCACCACCAACCCAGATCGGGCTACGGCTTGTGCCGGCACGGGCGCGACCCGTACCCTTTTGGTTCCAGGGCTTCGCTCCGCCGCCACGAACCGCGGAACGATTCTTTTGTGCTTTCGTTCCGGCACGCCCGCCCGCGAGATAGGCCGTAACGACCTGGTGGACCAGCGCCTCGTTGAATTTGGTGTCGAACGCGGACTCCGCTACGTCGATCGAACCCTTGTCGTGAAGTTTCAGTTTCATCGTATCGACCCCTTACTTCCTGGCTTTCACAGAGGGACGAACAACGACGCTGCCGCCGCGGTGACCTGGAACGGCGCCCTTGACCAGAAGAATATTGCGCTCCGCATCAACCCGAACAATCTCCAGGTTCTGCGCGGTGCGACGGACATTACCCATGTGGCCGGTCATCTTCTTGCCTTTGAACACGCGACCTGGCGTCTGGTTCTGGCCGATAGAGCCGGGAACGCGGTGCGACCGGGAGTTACCGTGCGTAGCGTCCTGCATTCTGAAGTTGTAGCGTTTGACGGTACCGGCATAGCCTTTACCGATAGACGTGCCTACAACGTCTACTTTCTGACCCGCTTCGAAAATGTCAACCTTGAGTTCGTTTCCGGCTACGAATTCACCCGTATCGGCGTCATCGAGTCGGAACTCCGTTGTAAGGTCGCCGGCGTCGACCTTCGCTGCGGCGAAGTGGCCGGCTGCAGGCTTCCGTACACGAGAGGCACGACGACTTCCGGCTGATACTTGCAGCGCGCGATAGCCATCGGTCTCAACGGTTTTCACCTGAGTAATTCGGTTTGGTTGTGCCTCAATCACGGTGACGGGAACTGAAACCCCATCTTCCGTGAAGACACGTGTCATGCCGCACTTGCGGCCAACAAGACCCATTGTCATCTTCAAAACCTCGCACCGACTTCGTTTGGTCAGTGACAATCTCTATTTCAAATGTTGCACTGCGGTCACTTCGATTGGCGGCCGCTGTATTTTTCGTTCTATTCAGACATGCGAAAGGGCCAGCCATCGCTGAGGAACCTGTCCTCTGTGCTCTGGGGCTGACCCAAGCTCCGACCCGATCATCTGTTCGTGTCGGCGGTTCCGGGATTTGCCGTGTCGCCCACGGTTGCCTGGCGACTGGTGTTATGTGTTCTGTCTCTGGCCGACTCCCGGTCCGGCCAAATCCAGCGAGCCCGCAATTATACGACTCTGAGGCCTTATTACAAGCCGCCTGCGGACTTTTTCGCGACTTTTTGACCGTCTGGTTTATACCATTAAAATCAATGAGTTACTATGCAGTCCGCGGTCGGTTCGGAGAGTCTTTACAGGAATGGCTCGCTGCGCTGCGCTTTATTTCCTGTAAAGACTCTCCCAACCGCCCCTACTGGCTGAAAGTCTCGCAGGATCTTGGCAATCAGTGTCGCGGACCTGCTAACCATCAGGCTCGTGGACGAGATGTGTGTGACAGGAAATAAAGCGGACCGAAGGGAGCCATTCCTAGTCACACACATGTCGGCCGCGAGCCGATCGTCAATAGAACGCTAGTCTAAACCCGAATCAGTTCAGCTTGATCTGAACGTCAACACCCGCCGGCAATTCCAGCTTCATCAGCGCGTCGACCGTCTTATCCGTAGGATCGACAATATCCATCAATCGCTTATGCGTCCGGATTTCGTACTGGTCCCGGGCATCCTTGTTCACGTGCGGAGAGACGAGGATCGTGTAACGTTCCTTTCTCATGGGCAACGGGATCGGGCCCCTGACCGTGGCGCCGGTGCGCTTGGCAGTATCCACTATCTCGCGAGCTGAATTGTCGATCAATCGATGATCGAATGCCTTCAGTCGAATGCGGATGTTTTGATTGTTACTCATAGTATTTACCTTACTTGATGACTTTCGCGACGACGCCGGCACCGACAGTGCGACCGCCTTCACGAATAGCGAAACGCAGGCCGTCTTCCATGGCGATCGGTGCAATCAGTTCAACGGTCATCTGCACGTTATCGCCCGGCATCACCATTTCTGTGCCTTCCGGCAGCTCGCAGGCGCCCGTTACGTCCGTCGTGCGGAAGTAAAACTGCGGACGGTAACCCTTGAAGAACGGCGTATGACGTCCACCCTCGTCCTTGGTCAGTATGTAGACTTCCGCCTCGAACCTGGTGTGCGGCGTAATCGATCCCGGCTTCGCCAGTACCTGGCCACGCTCCACGTCTTCTCGCTTCGTGCCGCGCAGCAACACACCCACGTTGTCGCCCGCCTCGCCCCGGTCCAGCAACTTGCGGAACATCTCAACACCCGTGCAGGTCGTCTTCTGCGTATCGCGGATACCCACGATCGCCAGCTCGTCGCCAACGTTAACCACGCCGCGCTCGATACGACCCGTCACCACCGTGCCACGGCCGGAAATCGAGAACACGTCTTCTACCGGCAACAGGAAGTCGCCATCAATCGCGCGTTCCGGCTGCGGAATGTAATCGTCCATCGCCTCGACCAGCTTCACCACCGACGGCACACCAATCTCCGATGTGTCACCTTCAAATGCCTTCAATGCCGAGCCCGTAATAATCGGCGTGTCGTCGCCCGGGAACTCGTAGGTCGACAACAGATCACGGATCTCCATCTCAACCAGTTCCAGCAACTCCGCGTCGTCAACCTGGTCCGCCTTGTTCATGTACACCAGGATGTACGGTACGCCTACCTGGCGTGCCAGCAGGATGTGCTCACGCGTCTGCGGCATCGGACCGTCTGCAGCCGATACCACCAGGATCGCACCGTCCATCTGCGCCGCACCCGTGATCATGTTCTTCACGTAGTCCGCGTGTCCCGGGCAATCCACGTGCGCGTAGTGACGCTTCGCACTCTCGTACTCCACGTGCGCCGTCGCAATCGTGATACCACGCTCACGCTCTTCCGGGGCGTTATCGATCTGGTCGTACGCCGATACCGTGCCACCGTGCAGCTCCGCCATGCACTTCGTCAGCGCCGCTGTCAGGGTCGTCTTGCCATGGTCAACGTGACCTATCGTGCCTACGTTCACGTGTGGTTTGGTTCTTTGAAATTTTTCTTTAGACATAAGCTGAGCTCTCGCGAATTAACCTCTTTTGATGACTACATCGGCCACATTTTGCGGCACTTCCGAATACTTCTCGAACTCCATTGAGTACACAGCGCGCCCCTGGCTCATCGAGCGCAGGTGCGTGGCATAACCGAACATCTCGGCCAGCGGTACTTCAGCACGCACGACTTTGCCCGCGGGCACGTCGTCCATCCCTTGCGGCAGGCCGCGACGACGATTCAAATCGCCCATCACGTCTCCCATATATTCTTCCGGCGTTACCACTTCGACCTTCATGATCGGCTCAAGCAAGACCGGATCCGCTCTGAGCGCGCCATCCCTGAACCCCATCGAGCCAGCGATCTTAAACGCCATTTCGCTGGAGTCAACATCATGGTACGAGCCGTCGTACAACGTCACCTTGCAATCCACCATCGCAAAGCCAGCAATAACACCATTTTCCATCTGCTCCTGCACGCCTCGATCGACAGCAGGAATATATTCTTTGGGTACGACGCCGCCCACAATTCCGTTGACGAATTCGTAACCCGATCCTCTTGGCTGCGGTTCTATGCGCAGCCGGACGTGACCATATTGGCCGCGACCGCCGGACTGCCGTACGAACTTGCCCTCCTGCTCCACCGCCTTGCGTATGGTCTCGCGGTACGCAACCTGTGGCTTGCCTACATTCGCCTCAACGTGAAATTCACGCTTCATGCGATCAACGATGATATCGAGATGCAACTCGCCCATTCCCGAAATGATCGTCTGCCCGGACTCCTCGTCCGTGTGAACACGAAAAGAT
>JAOUNH010000017.1 GCA_029881055.1 Gammaproteobacteria bacterium
TGGTGGTGTATATCAAATGCGATGGCCACCGCGTGCAGTCCGTAGCCACCCTCCTCGACAGGCAGCAGAACTTCCTGCGTCCCTCCTTCAATCCGCCAGATGTGGATAGCCTTGTTACTCGCTGCAGCAACCGTCTTTCCGTCCGGGTGAAATGCAATCGGACCGTGGCAGCCATCGTCGTCGTAACCGGGATCTGCTGACAGCGTCATAACCATGGCCGCATCCGGAGTGATTACTTCGGTGCTTTCATCGGTGAGCCGTTCGAACAGCTGCGCGCTGTCCCAAAACTCCAGGTGTCGGCAACTGTTACGTGCCAGCCAGCGGCCGTCGCGCGAGAATTCGAAGTTGGCAGGAGCTCTGTGCCGCGCAAAATCATTGCGCGGATCGAGAACGAGGTTCTCGTGACTGTTCTCGCGAAAAGCTGCACGCGGTGAGGGCTTGAGAGAGGCGCTGTCGAGGGCAGCAACGCGGAAGCTGCCGGGCGGGCTCTGTCTCGTTACGGCCACGCCGGCAATGCCAAAACGCAGACGCCCTTCTCCCTCGACGGTGTCGCTGGTCTCGCCGCCAAGCGTGATCCGGGAGGCCTGGCCAGCGCCCAGGCCGATCAGCCCGTCCGGGCAGCACCCAAAACCGGCGACCTTAAGATCATTTACGTTTAGCTGTGCCTCGGGTACGAATTGATCACTGCTGCGCGACAAGAGTGAAATCACGTCCCCTTGCGTGATTGCGATCCGCTGCCCGTCGTCGCTAAATGCAGCCCGTGGTTCCGGGATACCCTTGAGTGACCAGAAGTCAGGCGGAGTGTTGTCGCTGCGCCCAACCAGGGTGAAACTTTCGAGATCGATGATCCAGGTTCTGTTTTTGACATCGGAAGCGGCCAGCATGCTGCCATCGGGTGACAGCACCATGTTGGTGTTGGACCCTGACATCTCCGCATGCCAGAACCGAACATCGGCGAGCCCGGTGATGTCGGCCAGTTCGTGCCATTCCGAGGGGCCGGTCAAGGCCCTCAATTCTGCCGGGTCGAGGCAGCCGAGCTCTTTAAGCTGGTGACTATCCAGTTTTTCGATTGAACAGTCGACGCTGGATACTCGCTGCATATCGTCCAGTACGATCCGCATCCGGAACCGCTGCCCGGCAGTGACGGTTGCGCCCGCCAGGCCGCTATATCCCAGCGGGATGAGCACCAATTGACGATCCGTTGTCCAGTCGTAAATAAGATAACGGCCACTGTCGAGAACCTGAGGGTCGCCAAAGACCTGACGAACGTCTGCCTCGAATTCCCCCCGATGTGGCATCTGCGCCTCACTCAACGGCGGCGCCATGTCGGGCAAGGGAGCGCAAGCACCAAGAAGGAGAGGGAACAAAAGGTTATGCACACGACAGGTCATATTATGCGGCCGCCCAAATTAGAACATATCCCGATTCTCTTCCGGGCTGTGATCGGTCGCCAGCGAAACGACAACCAGCAATGGCAAGCTGACGAGCCAGCCGAGATAAGACGAAGACACGCCGAAAGGTTCGTCCAGCAAAACCCACAACACGGCCGAGCATCCACCACCGAGCATGCTCCAGAAGGCGCCGCTCGCCGTCGTTCGCGGCCAGAACAACAGGCCGAGCATGGGGAAGAACAGGCCCGCAGCACCAAACGTGTAGGCGTAGAGAATCAACTCAAGCACATTCGGCACGAGATAGGCCATGCCGATACTGAGCACGCCGAGCACGAGTGTCGCGGCGCGCGCGACACGCACCAGTGCTTGCTCGCTGGCGTCCGGCCGCAGGAACTTCCTGTAAATGTCATTGGTGTAGATCGCAACCGGCCCCATCAATACCGAGTCCGCGGTGGACATCACAGCAGCGATATAGGCAGCGATAACGATGCCGGCGACACCCACGGGTAGCAACTCCATGATGATCATGGGCGTTGCCATCTCGGCATCCTGCAACTCCGGCATTAACATGCGGGCGATGAGCCCGATGAGTGTGCTGCCAATCGCAAACAGCGGCCATTCGATTGGCACACCGGTCAAAAGGAATGCGCGTCGCGCCGTTTTCTCATCGCGAGCGGCGACGATGCGTTGCATGGCGGCGATGGAAATGAACCACACCGGGAAGATCGCGAAAAACCAGCCGAGCAGTTCCTGCCAGCTAACCGCACCCCAATCAACCAGCGATGCCGTCTCGGGATTCGCAGTGAAATGCTCGACGATGCCACTCCATCCACCGACCGCGTGCAGGCCAATCGGAACCGCGATGAAGATGATTCCGATGAGCAACACGATCATCTGGAAAACGTCGGTGTAGATCACGGCCTTCAGGCCACCCAGCGCGGTATACGCGAGGATAACGGAGCCGGACAACACCACGGCGATCGTTAAATCGAGACCGACTGTCGCTTGCAGTAACTTGGCGCCGGCAATGATCTGCCCGCCCGCAAAGGTAAACCAGGCAATGCCGATCACGACAGCGGCCAGAGTGCCCGTGCGGCGGTCGAAACGGGTTTCGAAGAGGTCACCAGTTGTCAGTCCGCGAACCCTGTCAGCCCAGCGTTTCACTTTCGGCACCATCAGGAATGAAACGAGAACGACGCTGAGCCCGGAGATTGCGATGAGCCAGGACCCTGAAATACCCAATGTGAACCCCAGGCCGCCCATGGCTATGCTGAAGCCGCCGCCAAGATCGGTGGCGGCCGTCGACGCTGTCGTCTGCAGCAAGCCCATGTTGCGGTCGGCGGCCAGGAACGATTCACTTTCGCCGCTGCCGCGCTCGCGCCGGGCCACTCGCAGGCCGATCCAGATTAGCACCACGAAATAGGCGCCGATGGCGAACAGGTCCAGTGTTTGCAGTGACATATTGAGTCCCGTGCCGTAGCGGCGTTATTCGATCGGGTAACGTTCCAGGAGCGGACCCAGCGCCTTCTTCAAGGGATCGAGGTGCGCTTCATAGTTACGCCACTGGTCCAGTCCTTCTTTATAGACCGGTTGGCGCACCTGCTCGGCACTCGGCGTGCGAATAGCTCTTTCCGTTTCATAGAATCGCAGGCACTGCTCCTCAAACTCGAGCCCGCAATAGTCGAGCAGTTTGCGAATCTCCTTTTCCGAATCGGCCACCATATTTTCGTAGCGCACCCGGTGTACGCGATTCGGTAACACCTGGTCCCAGTGATCCATGAGCGCGACGTAGTCGCGATAGTAGTGGGCAACATCTTCCAGCTTGTAGGTGTACGTCTGGCCATTTGCGAACAGCTGCTTGAAACAGGAAAAACCCGCCGCCATCGGGTGCCGGCGCGCATCGATGATTTTGGCATTCGGCAGCATCAGGTGAATCAGGCCGATGTGTTTAAAGTTGTTCGGCATCTTGTCGATGAAAAAGGGTGGACCGTGGCGCTGCACCCGCGTTGATTCGATATAGCCCTCGCCCAGCTTCCGGGCGTCGTCGGCCGTCAGCGTTTTCAGCACCTCGGGATAATCGGACGCCGGGTTCTTGCGCGACGGCTTGCCCAGACGACGCGAGATCGCAATGATGTCCGGCAATTCAGAGGTCCCCTCGACCTGCGAATGACTGGCGAGGATCTGCTCGAGCAAAGTCGATCCGGCGCGGGGCAGCCCAACGATGAATATCGGATCCGGCGCATCACTACCCCAACCTTTGCGTTCTTCGAAGAACGCGGCGTCCAGTGTTTTGATCTGCCGAACGGTGTCGAAAACGTTGATCTTGGGGTTGTAGCGATGGTGCTGGCTGCGTAATGCGTTGCCACGAGCGTAGTAGTCGAACGATTCATCGTATTGTTTGCGATCTTCCATCGCCTTGCCGAGTGCAAACAACAGGTGCGACTGGTCGTCCGGATCGCCGCCCTCCTCGTCGATCTGCGCCTGCATTGCCGCAATGTCTTCGTCGGTAAAGCGAAACGTTTTCAGGTTAGCGAGACTAAAATAGGCCTCACCCGTCTGCGGTCGCAACGCAATTGCCGTTCTGTATTCGCTAATGGATTCGTCCAATCGGCCAACGGTCTTCAGCGTGTGCCCGTAATTCATGTGTGCGCCGGACTGGCGAGGGTAGTTGCGCAGAAATTCTTCGTAGAGTTTCAGCGCCGGCTCATGATCGCCCTTTCGGACCAGGAATGAGCCCTTTAACAGGCGGTAATTCGGGTTATTCGGCTCTGCAATCAGCAATTTCCCGATCTCGGTCAGTGCTTCATCGAGGCGTTGGCGACGTGACAATGCGACAGCGAGGTTTTGCCTTGCGAGATGGAACTCAGGCGCCAGCTCGAGGCAACGCTCCAGCAGGTTGATCGCATCATCCCAGCGCCCGAGTTCGACAGCGATCGCCGCCAGCATGCGGATCGCGATGATATCGACCGGATCCTTCTTAAGAACCTCGCGAGTCAATTGCTCGGCTTTTGGCAATTGCTTCTTGTACAGATGTTCCGCGGCTGTGATCAGCTCCGGGTGCCGGGTCGAAACCTCAATGTGCTTATTAAAGGCATCCCGACTGCCCTGTTCGTCACCAATGGCGTTGAGATAGTCGCCGAGCGACCGCCACGCCGAGGCATGGCGCGGGTCCTGCCGCACCACGTCTTGGAGTATTTCGATTGCCTCGTCGACGCGACTGTTCGCGGCAAGGCAAAGGGCATATTCGTGCCGTACGTTCAGGTCCTCATTGTGAAGTTCGGCGACGGGCGTAATGATCGCGAGCGCCCGATCTCCCTTGCCCTGCAGGCGCAGGGCCGCGGCCTGGATGTGCCGCGCCGACGGCGAATCGGAATACACCTTGAGAATTTCGAGCGCCTGTTCTTCGGCGAGCTGCGGATTGACGGCGAGCAGGCTGGCCGCATGCGTCAGCGCGGTTTTCAGATCAGCACTCTCGGTTTGACTCGTCAATTCCTGCTTCCGCGTCCATTTATTAATACTGTGCAATCGCTTTTATTGCAAAAATACCACAAGGTTGAGTTTCATATCGCGTATCTGTCTTTGACTCTTTATTAGCGCCGCTATATTGTCAACGCAGCTGGCGCATTGTTGTTCCTGCGCTCCGGCGCCAGCCCTGTTGCTCCAGTACAACATTATGCGTGCGACATCGCGCGCCCACTTAAAGGAATCAGGACATGAAGCAGTTCAAACGAAATCCCATTGCTTCCGCAGTATCGGCCGTTGTCACGGGCTCAATGATGATGTCTGTTGTCGCCGCTCCTGCCGAGGCACAGCAGGCTACCGGTGCCCTCGAAGAAATCGTCGTCACCGCACAAAAGCGAGAACAAAACCTGCAGGACGTCGCGATATCCGTCCAGGTGCTCGGTAACACGCAACTCGAGCAACTGAACCTGAATAACTTCGCCGACTACATCGAGTTCCTGCCCACTGTGTCGTACACCTCTGAAAGACCGGGCGTATCACTCCTGTATATGCGCGGCATATCCAGCGGCGGCGACGGCGTGCACTCGGGATCGATGCCGAGCGTGGGTGTGTATGTCGACGAACAACCGGTGACGACCATAAACCGCGTACTCGACGTACATGTCTACGATATTGAGCGCATCGAAACGCTGGCCGGCCCGCAAGGCACCTACTTCGGGGCTAGTAGCCAGTCCGGAACGATGCGTATCATTACCAACAAGCCCAAAATGAATGAGTTTGAAGCCGGCTTCGATATCGCCGGTAGTTCCGTCTCGGAAGGTGGCACCGGTTATACGCTCGAAGGTTTCGTCAACATGCCGATCAGCGATAATGCCGCTATCCGCCTCGTTGGCTGGCACGAAGAGGCTCCCGGTTACATCGACAACGTCCTGACTTCAATTACCTACCAGGGCGTCGGGATTACGAAAGATAACTCAGCACTGGTCGAAGAGGACTTCAACGATTCGACGACGACCGGCATGCGCGCCTTGCTCAAGGTTGACCTGAACGAAAACTGGACCGTAACCCCGGGTCTGATGGTGCAAAACCAGGACACCAACGGCGTCTTTACACACGATCCTGAGGACCTGGGTGACCTGCAGGCCGGCCGTTTCTACGACGAGTTTTACGACTTTTCCTGGTACCAGGCGTCGCTGACCGTGGAAGGCAGGATTGGCAATATGGATCTCGTCTATGCCGGTGCCTACCTGGACCTGGATTCCGACAGTCTTGATGACTACAACCATTACGCGCAATACCTCGACAATTACTACGGGTATTACGGCGGTTGCTATCACTACGATTCCAATGGCTTTTGCACAGACCCGAGCCAGTACATCACCGCTGACGAGAAATTCACCAAGCAAAGCCACGAGATTCGGCTGCAATCGAACGAGGACCAACGCGCTCGCTGGGTAGTCGGCGCATTCATGCAGCGGCAGGAACACAATTTCGATCTGCGTTGGGAAGCCCCGGATCTCGATACGGCATCGTCCGTTATTGAAAATGGCAATGTCGCCTGGCAGACGAAGCAGGATCGCGTCGACAAGGACTTGGCGGCATTCGGCGAAGTCAATTTCGACATCACCGATAATTTGACCCTGGTCGGCGGCTATCGCTGGTATGAGTTTGACAATTCCTTGAGTGGCTTCAACGGCGGGCTTGGGCGGTGTCTGGACGCCAACGATCAACCCCAGTTTCCCTGCTACGACTTCCCGAACGTGGATGACGTTTCCAAGGACACCGGCAACACGGTCAAAATCGGCGTCAATTACAATCTCAGCGATGACAAGATGGTATACGCGACCTACTCCGAGGGCTTCAGGCCAGGTGGAGTCAATCGTGCAACGGTGGCCGGCGACTTGGCGCCCAAGTACGACCCCGACTCGGTAGACAACATTGAGATGGGCTGGAAAACCATGTGGGCCGATGGCCGACTGCGCTTCAACGGCGCCATTTATCACCTCGAATGGGACAATTTCCAGTTTGCGTTTCTCGACTACGCCGTTTCGCCGCTCACGATCATCCGGAATATCGGCAAAGCCGAAACCGATGGCATGGAGTTCGACCTCGTGTTTGCCGCGTCTGACGCCCTGACTTTGTCATTGTCGGCATCCTACAACGACGCACAGTTGCAAACGGACTACCTCGGCGGCGGAACCGATGTGCTGGCACCCGTAGGACAGGAAATGCCTTATGTGCCGGAGCTGCAGTACACGGCGATCGCGCGCTACGAGTTTGAGGGCACACGAATACCGTTTTATGCACAGGCGGCATATGCCTACACCGACGCGACCTGGAGCAACCTCGAAACGGACCTCAGGGAAAGGCAACCGTCTTATTCGATCCTGAATCTTGCCACCGGTATCCAGGGCGAGCAGTGGTCTCTTGACCTCTTCCTGGACAACGCAACAGACGAACGCGCGCAGATTGTTCGCTACGGCGGCCTCTACTACGATCCGTACGACGACATCACCCAGGACTCAACGATCCTCGTCAATCGGCCACGCACCATTGGCCTGCGCTACGGGCGTCGATTCTGATCACCGCAGCAGCGGCATCGCCCGCTGATGGATCGTGATTGATACAATGGCCATGGTTATCCATGGCCATTTTCTTTGGGGAGAGTTCACTTGCCTGGCAAATTGCGTCTGACAAATCTTGGCATCCTCGCGGCAATGCTGTTTGCGACGCTGCACACAAGCAACGCGCTCGCGGAACGGCGTCCGGTGCTCGATCAAATCGACGTCCCGCACAGCTATTACTTCCGGGAAATGTACCTGCCGCAGCTGACGACGGGCCCCAGCTCGCTGGCCTGGATGCCGGATGGCGCATCGCTGGTGTATTCCATGCAGGGTAGCCTGTGGCGGCAGGCCATCGACTCCGATGTTGCGGTGCAGCTGACAGCGGGGCCCGGCTACGATTTTCAACCGGACGTTTCGCCGGACGGTACTGAGGTCGTATTCGTGCGCTACCTCGCCGATGCACTGGAGCTGCATATCCTCAATCTCGAATCCGGGGAAGTCACTCCGTTAACGAAAGGCGGCGCCGTGAACCTTGAGCCCCGCTGGTCGCCCGATGGCGGGCAGCTTGCATTTGTATCGACGCAGGATACTGGCCGCTTCCACCTCTTCGTTGGCACCTTGGCCGACGGCGAGATGACCGCCACAGCTCTGTTCGACGAACGCGAGTCGGCGATCTACCGCTATTACTACAGTAGCGTTGATCATGAGCTGAGCCCGGCCTGGGCTCCGGACGGAAACTCGCTGTTCTACGTCGGCAACCCCGAGGTACCGTATGGCACGGGTGGCATCTGGCAGATTGCTCTGCAGGAAGACTCGAATCCCAGGCTGGTACGCAACGAAGAAACCTCGTGGAACGCGAGTCCCGACATCGCGCCCGACGGACGGCGTATTGCGTACGCGTCTTACCTCGGCCGCCAGTGGCACCAGCTCTGGGTCACTCATGTTGACGGGCAAGCGGAACCGTTCCCGCTGACCTACGGCGATTTCGACATCTTCGCACCGCGTTGGTCGCCTTCCGGAGAAAAGATCGCTTTCGTTACGAATGCCGGCGGTGACACGAGCATTCGCATCCAGGACTTTATTGGCGGTCGCAGCGGCGACCTCGTCGTCAGCCGCCGCGAGTTCCTCGCACCGATGTTCGACTTCGACCTCAGGATTGTCGATATCTACGGCAAGCCGGTGGCCGCGCGGGTCGCCGTTCTGGGCGGTGATAATCGCGGCTACGCCCCGCTGGACGCCCGGCTGTACGCGGACGATTCTTACGATCGGGACAAGAGCACCTTCGAACCGAAGTATTTCCATACGGACGGAAGCGCACGCCTGCAACTCCCTGCCGGCGCAACCCGCATTACCGTCTGGCGCGGACCCGAGCACGAAATTCAAAACCGCCTGGTGAATATCGCGCCCGGTCGCGACAACACCCTGGTCCTGCGCATCGAGCCGCTGGATCTCCCGGAGGAATGGGCGAACTGGGTGAGCGGCGACGTGCATGTGCACATGAATTACGGCGGCACGTATCGAAACACGCCGGCGGACCTCGTCGCACAAGCGCGTGCCGAGGATCTCGACGTCGTCTTCAACCTGATCGTCAACAAGGAACAGCGCATCCCTGATATTGCCTACTTCGCGACAGAACCGGATGCAGCCTCCGACGACGATGTCCTGCTGCAGCACGCGCAGGAGTTTCATACCAGCTTCTGGGGACACCTCGGCCTGCTGGGCCTCGACAGCCATTTGCTGCTCCCCGACTATTCGGCGTACCCGGCGACAGCCGCAGCCAGCATTTTCCCCGACAACGCAACCATCGCGAATCTGGCGCGCGCACAGAATGCCGCTGTGGGATATGTGCACCCGTTTTACTGGCCGCCGCCCGATCCGGCGACCAACAAATCACTCACGAGCGCGCTGCCCGTGGATGCCGCACTCGGTTTGGTTGATTACTATGAAACCGTCGGTTTTGCGCACCATCGATCTTCCGCCGCGGTCTGGTACCGGTTGCTGAACTGCGGCGCGCGCATTGCGGCTGCGGGCGGGACGGACGCCATGGCGAACTACGCGTCGCTGCGCGGGCCGGTGGGTCTTAACCGCACCTATGTCCGAATCAACGACGAGCAAGACACCGAAGCGGAGCGCCGCGACGCCTGGATTACAGCATTGAAATCTGGCGCGTCACTGGCGACGAACGGACCTTTGCTCGCGCTCAAGGTCGACGGGCAACATCCGGGTGGCGAGATCAACCTGCCTGACCACAAACAATCAGTCAGCTACAGCGGGTTTTTGCGGTCTGCCGTTCCGGTCGATCATCTCGAACTGGTGCAGAACGGTGAGGTCATCGAGACCTTCGAGCTTAACGATGAACGGACTGCTGCCGATATCAGCGGCCAGGTTGCAGTCGAGGCAAGCGGCTGGCTGTTGCTGCGCGCCTGGAGCGACGGCGCAGATGCGAAAATCTTCGATGTCTATCCTTATGCCTCGACGAGCCCGGTCTACCTGACGGTCAGGGGCAAGCCCCCGAGATCTGAAGAGGATGCTGCCTATTTCCTGACCTGGATCGACAACCTGCGCGACGCCGTTAATTCGCGCCAGGATTTCAACAGCGCAGCGGAGCTGCAAACGATAAACACGCATCTTGATAAGGCGCGGGAACACTACGAGGTTTGCCGGAAATGAGTCACAGGCTGTTTGGCACACTGCTAGGCCTGGTCCTGTTGACGGGATCGCAGAGCAGTTGTTCCGATGATTCCTCGCACGACGAATTTGCCGCAGCGCTTTTGGCCGAGCTCGTCGCGGCGAATACCGCGCCCAGCGGTGGCAACGACATGCGCCCGGCTGTGGCCTTGCTTGTGCGTCACCTGAAAGATGCGGGTTTCAGCGATGACGACATCTTCGCGCAAGGGCAGTCCGAGAAGCTGCAGAACCTCGTCGTTCGCTTGCGCAGCAAATCGCCTGCGCAGAAGCCCCTGCTGCTCATGGCGCACATGGATGTCGTCGAAGCGCTCGCCGAAGACTGGAACTATGAGCCCTTCAGGCTGACCGAGGATGACGGCTACTACTATGGCCGCGGCAGCATCGACAACAAGGCTGGCGTCGCCATCCTGATTGCCAACCTGATTCGACTTAAGGAAGAAGGCTTCGAGCCCGATCGCGACCTGATCGTGATGCTGACCGCGGATGAGGAATCGACCGGCGATGCAACGAAATGGCTGCTAAAGGAACACCGGGATCTCGTCGACGCGGAGTTTGCGTTGAATACTGACGGCGGACCCTTGCTCCTGGTGGACGGAAAACCGGCTGCCCTCATGTTGCAGACCAGTGAGAAGATATATGCCTCGTTCACACTGGAGGCCGCGGACCCCGGTGGTCACAGCTCACGACCGCAACGCGACAGTGCCATATCGCGGCTGGCGCGGGCGCTGGTCGACCTGGAAGCCTATGAGTTTCCAATCGATCTCAACGAGACTACGGTAGCTTTTTTCAAGAGCTGGTCGCTGGTCGCCCCGATCGACGCACCACTGTTCGAGCAGGTTCTCAGCGACCGTCCGGACGCCGAGCAGCTCGACAAGCTGCTGGACGAGTCTTATTACAACGCGATTGCGCGCACGACCTGTGTGGCGACGCAACTGAGCGGCGGGCACGCAGAGAACGCTCTGCCGCAGACCGCCCGCGCCGTGGTCAACTGCCGCTACCTTCCGCAATCGGATCTCTCGACCGTGCTCGGCGTGCTACAGGACATCAGCTCGCCCTATGGCGTGACGGTGACGAGCATCCGGCCGCCTACGCCGAGTCCGCCATCACCCCTCACGCCCGATATTGTCGACCCGATTTCGACGCTCGCCCGATCCCTGTGGCCGGACATCGCCATCATTCCCGAAATGAGTACGGGCGCAACGGATGGCGCATTCGTGCGCAATGCGGGCATTCCCGTCTACACGGTTTCCGCAATAGCGAACGACCCCAACGACCTGCGCGCTCATGGCCAGGACGAGCGTATCGGGGTGCAGGCCTTCCGTGACTCGAACGAATACTGGTATCTGCTGATGCGGGAATTTGCCTCTCAGCCCGAGTAAACCTCTACTCGATCACAACTCAGAAAATACTCATTGACATTCCGTTCACCGCGCATATAGTCGCGAAAATTGAGCGGGCAAATTCCCGCACGACCCGAAGGGCCGGGCCGGTTTTCGACTGCAGGTCGCCCATCTGCGATTAGGGCTCAACGATGAAAACCGCTCAAGAACGCGCGGAAGAACCTCCTGGTAGGAAGTCTAACGGCATCCATTCTCAGGCAAGTACAACACACTCAGACGTTACCGCTCCCGTAACGCAGCTCCTCAAAACACGTCAGACACGCGAACGTTCACAGTTCCGTGTTTCCGAACGGTCACGCGAATTCCTGCGCAAATTCTATCCGGACACCTCTCTGGACGAGTGGAATGACTGGCGCTGGCAAAACCGCAACCGCGTCCGCACCCTGGCTGACCTCGAACGAATGATCGAGCTGTCGCCGGAAGAGTTGGCGGCTATCAAGCGGCATAGCGGAGCACTGCCGCTCGGCATCGTGCCTTACTACGCCAGCCTGCTGGAACCCAACAATCCCATGCAGGGCCTGCGCCGTACTGTCGTGCCCGTGCTCGGCGAGTACGACACATCGCGCGGTGAAAACGAGGACCCGCTTGGCGAGGACACGCACAGCCCGGTACCGGGCCTGGTGCACCGTTATCCCGACCGCGTGCTGTTGCTGGTAACCAATTTCTGTTCGGTCTACTGCCGTTATTGCACGCGTGCGCGGATGGTCGGTTCGGCAGGCGAGCGCGCGGTCAAGAAGACCGACATCGAAGTCGCTTTGGACTACATCGAGCAGAACAAGGTGATTCGCGACGTCCTGATCTCGGGCGGCGACCCCTTGAGTCTTGACGATGACCGACTGGAATACATCTTGGGCCGGCTGCGCAAGATGCCGCATGTCGAGTTCCTGCGCATCGGCAGCAAACAGCCGGTTGTTCAGCCCATGCGCATCACACCCGCCCTGACGCGGATACTGAAGCGTTATCACCCGCTCTGGATGAGCCTGCACTTCACGCACCCGGACGAATTGACGCCTGAAGTTGCGGAAGCTTGCGGACGCCTGGCAGATGCCGGTATCCCTCTCGGCAGCCAGACGGTATTGCTCAAGGACGTCAACGACAACGTCGAGACCATGACAAAACTGGTGCAAGGGCTGCTCAAGAATCGTGTCCGGCCTTATTACCTGTACCAGTGCGATCCCATCAGCGGTTCGGCGCACTTCCGCACGCCTGTGTCAAAAGGCGTAGAGATCATTCGCGGTTTGCGCGGCCATACGACCGGCTATGCCGTACCGACATTCGTCGTCGACGCGCCGGACGGCGGCGGCAAGATTCCGATCGCGCCCGACTACGTTGCCGGCTACGAAGGCAATGACCTGTTGTTGCAGAGCTATGACGGCGGTACTTACCGCTACCCGGATTCAGGAAAGCAACTCGCTACCCTGAAAGAGGACGCATCATGAAATACGCACCATTTCGCATCGGCATGACCTACGACCTGCGTGACACCTATCTCGCCGAGGGTTATAGCGAACTCGAGACGGCAGAGCTTGATCGCGCCGATACTATCGACAGCATCGAGGCGGTGCTGCATAAGCTGGGCTACGAAGTCGACCGCATCGGTAACGTCAAGCAGCTGGCAAGGCGTCTTGTAATCGGCGACACCTGGGACCTCGTGTTCAATATTTGCGAAGGCATGCATGGCATTGCCCGCGAAGCCCAGGTTCCGGCCCTGCTCGATGCCTACCGGATTCCCTATGTGTTTTCGGACGCCCTGATTTGCGCACTGACGCTCCACAAGGGCATGACGAAAGACGTCGTCCGCGCCGCGCATGTCGCAACGCCGGATTACGCGGTCGTGCACAAAATGGCCGATGTGAAGAATATCGACCTCGAATTTCCGTTGTTCGCCAAACCCGTTGCAGAGGGCACCGGCAAAGGCATAACAGCCAAATCCAAAGTCAACACCATGGCTGAGCTGCAGAGCTTGTGCAAAGACCTCTTGAAAGAGCACAAACAGCCGGTACTCGTTGAGCGGTTTCTGCCGGGTCGCGAATTCACTGTCGGAATTACCGGTACTGGCAGCAAAGCGGCTGCGCTTGCAACACTTGAAATTATCCTGCTGGAAGGTGCCGATTCCGAGGTCTACTCCTACCACAACAAGGAAAACTGTGAGGAGCTGGTCGAATACCGGCTGGTTCCCGCGGGGGCGCTCAAGCGCCAGGTCGAGGCCGTTGCGTTGAGCGCCTGGCGTGCATTGGGTTGTCGCGATGGCGGTCGCATAGACCTTCGCCAGGATCAGCAGGGCCGAACGCATTTCATCGAGGTGAATCCACTCGCAGGCCTGCATCCCGAGCACTCGGATCTGCCGATCATGGCAACGATGGCCGGAATTGGTTACGAAGCGCTGATCACCAGCATTGTGCAATCTGCGATGGAACGTTGCGGCGGACTGCGACTCGCCAAAGTCCGACGCGCCGTTTAGTTTGTTAATCGCGTGCCGCTGAACATCAATCGATCCGCGCTGGTCATACACGAGGCTATAGGTGCAGGCGCGCGACCTGACGAGAACGACACGCTCGCCCAGGTGCAGCACGTTTCTGCAGCGCTGAAGGCATCCGGCTGGGCGGTATCGGTGCTGGAGGTGGACCTGGATCTCACCGCCGTGCAGCGCGAGATCACGCAGCTGAAACCGACCCTCGTGTTCAACCTGGTCGAATCGCTCGGCGGCGACGGGCGTCTGATTCACTTCGTGCCAACGCTGCTGCAATCGTGCCGGGTCCCGTTTACGGGATCCGGTGCCGACGCCATCTACCTGAGCTCGCAGAAAAGGCTCGCCAAGCGCCTGATGCGAGCCCGAGGCATCGCAACCCCGGCCGACTTCGGTCCGGGCGAGGCGTATTTCGGTGATAACACCTCGTGGATCGTCAAGTCCGTCTGGGAACATGCATCCCTGGGTCTCGACGACGGCTGCGTTGTTAACAGCCTGCCGGCGGCTCGCAAACGCTTTCGATCCTGCAGAGCTCAGCATGGCGGCGAGTGGTTTGCCGAAGAGTATATTGACGGCCGGGAATTCAACCTGTCGTTAATCGAAGTGAATGGCCGGCCGGAATTGCTGCCTGTCGCTGAAATGACTTTCGTCGATTATCCGACGGGCAAACCGCGCATCGTCGGCTATGCCGCCAAGTGGGACCAAACTGCTCCGGAGTACAACGCGACCCAGCGGGTTTTTGGTAAGCTGTCCGCGCCCGAGCTGAATGCGCTGCGCAATGTCGCACTGCATTGCTGGACGGTATTCGATTTGAAAGGCTATGCCCGGGTAGATATTCGCATGGACAAGGCGGGCAAACCCTGGGTTCTGGAAATTAATGCAAATCCCTGTCTCACACCGGACGCTGGTTTCGTCGCCGCCGCAATTGAATCTGGGCGCTCCTACAAACAACTTATAGACCTGATCACCACTGCGACTGACCGAGTAATTTAATGTTTCGCATACACAAGATCTTCGATGTTACGACACCGACGAACCGACAGCTTTTGTCCCAGGTTCAGGCGATGTTGCGCGTGCAGTTCAATGCCCTGAGCGAGAACGACATTGCCAAGCTGCCTGCGCAGCTTGCGAATCCCATGAAGTACCGCTTTCGTTCTATTCTGCTCGTTGCGGAAGACGGCAACGCGACGGTACGCGGTTTCGCCATGCTCATGCATGCAGCGGACCTCAATTTCTGCTATCTCGACTATATCTGCGCCGGGCGCGGTGAGACGGGTCGCGGCATTGGTGGTGCGCTGTACGAGCGCGTACGCGAAGAAGCCTTCCAGCTCGGCGTCGTCGGAATCTTCCTGGAATGCCTGCCGGACGATGCGGCGCTGTCTCCGGACCCGGCGATACGCAAGCAAAACGCCGCGCGACTGAAGTTTTATGAGCGATTTGGCGCAAGACCGTTGGCAAACACGGCGTACGAGACGCCAATGACAGAGGGCGATGCGGATCCGCCCTACCTCGTGTTCGACAACCTTGGTCAGAAATCTCGACTTGGCCGCGACGATGCAAGAAAAATTGTAAGAGCCGTGCTCGAACGCAAGTACGCCAACGTGTGTCCTCCTGAATACATAGACAAGATCATCAAGTCCATCAAGGACAACCCCGTAAAGTTGCGCGAACCGCGCTACGTGAAGAATACTGAAGCGGATGTCGAGCATCGCCCGAAACAACGGCGGATTGGCCTGATCATCAACGACAAACATTCAATTCACCACGTCAACGATCGTGGTTACGTTGAGGCACCGGTCAGAATTTCGTCGATTACAAAAGAGCTCGACAAGACCGAGTTTTTTGAGACGCTTGCGCCGAGAAAATACGGTCTTTCTACCATCCAGAAAGTGCACAAACCCGAGTTCGTGGATTTTCTGCAGAAAGCCTGCGCGAATGTTCCGCCGGGAAAATCCGTCTACCCCTATGTGTTTCCTTCTCGCAATCGAGCGCGGCCACCAAAGGACCTGCCGCTGCGTGCGGGCTATTACTGTATCGATACCTTCACACCGTTAAATGCCAACGCCTATAAAGCCGCACGTGGTGCTGTCGACTGCGCGATGACAGGAGCTGACTGGCTGCTGGATGGCGGTCGCGTGGCCTACTCACTGGTCCGCCCCCCGGGTCACCACGCGGAGAGCGAAGCTTTCGGCGGCTTCTGCTACTTCAACTCCGGTGCCATCGCCGCGCATCACCTGAGCGCCCACGGCAAGGTGGTCTTGCTGGATATCGACTACCACCACGGTAACGGCGCCCAGGAGATTTTTTATCAGCGCAAAGACGTATTCACGATTTCGCTGCACGGTCATCCGCGCTACAGCTATCCCTATTTTTCGGGGTTTGACGACGAGAAGGGCGAAGGCGAAGGCAAGGGTTACAATCTCAACCTGCCATTGAAGGAAAACCTGGATGGCGAAGCCTATCGAAAGGTGCTCGCGGGCGCTCTCGACAGGATTGGCAAGTACGGTCCGCAATTCCTGGTTCTGGCCCTGGGCCTCGACACCGCGAAAGGCGATCCGACCGGTTCTTTCTCGCTGATGGCGAGGGATTTTCGTGAGAACGGCCGCATGATCGGTGCGCTCAATTTACCGACATTGGTTGTGCAGGAAGGCGGGTATAAAACGCAGACGCTTGGCATCAACGCGCGCAATTTTTTCACAGGTTTATGGGAAGGTATGTCCGGAAAAACCAGCACTGCAGCAAAGTGATGCGCTGGCGTGTGACTGTGCAGGAATCCGACGCAAACGCCGTGCACGCGCTGGTTTGCGAGACCGGCTTCTTTTCGAAATCGGAAGAGAGAATCGCGATTGAGCTGGTCGAAGAAACCCTGTCTCTCGGCAAGGAGAGCGGCTACGAATTCGTATTTGCCGACGTGCCAGGAAACCCCGGCCGCTTGCTGGGCTACACCTGCTACGGCCCTATCCCCGATACGGAGTCCAGTTTCGATCTGTACTGGATCGCAGTCGCTCCGGCGGAGCAGCGTACGGGACTTGGCAGCTCGCTGCTGCATGAAACGGAAAGACTCGCACTACTGCAAAATGCGAAGCGAATGTTTGTCGACACGTCCGGTCGCGAACAATACACGCCAACCCGAAATTTCTACGAACGCATGGGTTACCGTGAAGAAGCGCGTCTCGTTGATTTCTACGCGCCGGGCGACGACAAAGTTATTTACGCCAAAACCCTGTAGCGAATATTGCGTTGAATCCGGCTACCTGTTATCCAGGTAGTACTGCCGCTCTCGAGCGACTTCGGCGTCGTTACGCTGCACCAGGGACGCATATTCCGGCCGGCCGGCGAGACGATCGAATGCCGGAGCGATAGTCATGAAGCTGGCCGAATCCCCATCGTCAAACCATTTTTCGGTGCGCTGCACCGCCAGGTCAATTTGGTCATCCAGGATCGTGAAGATGACGAGTCCAAACCATTCACAAGGACAGAGATAGCCCGCCTGCAGGCGTTGCTCGTAGCGTTCCCGGCATACGTCCATCACGGCAGCCGCATCTTCCGCGTAACCCGCGCTCTTCAAATCATCGACAAACCAGGGCGAGCAGCGACTTCGCCAGGGATAATTATCGGCCTCGAACCTTGCGATGATCCTGCTCACGAGCGCCGTCATTTGCTCCTCGGCGTCCGGGCCGCCAGCTTGTCCGTAGTATCGGTGTGCATTAAACAGCCATTGCAGATCCGGCTCGTCATCCTTTAGATGTTTGTCGATCAGCGCCTTGGCTTCGGCGTAGCGGCCCGTCATCAGGTAAGCCGACTCGGAAGCATCGTCGACTCCGAGGGCAATCGCCTCATCAAACAGGCCGATTTCAAGCAACAAGAACGCCAGCCATTCCTTGAAGTTCTCATCATCCGGATGCGCGGCAATCGCTTTCTCGGCGAGCAATGCAGCTTCCGCCTCGCGTCCCATTGCATCGAAATTGGTCAATGCAGCCTCGTACGCGAGTGCGTGTTGCGGGTGCAAGTCGAACATGCGCTTGATGACCCGATCAGCGTCGTCCGGCCGCGAGAAACTGCGGTACTCGTAAGCCAGGTCCGCGCTGATTTCGAGCGACATCGGATCCAGCGCATACGCGCGTTCCTTGTCGGCCAGCATATCGAGGTAACGACCCTGTTCGTAGGCTGTGTCGGCACGCCAGCTGTAAGCGAGCGCGTAATTCGGGTTCAACTCGATAGCGCGGTCAAAGTCCCTTGCCGCCTCCGTGAAACGAAACCGCCGCAGGTGCTGAAATCCGCGGATGGCGATCGCCTCGGGGAGATCCGGCGCCAACTCAAGGGCCCTGGCCAGGTGCGGTCCGACCGCCGCGTCCACCTCCTTGCGGTCCAGTTCTTTACCGCCAAATCGATTCTGTTCGAGCAGTAACCAGGCATGCGCGAGATAGGCATGCGCGGGTGCGAAGTCAGGATCGATCGCCAGCGCGCTTTCGAATTGTTCACGCGCCGCAATGATGTCGTCCTGGGTACGCAAGGCCATCCGTTCCCTGCCGATCAGGAATGCGCTGTACGCGTCGACGTTGGCGGCGCGTTCCGAGACGATGTGTTGATCCTCGTCGCCCAGCAAGTGCACTTTCAGTGAGCCAATAATCGAGGCAGCGATTTCGTCCTGGATTTTGAATATGTCCGTGTAATCGCGATCGTAGGTTTCTGACCACAGGTGGTAGCCGCTTTCGACGTCGATCAACTGCGCCGTAATTCGAATCGTGGGACCAGCCTTGCGTATTGAGCCCTCGAGTACGGTGGCTACGTCGAGCTTGTTGCCAATCTCGCGGATATCTGTGTCCTGGTTTGTGAAAGCAAACGACGAGGTCCTGGCAGCAACTCGCAGTGAATTCGTCTTCGCCAGCAGGTTGAGGATTTCCTCGGCAATCCCCTTGGAAAAGTATTCCTGATCCTTGTTTTCCGAGAAATCCTCGAACGGCAGTACCGCGATAGACGCAACACCACCATTGGCATCGTCGATCGTCGGGGCGTGGTCGCCGGGAAACAGAAACAGCCGCACACACAGGGTAATAACCGCCAGCGTCAGGATGCCGATGATTACGCGGTCAAGTTTGCGCCCGGTATCGGGTGCAATGGACCTGGACCGGTCGACCTCCGTTTCGCGCTTTAATCCTTCCGGGGTCATCTCGTAAACCCAGGCAAAGACCAGCACGGCCGGAAACCCGATTGCAGCAAGCAGGGCAATGACCTGGAGTATCCAGTGTGGCGCGGAGATGACCTCCAGCGCGAAGTCGATGACCTGTAGCGCCACCCAGGCGACCAGTGCATAAGCGACGCCAACGCGGACTACGTTGCGTCGCTTCAGTTCGTTCCAGAGTGATTCCATTGCCTGCCGTCTTTTTTTACCAGTGACATCTTTTACCAGACATTACTACGGAAAACATGCACTTATTGGAACCAGGCTCTTAGAATCCCGCCACGCCAGTGGGCCATGCCGGCGAATCGCCGAGATCGTGGCCCTGATCGTTTACCAGTCGTATGGCCGCATGCATGATCTCGAGACCTTCTCGAAGATTGGCCTCATCCATGTTCAGGGCCGGATACATCCGGATGCAGTCCTGGCGATCGCTGATTGCCCATACACCGTTCTTGAGCATTTCCTCGCGTACGGCGCGGGAAACCCACCAATTCCGGTTCTTCTCATCCGACTCCGGCTCAACAAACCCGACACCCAGCAGCAGGCCATTGCCACGCACCTGCCGAACGATGTCATATTTCTCCCAGCCGCTCATGATCTCTTTCGCGATGCGGCCAAGGCGCGCTGCGTTTTCGACGAGCCCATAGCGCTCGTAGAGTTCGAGCGTCTTGATGCCCGCGGCGCAGCCCGCAGGCGTGCCGGCGAAAGTCGACCCTGACGCGAACTCGTCGTTATCGCCGAGGATTTCGTCGCGCGCCACGATACCGGCGCAAGGCTCTATGCCTCCGGAGAGGTTCTTGCCAAAGACAAGAATGTCGGGCACCACGCCGTAGTGTTCGATGCCCCACATCGTACCGGTGCGGCCCAGGCCCGTGAGCACCTCGTCAGAGATCATCAGCCAGTCATTCTTGTCACAAATCGCACGTATGCCCTGCAGGAAATTGGTGGGCGGTATCCAGTTGCCCCCTTCGGCGAGGCCCGGTTCAATCAGGATGGCAGCAATGCTGTCACGCGGCACCATGCTGTTCGGTATGTGGTTGTCGAGATACCAGAGGCAATAATCGACATACTGCTCCTGCGACATACCCGCCGGCATGACGTCGCTGTAGGGATACGGCGCGCGGATAACGCCACCGGTCCAGGCCTCCAGGTAACGGTTGTACTTGCCATCCAGTCCGCTCATCAGTTTTGCGCCGATGCTGTTACCGTGATAGCTCGAGCTGAAGCTGATGACGTAACGCCGCTTGGTATGGGTCAGCGCGAGATGTACCGCGGCTTCGGCCGCCTCGGTTCCGGAAACCTCGTAATTCAGTCGCGACAGGGACTTGTCCGGCATGGTTGCGATCAGTTTTTCAGCAAGTTCGTAACGCAGCGGATGGTCGTAGTGAAACCCGTAACGCTTGAGCGCTGCATACACGGCCTCAATCACCTCCGGGTGTGCATTGCCGACCGGATTCGTCGCCCACCCGTTCTGGAAGTCGATGTAACGCTTCCCGTCCAGGTCCCAGATAAAATCGCCTTCGGCCTTGTCGACGACGATCTGGCGCGCCGCGCGGAAACCGCGTCGCCCTGCCTTTTCCATTTCGGCCTCGAACTTGAGACCGTTCCTGAACAGCGGTATGCCACGCTCCAGCATTGCCCGCGTCTTTGCTCCCGGAAACTTGTTACTCATAAATTCCTCTGGATTATTCCAACTCAGGCAAAATGCTGTGCAGCACCAGCAGGTAGAAGCTGACGATGCCGACGATCTTGCCGTTATCGACGACAGGCGCATGACTGATGCCAAAATTCTTGAACAGGCGCGCGCAGTAGCGGATTTGCATTTCCGGCCGTACCATCAATACCGGCTTTGCCATCACTTCATAAACGCTTACGCGTTCCGGCGCCCGGTCCTTGGCGATCACTTTTTTCGCCACGTCGGAGAACAACAGCATGCCGTATTCGTCTTTGTCGTTGCGTCGTTTGACAATCAGGCTCGTGGCGCCAACTTCCTTCATGATCTTGAGCGCTGACAACACATCGAGCGTACCGTCGACTTCGGTTACTTCCGTACGCATGCAGTCGCGTACTTGTCCCCAATCTCGCGTGTTCATATTCTCTCCTCCACGATTCCACCGAGTTCTGCGCTCTGATGCATTACACCCACAGCATCTTCGACATCAATAACGACCGCGATACCGGTGCCAGGCTTTTCGTCGAACTTCCCGACCTCGCCGATGTGCTCGAGTATGTGTCGACTCAGATGCTCCTCCACCAGCAACAAAATGACGTCACGTTGCGATGCAAGCGTCAGGCCGAAAAAGGTCTTGTTCTCTGCAATTCCTTCGCCGCGCGCATTATTGATAACCGTGCAGCCCGTCGCCCCTGCCTCGCGCGCGGCCTCCATGATATCAGCTGTCTTGTTGTCCTCAATGAAGGCAACGATAAGTTTAAAGTGCATTTGTCTCTACCTCTTCAGATTTGCGCGCTTTCGTCCGAGAACTCGAAATACGCTCTTTCAATACTGCCAACTGGCCATAGGCCAGCACCGTGATTATTGGAAACAGGGCTGTGAACGCCACGAGGCCGAAGCCGTCAAGCAGTGCGCTACGACCGGGTACTGATTCGGCAAGGCCAAGGCCCAACGCTGCTATCAAAGGCACTGTGACGGTTGAAGTGGTTACGCCGCCGGAGTCATACGCCAGGGGCACAATCAGTTTAGGTGCGATTGCGGTCTGCAGAATTACCACAACATAGCCGGCTGCTATGAAGTAGTGGATCGGCAGACCGGTAACGATTCGATAGCAGCCCAGACCGACACCGATGCCCGCGCCGATAGCGACCGCAACACGCAGGCTCCAAACACCGATGGCGCCACCTGAAACAGCATTTGCCTTCATTGCGACTGCCATGAGCGCCGGTTCTGCGAGTGTCGTACTGAAGCCGATAGCGCAGGCGAAAATATAGACCCAGTAGTAGTCGTGCCAAAGAAGCTTATCGACACTCTTGCCCACGGCCTCAAACAGGAACGCCGGATTTGTCAGTTGCTGAGCCATCAGTTTGCCGAGCGGAAACAAGGTCGTTTCAAGGCCAATCAGGAATAGGCCGAGGCCGGTGACAACAAACACAAATCCGACCACAATCTGCTTACTGTTCGCCAGCGGTTCCCCGATGACAAGCCGCTGGAATGCAAACAGGAAGACTGCTATCGGTAACACGTCGAGCGCACTGGCGGCGATGAACCGGAGCGTGTCAAATATTACGCCCATTGCGTAATGATCCCGAACGAGAGAACGAACAGAATAGGCGTCAGGGACGCCAGTGCGATAAGGCCGAACCCGTCTGTCATCGGATTTCGCCCGCGGAGAGAACTCGCCAGGCCGACACCAAGTGCGGTGACCAGCGGCACGGTGACAGTTGACGTCGTCACGCCACCCGAGTCGTAGGCAATACCAATGATTTCGCGCGGCGCCACTAATGTCAGCAACAGCACCAGGCAGTAGCCGGCAATAATGATCCTGGGCAATGACCAATTCGCGAGTATGCGCAGGACTCCGATGACGATCGCAACGCCAACGGCGAGCGCCACGGTCAAGCGCAGACCCAATGTGTAATCCTCCTTCGCCTCATCGGTATCCGGAATCGCATTGGCACCGGCCGCCACCTCGCCTGCCTCGGTTGCGATTGCGATGAGGGCCGGTTCGGCGATCGTCGTCCCAAACCCGAGGAGAAAAGCAAAAACCACGAGCCACGCGACGCTACCTTTACGCGCGAGAGCATGCGCCAGGCCCTCGCCTACCGGGAATAGTGCGAGACGCAGGCCGAAAAGAAAAAACGAGAGACCCGCGATGACGAGCAATATGCCAAAAAGCATCGAGAAAAGATGTGCGACGGGCTCACGAAAGACGAGCACCTGGAAGACGCTGATGACCAGAATGATCGGCGACAAATCACGCGCACTGCGCAATGCGTCGTTGGCAAGGGTTTTTAGCGAGTCTTTCAAGTTGCTGGTAATGCCATAGAGAAACTCAAAGCTTACCGGGCCGAAAAATAGTCGGACAGCGCTTGCAGGAACACGTACTCATCGACCCCTTCCTTTTCTACCGGTTTCGATTGCGCGCCCCACATCGCGATGACGAGATCATTGTCGGGGTCCACAAATACGAACTGCCCGAAGATACCAATTGCCGCGTAACTATTGCCGTGCAAGGGCCATAACATGTAGCCATACTCCACGACTTCGCCATCGATGGTTTTCCGCGAGCCCGCATCCGCCATCCATCCCTCGGGCAACACATTCTCGCCATCAACAACGCCGTCCTCAAGCATGAAAAGCCCGAAACGCGCGTAATCGCGCAAAGTCGCAGAAAGGCCGCTGCCACCAACTTCGAGTCCGTCGGGCGACTCCAGCCACCAGTTGGCGTCGGCCTCCATCCCCGCTTGCGACCAGATTTTTTCCGACAGGTATTCAGCTACCGGTCTATTCGTCGCCGCCGCGACCAGCGCGCCGACGACATGCGTTTCGCCGGTGCTGTAGTTCCAGCGCGTGCCCGGCTCGGCGGCCCGCGGTAGTGCCGCCATGAGCTCGAGAATCTCTCCGGGCTGCTGCCCAATCTGAGCATCCAGCATGCGACGACGGTCAGAGCTTGGGTCAGTATATGTCTCGTTCCAGGCAACTCCGGACGCCATCTGCAAGAGGTTGCGTACACTGACACCGTCATAAGCGGATCCCGCCATTTCAGGCAGGTAACGAACAATCGAATCGTCTATGGACGTGATGTAGCCATCCTTGATCGCGGCTCCCACCAGGATCGCAGCCATCGACTTGACGACGGACATCGACATCCAGCGCGTGTGCTCGTCGTTGCCGAGAAAATACTTCTCGAACTTCACGTCGCCGCCATGAATGACGATCAGGCCGCTAACCCTATTGAGCGAAATGACATCATAAAGATCGTACGATTTGGCGCCATGAGTGAACGCGAAATCGGCGAGGCTTGACTCTTTGTACGTAAACGCCCGCACTGTATCGCCCCGCTGTACCGTGCGGGTCGGAAACAGGCGGTCGATGTTACGAAAGGTATTTACCTGTATATCCGGGTAGAGCTTGCCGTCATACACTTCGCGCACAGAGCCGATTTCCTCATCGGCGTGACGGTAGCCGACTTCATCAGGAGCGCCACGCGAACAACTCATCACGGGGAGACACACCAACATAATGAACAGCGTTCGTAACGATCCATAAACGGCCAACAGGATTCTCCTTTCAATGAGTGGAAATTTCTTAGCATCATACTATGCCTGTTGTGTAGAGTGCTTGGCGGATATCCGCTACAGTACAACAAACTTCAATGGAACCAACACTTTATGAAGATCGACTTACCCAAACTGATTGCTACCTCTGTCGTGCGCGGCAGTCAGCAGGGAGAAAGCCATGGCGGCATTTACATTGTTGATTTCGAAAGCGGACGTAGCGAACAACGCATAGACTGGAACTCAAGCGACATCAACTTCGAAGGACGTGGCGCCGATCGCGGCCTGCGTGGTATTGCGTTTGACGAGGACGATATCTATGTCGCGGCAAGTGACGAGTTATTCTGCTACGACCGCGATTTCAAGGTCCAGAACTCCTTCCGCAATCGTTACCTGAAACATTGCCATGAGATCTGTCGCAAGAACGATCATATTTTTCTTACATCCACCGGGTTCGATTGCCTGCTGGCTTTCAACCTCGAAACTCAAAATTTTGACTGGGGCTTCAAGCTTGAGCGGCCCTATGGCAAGTGGTCCGGTTACACTTTTGATCCAATGCATGAAACTGGCCCGGCGCCGAGCAACGATTTTCATATCAACATGGTGCACGTCGATGACGGCGGAATATTTCTGAGCGGCCTGAAAACCAATGCGCTGCTACACCTCAACCATCGCTGGGAAGTGTCCGAGGTCTGTTTGCTACCGGAAGGAGCACATAATGCCAGACCCTGGAAAGACGGCGTACTTCTTAACGACACGGCAAATGATCGTGTCCGATACGTCGGGCGCGACGGGCAACAGGACGCGTTCCGAATTGTTACTTACAGCGAGTCGAAAATTCAGTTCGCGGGTGTCGACGACTCGAAAATTGCGCGGCAGGGTTTCGCCCGTGGCCTCGCAATTTACGGCGACAACCTGGTCATTGTCGGCTCGTCCCCGTCGACGATTAGCATTTACGATTTAGCGTCGAAACAGATGGTCAAATCCATGAACCTCTCCATGGATATTCGTAACGCTATTCATGGCCTCGAAATCTGGCCGTTCGAAGACTGAGACTTTTAGTCGCCCCAACGCTTCATAAAGCGTACGCCAACCTCCAGCGGCCGGTTCGTGAATATGCGCTGCGTATGTTCCCGCCCTTCTGCGACATTCGCCGCACCGTACTCCCATTGTCCATCGTTATGTGTGAACTGGGCACGCTCGTCAGTCAGGTTGTTGACGAAGATCGAGGCCTCCCAGTCATCGGCCGAGATCCCGAAACGCAGGTCGCCGATCACGTAGGCATCGTTGATGAACTGCGGATTCGAGCTTTCTTCGGGTGAAATTGGTTCAATAATGCTGACGGAATCTCCGCTGTAGGACCATTGCGTTCGTGACCTTGTACGACGAAACCCGCATCAGGCCGCTGGCCCTCAGTGCCATGCTTTATGACGCCGGCAACAATTTTGTCGACCTCAACGCAATCCAGCATGTTG
>JAOUNH010000018.1 GCA_029881055.1 Gammaproteobacteria bacterium
GCCGAAACTGGGCAAGGAGGGGCACGGCAGGAACCTGCCGGCGATTCGCAGCGCTCTCGAGCAGGCGGACGGCGCCGCGATTGCGAGAGCGGCCGCCAACGGCGAGACGTTTGTCATTGTTATTCCGGACGGCGAATTGACGCTGACGGCCGAAGACGTGCTGATCGAAACGAGTTCAGCTGAAGGCTATGCCTGTGCCGAAGATTCCGGTTATCTCACGGCACTGGATACGAGTCTCAACGAGGACCTGATCAAAGAAGGCTACGCGCGCGAACTTGTGCGTTCCATCCAGGACGCCCGCAAACAGGCAGGTCTCGAAGTGTCCGATCGCATCACGCTCGGAGTTTCGGGCAGTAAGAACGTGGAAGAAGCGCTGCTTGAGCACCGGGATTACGTTATGAGCGAGACGCTCGCGACGAACTGGCAGGTTGGACAGGAAAAGCCCTTGTACAAAGCGGATCGTGAATTGGACGACGATCACTGGACGATCGAAATTTCCCGCTAGTTAAATATCTGTTAGTCTTTGTCGATCGCGCCAGGCGGCGCGGCCAATAAAAATAACAAGCGGCGACTAAGGCAGGGACCTGCACTGCCCGCGGCATTTCAGGGGGAAAGCCAGTGCTGTTCAATTCGCTCACGTTCATCGTGTTCTTCGTGTTGGTGTTGGCCTTGCACAACGCGCCGCTCGCCTGGAAGACAAAGAAGACCAATCTCCTCATCGCGAGCTACCTGTTCTACGCTGCGTGGAACCCACCCTTTGTCATACTGCTGTGGCTCTCGACGGTCGTCGACTGGCACGTCGCGAAACGGCTGTTTATCGAACAGGCGCAACATCGGCGCCGCATGCTGCTGGCGGTCAGCGTCTGCGTTAATCTCGGGCTGCTCGGCTACTTCAAGTACGGTGAATTCCTGCTTGAGAATTTCATTTCGCTGGTTGCATTGGCGGGCATCGAATACCAGCCGCCGGACTGGAACATCATACTGCCGGTCGGCATCTCGTTTTATACCTTCCAGACCATGGCGTATTCGCTCGACGTGTACTTGCGTCGCGCAGAGCCATCGAAATCGTTTCTCGATTTTGCGTTGTTCGTAACGTTCTTCCCGCAATTGGTCGCAGGACCGATCGTTCGGCCGACGCATTTGTTGCCACAATTCGAAACGCCGCACGTCGCGACGCCGAAGCAGCTGTACTGGGGTCTTTGCCTGATGACCATTGGCTTGTTCCAGAAGGTCGTCGTTGCGGACGGATTGCTGGCGCCGGTAGCTGACGCCGCTTTCGGTGCCGAGAAAATGCTGCACCCGCTGGATGCCTGGCTCGGTACGCTCGCGTTTTCCGGGCAGATATTCTCGGACTTCGCAGGCTATTCGACCACCGCCATCGGCGTCGCTCTGACGCTGGGATTCGGCTTGCCCGATAACTTCCGCTTTCCGTATGCGGCTATTGGGTTCTCGGATTTCTGGCGACGCTGGCATATCTCGCTGTCGTCATGGTTGCGTGACTATCTGTATGTTCCCCTCGGCGGCAATCGCAAGGGCAACCTGCGCACATACGCAAACCTCATGACCACCATGTTGCTGGGCGGTCTCTGGCACGGCGCAAGCTGGACCTTTGTAGTCTGGGGTGGATTGCACGGACTGTACCTGGCGGTAGAGCGCTGGTTGAAAGCGCATTTCGGCAAACAGGCTGTCTGGGCAACACTACCCGCACAGATATTCCTCGCCGTGTTGACTTACTTTCTCGTCAATATCACCTGGGTCTTTTTCCGCGCGCGCGATTTCGACACGGCATGGCGCATGATTGAAACGATGCTGACCTTTGTCACCGACGGTGAAAAGGTGCTGCCGACGGTACACATCGTCGAAACAGTGCTGACGATCAGTGCCATGCTGGTCGTGCACTGGACCATGCGGGAACGCAAGCTCGACGAGGTCGTCGGCCGCATGCCGGCGTGGCTGACTGGAGTCATCTGGGGTGTCATGCTCACGCTGATCATCATCACACAGGGAGGAAGCGATGCCTTCATCTACTTCCAGTTCTGACATGCACAAGTACGATCGTAGCTTGCCGCAAAAATCACAGGGTATTGCTGCGCTGATCGGTCTTATCGTCATGATCGCAATGATGGGTGGCTGGGAAGCCTACTGGCGCAGCGAGGGCTCAGTCCCGTCCTACCGCAACGACGAAGGTCTCTGGGCAATACAACGCCGGCGCATCGATAACGGCGAAGGCGACAAGACTGTCATCGCGGGCTCATCGCGCATGTTTTTCAATACCCAGCTCGATGTGTGGGAGACTGAGACTGGCGAGCGTCCGATACAGCTCGCGCTCGAAGGTACGAGCCCCGTATCGCTAATGGAGGACCTCGCCGACGACCCGGATTTCACCGGGACGCTGGTCGTCGGTGTCGCGCCGGGCTTGTTCTTCTCCGGCTTCGAATATCGGGGATCCGCATTCAAACGCTACAAAACCGAGTCACCGACGCAGTGGCTGGGACAGCAAATATCGATGCTGGTGGAACCCTACCTCGCGTTTTACCACTTTGATTACTCGTTGTTCACAGTGATCAAGCGGCAAGCCTTCCCGGAGCGAGAAGGGTACGACTTCGAAATGGACGTGCGTCGCCTTGCAACCTATGGCAAGGATCGCAACGCCCGAATGTGGGCCAAAGTTGAGAATGATCCGGACTACGCGGAATTGGCCAAAGAGATCTGGGCGGACGGCTTTGTCCCAGTTGAAGAACGTGATGAGGAATGGTTGAAAAACAGCCTGGACAAACGCAACAAACAAATTGAGCGGGCCGTCACTGCAACAAAGAAGCTGCAGGACAAGGGCGTCGAGGTCATTTTCGTTCGCAGTCCGGCCGAAGGACATTACGCAATCAGCGAACCCATGTATAACCCGCGCGCCGAAACGTGGGATGTACTGATCGAAAGAACGGACGGATTGGGCATACACTGGATGGACCACGAGGAACTGCAGGGCTATTGGCTACCGGAGTGGTCGCATATGTCGGGCAGCGAAGCGGACCGGTTTACGAAGGCGCTGGTTCACGTGATCGATCGTGAACGGGCAAAGCGCGAAAGCCAGGAATAATCGTTAGCGGGCGGGCCTGAGGGAGTCAGAAATGGGTTTGAAGATAGTGGTTGCGGTGGACCTTTCGGATGCCGCTGACAAAGTCATTCGAGTGACCGAATACATCGCCAAGGCGACGCAGGCCAAAGTCCGGGTGTTGCATGTGGCGGAGGCTGAACCGGACTTCGTGGGCTATGAAGCCGGCCCGGAAGTGGTTCGCGACCAGGTCGCTAAAGAGTTTCGCGCAGAGCACCGCGGTATACAGGCGCACGCCGAGACGCTACGCAAAGCCGGCGTGGATGCGACTGCCCGCCTGATCCAGGGCCCAATCGTGGAAACGGTGTTAAGCGAAGCGAAAAGATTTGATGCCGACCTGCTGGTCGTCGGCAGCCACGGATTTGGCGCCTTGTACGATCTGCTGGTCGGAAGCGCGAGCCGCGGCATCCTCAGGGACTCGAGCATCCCGGTATTGGTAGTGCCGATACGCGATAGCGAGTAATTTGCTCAAAAGCCGCGCTTGGCTTCCAGCAGAAACTGTACATCGTCTATCGATTCATCGCCGTTCAGTGGGAACGCGATATCGATATGCACCGTCTTCCCCGACGATCCTCGAGTCGGTGCGATACGCAGGCCGAACCCGATATCCGTTAGCCAACCCTGGTCATCGTTGCCCAGTGGGTTCTCACCCCACACCCTGCCGACGTCGGCGAATACCGCGGCGCCGATGCGCGCGAGTCGAAACGGGTACCAATCGGTGAAGTAACGCTGCTCAACCGTCAGCAATAAGCGCGTGTCGCCACTCTGGTAGCGCAGTGGGTAGCCGCGCAGCCCGTTATTGCCGCCCAATTCCAGTGGATTGTCGAGATCGAGTTCGCGGCCGGCGCTGGCGCTGATCGTGGTGAAGAACAGGCGCTTTGCTGATTGCGTCCGGTAGTAGCGAGCATCGACATTCAGCAATGCATTTGCCGTATGCCCGGATTCGACGCGGCCGCCCGTCGATGCTGACAGCAACAGCGCATTCTCCGCCAGGGAGCCGTAGCCGCGCCGTACGCTTGCCGCATAGATCAGCGCATCACGATCCGAACCCAGTGACTTGTCTGCCCATCCCAGCGAAGCTGACAGGTAGCGGCCTGTGAAGAAATCTTCAGTCTTGCCGATCTGGTCGCGGTTGCGTGAGGTCTGGAAGTCGTCTTCAACGATTTCCACAGCGACGAAGGGATAAACGAGCTCGCGATTCTCGGGCAGCAACGCCGGCAGTTCGGGGTCGGCTACCTGGGTGAATTGATTTTCATCGCGCGTGATTCCTGCGGTCCAACGAGTTGCGAAACCATTCCGGAGACCCTTCGACCAGCCCCCGAAAAGCGACGAGTAGCGGCGTGCATGCTGGTACTCCGCGGCCTCTTCGCCAAGGAAATACAGTGCGCTGCGGCGGTCGTCATCCAGCGCATGCCCACCCGCTGACCAGCGGGAATCGAGCGCGTAAAAGGGCCGAACCACGGAAACCTGGTTGGATTTGCCGTCAGAATTGTCGGCAGCCTTAAGATACGCCGATACCCGTGACCGGGCGACGTGACGGTCGAAGAACTCCAAACTGTTGGATCGGCGGTTCTCGTCCTCCTCATGGTTAAAACGTACCGTTTGTCCTCGGCCAAGCAGATTGATCTCCTCGAGGCCGATCTGCGAGCGATTCTCGCCGCCACTGCGTGACGCCGACAGGTCGGGTCCCAGTGACCAGACGTCCCGCGTGACGACAGTCAGGTCGACGGTCCCGTCAGCTCGTTGCGTCGGGCGTATATGTGCATCGTACAAATACCGGTTTTGGCGCAGGATGCGCTCCGATTCGCTGACCAGCCTCGCCGAGAAGGTGGAGCCACTTTGCAGCAGCAGCTGCTCTTTGATTACTTCGTCATGCGTGATGATGTGCAAGCGATTCGCGAGACGGTAGAGGGCATTGTTTTCTTCCGGATTGGACAGGTCGAAAACGTCCGATTTTTCCAGCACGATTTCACCGATGACTGTCGGCCGCGCCTCCGGAGCGTCGCTTTGGGGAGGCTCGACTTGCGCACCGACGGCCGTATGTGTCAGAGCGAGCAATAGTGCCAACAATCGATGCATGCCAGTCATTCTACTCTCGGTTCAAACCTATAGGCGTGACGATTCCGTTGCGGCAAACTGCATTCTGTCATTTAAGGATCAGGATCCGGAACCCATGAGCAGAAAAAAATGAGCAGAAAAAATCGTCGCGAACCATCAATATCGGTGAAGCCCGTCGCTAGCTGGGCTATCGCCGCAGTAGCCGTACTGGTCCTCGTCTTCGCACTTGGAGCAGCCACTTTCCTCTTTGAGACCGAGGAAGTGGAATTGTCGCCATCCGATACCGCGCCGCGGCAGGCTGCCCTCGCGAGCGAACATTCGCCATCCCTTGGCAATACAGGCGCCCGCGTGCACATCGTAGAGTTTCTCGATCCGGCCTGTGGCACCTGTGCGCAGTTCTATCCCATGGTTAAACAGTGGATGAAAGAGGCTCCCGACGAGCTCCGGCTCTCGGTTCGCCACCTGGCATTTCATACGGGCGCGGATTACGCCGTCAGAATCCTCGAGGCCAGCCGCGCGCAGGACAAGTATTGGGAGACGCTGGAAACCTTGCTGGCAACGCAGCAGCGATGGGTCCGGAATCACGTGGTTATACAGGACCAGGTCCTCCCGGCCATCGCGGGTGTGGGCCTGGATATCGACCAGCTGCTGTTTGATATGACGTCTGACGACATCACCCGGCGGATCGAGCGGGACACCGAGGACGCCGTCTTTCTGAAGGTTAAACAGACGCCGGAATATTTCGTTAATGGCCGTCCGCTGCCGAGCTTTGGACCGCAGCAATTGCTGGATCTCGTGCGGGAAGAATTAGGGAAAAACGACGAATAGACCGGTCTTTCGCAGAGCGGCAATTGCCACTTGCGTGAGCTTTGTGAAACCTGTTATAAAATCGATGCGCAACATTTTGAATGATTAGGAGTAAAAGAGGGACTTAAGGCTCTGCAGGGAGCCGGACTACAGGAGGTAGTCAACTCCAACAATAAGAGCGTACAAGCCGCCGAGAGGGTGCTAGCGGCAATAAAAATATTGAAACGCTGGAGTGGCAATGACGAACCACCTTGATCGCTTTCACGCCGCAATGACGGTGCTCGCTGGCCATGGTCATATAAAACAACGACTTATAAAGGCCTACGAGGAAAATCTCGTTGGCATCAACGAAGACGAACTGCCCATATCCCTGAAACAGTCCTTCGCTGACCTCAGGCGGCAGATGCATTGCGTCACGCCGCTTAACGGGGAGGGTCCGATCTGCGCCTCGGTGCGAAAGATGTCGGTGACGGAAGCGAGTGAAAGTGCGGCGCTGATTGTTGCGCTGTACGGCGGGATTGCCCGGCGACAGGACGATACACAAACCAGCCTGTCCCTGTCGGAGCGCGAAGAGGGCCGGGTGCCACCGTTCCTCGTGAAGTCAATCTAGGGCCTGGTTCGTCCTGCTAGTTCGACTTGATAGGGTAGTAAACGTAGGTCAGTAGGTCCTCTTCGGGTACCTTGCCCGGATCGCTCACATAAGACTCCCACGCGGCGCCGTCGCGCTCGATGCCGAGTGCCGCCAGGTATGCCGATATCTTGCGGTGGGTTTCGGCAAGCGCCTTGTACGATCCGATATGGCGAACACGAACGACCGGACCGGCATAGCTTCGACCAATTTGCACGCCCGGACCGTCTCGAGGGGTGCCCTCGGTAATGCCCCTGACAGGAATGGCGGCATCGAACGCGAGTTCGGAGCCGCTGAATCGGCGCGTGATGGACAGGGGCGCGCCCGCGTCCGACAAATCGTTGTCGTCCATAAAGCTTAGAATCTGGAAGTACGCCTTGCCGAGAGCCGCCGATATTGCAGCCGGCTCGGGTCGTGAAGTCGTGGATAACCAGGCGATGTCCGTCGCCTCGACAACGATATGTTCGATCTCGATGTCACTGAAATCAGCTGCGGGCAGACTTTCGGCAAATTCTTTCAAGGCGGCGAGCCCGCCCTGGTATTCACGAGCTACGACGGCGCCGAGCATCGACGCAAAATACCGGCCGAGGATATTCATGCCGTAATCAGCCTCGAAACTCCAGGTGACAATGGTTGTGCCGACACCTGGCGACAAAGTGAACCAGGATTTCGCCGCTCCCGACTCGCCCGGGTTGATGTCGATAGCGACGAATTCGAAGGGCCGGCTATCGGTAATTGTCTGCCTGCCGCTGCCGATGACGGCCCCGTCCCAGGTAAGGATCGCACCGACACCCCTGTTGGCACCCGAATACAGGAATCGCGCGTTGGGATCGGTATCTGCCCACGGAGACCATAGCGTAAGTCGCCGGAAGTCATTGACGAGCGCAAATACGGTGGCCGGATGCGCCTCAACCTCGATGCTCGCGGAAATCTGATTCGTCCGCGGCAGGGCGAAACCGATTATGATGAGCAACGCGAATGTCGCGCCGATGCCGTAAATCAGTTTTTGCACGTCGTCTGCGTTCCGTAATGGGTTGTCGGGGCGCGATTATTCCACAGAAAGTCACCATTAGGCACAATGCGCGCATGACCGGTACAAATTCATCTTCTCTGCCGATTGGAATTTTTGACTCGGGCGTCGGCGGGCTGACCGTACTAAAAGCCATTCGCGAGACTTTGCCGCACGAAAACCTCGTGTATCTTGGCGACACGGCGCGACTGCCTTATGGCACCAAGAGTCCCGAATCCATCGCGCGTTACGCGACCCAGGCGACCGCCAAGTTGTTGCTGCACGATATCAAGATGCTGGTTATTGCCTGTAACACGGCGTCAGCAGTGGCGTTGGAAGTATTGCAGAGACAAATGGCGCCCTTGCCGGTGCTCGGAGTGGTTGTGCCGGGCGCGACGGCCGCGGTTGCTGCCCGCCCCGGCGGTTCGCACCTGGTGCTGGCCACAGAGGCGACTGTACGACTGGGCGCTTACCGCCGTGCGATTGCCGCTTTGGATCCCGGCGCGCGGATCAAGGAGAAATCCTGTGAGATGCTGGTTTCGCTCGCCGAAGAGGGATGGACGGCCGGGCACATCGCGGAGTCCATCGTGCAACGTTACCTTGACGAGGCGCAAGCGGATGGCTTCAAAGCGGACAGTATCATCCTGGGATGCACGCACTTTCCGTTGCTCCGCGACACGATATCGGCCGCTGCCGGTCCGTCGGTCGCTGTCGTTGATTCCGCGAACACGACGGCCGCCGTCGTGCAACAAACACTGCGATCCGCCGGCTCACTCTCTGCAGTCAAACATGCCGGCGATCTCACTTTGCTGGCGACAGACGGAATCTCCCGATTTGCCCGCGTTGGAGGCCAGTTTTTGGGCAGGGCACTTAGCGCGGAAGACGTGCATCTCGTCGATCTTTGAGCGCGTTCCACTTTTGGCGTATGCAATAATGCCTGCTCGATTCTGCTCCAGGGGGAAGCTGTGAATTTCAAAAATATCCTGCGCGAGGCCCGCGCCGTACTGCCTGTTTGCCTGTTGATTGCCGCCTGTGGTGCGGAACAGGCGCCCGAGCCGGAAATAACGTTGTTGGAAGTTGTCGAGCCGCGGCCCGAAATCTATGCCGATTTCACGCTCACGGCGGACCTCAGCGGCCTCAGTGACAACCAGAAAGAAATGATCCGCCTGCTGATCGATGCGGCGCAAATCATGGACGATCTTTTCTGGCGGCAGGCCTACGGCGACGACTACGAGTCCTGGCTGGAATCCATCGCTGATGCGGACACGCGACGATTCGCCGAATTGAACTACGGTCCATGGGATCGGCTTGATGGCAACAAACCGTTCATAGACGGTGTCGGCGCGAAGCCACCCGGTGCGAATTTCTATCCCGTGGATATGAGTCGGGAAGAATTCGAAGCGGCCTACCTGCCCGGAAAAAAAGGTCTTTACTCGCTGATCCGCCGGGATGCGGCCGGCGCTCTTACGTTGGTTCCCTATCACGTTGCCTACGCTAACGAACTGAAAGCAGCAGCCGACCTGTTGCGTGAAGCGGCGCAGCTCTCGGAGAGCGGCGATTTCGCCAGTTACCTGAAACTGCGCGCGGCGGCGCTGATCAGTGACGATTACCTGGTCAGCGACATGTTCTGGATGGATGTCAGGGACAACGATATCGACGTCGTCATCGGCCCGATCGAAAATTACGAAGATGCCTTGTACGGTTATCGCACTTCATACGAGGCCTATGTGCTCGTCAAGGATCGGGAATGGAGCAGTCGTCTTAGTCGGTTCGCCGAATTTCTGCCTGCGCTGCAGCGTGGGCTGCCAGTCGCCGATGAATACAAGTGGGAGACCCCGGGTACGGATTCGGACCTGAACGCCTATGACGTGGTCTATTACGCGGGCGATTGCAACGCCGGTGGCAAGACCATCGCAATCAATCTCCCCAATGATGAGTCGGTGCAGCTTTCGAGAGGTACACGCCGCCTGCAGCTCAAGAATGCGATGCGCGCGAAATTCGACAAGATAGTTGAGCCGATTGCTGACGAGCTTATAGACGAATCGCAGCGCAAGCATGTCAGCTTCGACGCGTTTTTCGCGAATACCATGTTCCATGAAGTCGCACATGGTCTTGGCATAAAAAACACGATCGATGGCAGGGGCACGGTGCAGGATGCGCTGCTCGAGATGGCCGCGAGCGTGGAGGAAGGCAAAGCCGATATTCTTGGCCTGTACATGATTACCGAATTGCACAAGGCAGGTGAACTCGGCGACGTTGACCTCAGGGACTACTACGTAACTTTCATGACCAGCGTGTTTCGCTCGATTCGCTTCGGCGCGTCCAGCGCGCATGGCAAGGCCAATATGGTTCGCTTCAATTTCTTCCTCGACAGTGGTGCATTCGTACGCGATGCCGAAACTGGACGGTATCACGTCGATTTCGAACGCATGGGAGCAGCGATGACGGACCTGTCGCGACTGTTGCTGACATTACAGGGTGACGGCGACTACCAGGGCGTCGTCAAGTTGACGGAGGCGCGCGGAATTATCGAGTCGCAACTGCAGGGTGACCTCGATCGGCTGATGCGTGCCGACATTCCCGTCGATATTACTTTCCAGCAAGGTGCGGCTGAACTCGGCCTCGACTAGCTACAGGTCGCTCTTTTTAATGCGCGGCAGACTGTGGCCGAACAGCGTTGTCAGGTACAGATAGCGGCGAGTTTCGAGTACGCCTGTCAGTGTCGGGAAGCGGGCCGATGGGTCGTGCAGATTCATCAGCACCTGGCCGTCGCCGTTAATGGCGATGACATGCGAGAACGGTTCGGCCTGCGGCCGCACTTCCGGTGGTAGTCGCTGCACGATCTTGCGCACGTAAGGCTTGTCCGACAGGTTATCCAGTAGCTGATTCCTCGGCGCCGCGAATCCGATCCAGAAGCGCCCGTTCATACCGTTCTTGATGTTGTCGGGGAAGCCCGGAAGATTGTCGAGAAGAACTTCTGTCGTACCTTGCAAGTCACCGCTCAGCCAGTGCTTGAGTATCCGGTAATGGCCCGTCTCGGCCACCAGCAGAAAGCTGCCGTCATCGCTGACAGCGACGCCATTGGCATAGTTGAGGCCGGTCATCACTCGGACGACTTCACCGCTTTCGGGAGCAAACGAATAGACATTGCCGTGGCTGCCGTGCTCAAGAATGTCCAGCAGGCTCGCTTTGTACGAGCCACCGAAACCGGCAGCGGTGAATTTCGTGCTCGACTGGCTGAAATAGATGGTGCCGTCAGGTGCGATGCCGAGATTGTTTGCGTTTTCGAGCGCAGCGCCGTCTATCTTGTCGACGAGCGTAGTGACGGTACCGTCCGCCGCGATGCGTTGAAGTCCGAGTTCCGCATTTGCGACGATGAGCGAGCCGTCGCCGGCAACTTCGATACCGAGAGGCCTGCCACCGACGTGCACCAACTGGCTGACGCCGCGGTTCTGAACGCGAATGATCACGCCGTTGCTGGTCGTAAGATAAATGCGGCCGTCGAGTCCGCGCGTCGCATCCTCCGGGCCTTCGTAATTGCCGAGGTCGACACCTGTTGCAGCCGTCAGTAAGCCGTTCGGTTCGAAAGGATCGACATAACCTTTGTCTTGGGGAGCCTGCCACGACACGGGATCAACGGGTACCGGCCAGAGCAGCAGGTAAGCGGTGGGGAGCGCCAGAATAATTCCCAGGGTAGCGAGAGCTCTACGCACCAGGGACGATCAGCGATTGGCGTCTATCATGCGCAGGAACTCAACCCGCGTGCGCGCATCTTTGCGGAAGGCACCCACCATCTGGCTGGTTACCATGGTTACGTCCGACTTGTGGACTCCGCGTGTGGTCATGCACTGGTGCGCCGCTTCGATCACGACACCGACGCCCTTGGGTTGCAGGACGTCCTGAATGCAATTCGCAATCTGCGCAGTCATCTTTTCCTGCACCTGGAAACGGCGGGCAAAGGCATCGACGACGCGCGCAAGTTTGCTGATGCCGACGACCTTGTTCTTTGGCAGATAACCGACATGGGCTTTCCCAATGATGGGCGCCATGTGATGTTCGCAGTGCGACTCAAACGCGATGTCCCGCAATACGATCATCTCGTCGTAGCCCTCAACCTCTTCGAAGGTACGCTCGAGATACTCGATCGGATTCTCTTTATAACCGCTGAACCAGTCCTCGTAAGCGCGCGCCACGCGCGCGGGCGTGTCGACCAGCCCTTCGCGGCGCGTATCCTCGCCGGCCCACAGCAGCAAGGTGCGAATCGCTTCCTCGGCCTGTTGGCGACTGGGTTTCCTGGGTTTGGGTGACTTTTTCGTCGGCTTAGGCACAAGAGACTCCGGTGCCGCGAAGTCCGCAATAACCGCCGGGATTCTTGGCCAGGTACTGTTGGTGGTATTCCTCGGCGTAGTGGAAGGTGTCCAAAGCGGCAATTTCCGTGGTTATTCTGCCAAGGCCGGCAGCCGTCAGGCCGGACTGGAAGGCCTTGAGGGATGCTCTCGCTTCCTCTTCCTGCTGATCATTCGCGGTATAGATCACCGAGCGATACTGCGTGCCGATATCGTTGCCCTGTCGCATGCCCTGCGTTGGATCGTGGTTCTCCCAGAACAGCGAAAGCAGCTTTGCATAGCTCACCCTGGCCGGGTCAAATACGACCAGCACAACTTCGGCGTGCCCGGTTTCCCCGCTGCAGACGAGCTTGTAATCCGGGTCGGATGCCATACCGCCGGCATAGCCTGCGGCTGTCGAATAAACGCCGTCCGTCTGCCAGAAAAGCCGCTCCGCGCCCCAGAAGCAGCCAAGGCCAAAAACGGCTGTCTGCAGGTGCTTTTCAAACGGCCCGCTGATGGGGTGGCCATTCACATAATGCTGCTCGGGGACTGCGATGGATTTGTTCTTCATGAGTGATCGCCTGATTGAGCCGGGTAGCGTCCGCCACGGCGTGGACGGTCGATGATACCGTCTGCACTTTGAAATCGCACGGGGATCGACTGTGTCCTGCCCCAGCTGATCGGGCGGTACACGGCAAAATGCAGGTGCGGCATCGTGGTATGCCCCGTATTGCCGGATAACCCTATCTGCTGGCCGCGCGTCACGGCGTCGCCGACCTCCACCAGAACGCCCTCGTGATCAAGATGGTAGTACTCGCCTGTCGTGCCATCCGGATGCAGGATGACGATGAAATTCGCGTATTGCCCGCAATCATCGTCCCAGCAGCCTTTCGAATTTGACTCTTCGATGCGTGCCACTATGCCGCTGCGCGCGGCGTGTACGGCGGTTCCTGTCCGCATGTCGAAATCGACCGCAAATTCCTCGTGTCCGCGGTGACTGAATCGAGAGCCGTAACCCTGCAAAACCGGGAACGAGAGGCCGTCACCGTAGGGCAGGGAATAGAGATAATCGTCATCGTGCTTCGCGTCCATGCGCCCGACCGTCCATTTGAAATCGTAACGGTAGTGCCCCTCTTTGTGGTCCTTGCCCTGCAAAAGGAGGACTTGTTGCTTCTCCTGAGGCCCGAGCGTACGGGTGACGGTGTTCGGCCCGGCGATGACATAGTCCCGGGCATAGACCCTCAGGGTATAGGTAATCGGGAAGCCGCGAAGATTGCGCGCGAGGAGTTTGACATCGCCGTTCTCGCTGATTTCGTCAATGCATATCCAGTCGTCTTTGCATCCCGCCTGGGCAAGAGCCGGCAGTATGGCCAATGTCGTGATGGCGACCAGGGTCAAGGTAAGGCGCAGCACAGGTTACTCGCTGACGGGTTCCGGTGACTCGTCCTCTTCAGACTCGTCCTCTTCAGGCTTGTCCGTGTCGGGCTCGTCCGCTTCGGGCGCTTCTTCGGCGGATTTCGCCGCTTCGGCTCGCATCTTGTCGAGGTCGGACTGCGCATAAGAAAACACGTGTTCGAATCTCAATCCGGGCGCCTCGACCGGCACGCCATCGTCGATTCGCGGCCGAAACACGCGCTGTCGAATTTCCCGGTGCACCACCCGCAACATGTCGGTAAATTCTGGCGGAAACGCTTCGCTTCTCAGTTCCCGGACACGCCCGTTCACGGAGACATCGAAATCAACGACAATTCGGCCGCTATTAATGTCGGAGCGCAGTTTCGAACCGTCGCCGGCAAACTCGGGCAGAGGCTCGGTCCAGATGGGTACCGGATCCCTGAAAAGCTCATCTCTCAGCGCAAGACCTTCATCGTCGTTCGCCAATTTTTCCCACACGTCGGAGTAAATTCGCTTCGCGCGGCTCTGTTTTTCGACGTAAGTGTAGTAATCGCCCAGTGCAAGTTGCGTCTTTACCAATTCCTGCCTATCGAAATCTTCTGCGTCCTCGGCGATCCGCACAGCGCGCTTGAAGTACATTTCGCCCGTTGCGACAAGGCCAATTTGTTGCGTCTGTGTTGTCTCCGGGTCGAAGTAGTAGAACGATTCGCCAAGACGTCGCAAGGGTTCTACCAGCAGCGGGTCGTCGGACCGGCCACCGGCTTCGATGATTCGGATGGCACGCCTGTAAGAGCTTCGCTCATCGGCAAAATATCCGGCGCGATGCTGCCAATCGGCACGAGTCATTAAAGAGGGCAGCAAGCCCAGCGGATTTTCCTCAAAGTGTTTTACATTCAGCGCGTGAATCCTGTCCAGGGTTTCGCGCGCCTCGTCAAGTTCGCCCATCCGAACATAGGTTTCGGCGATGGACTCGAGAATCTCGACCTGTTCCAGGTTATGAGGTCCCTCATTGACATGCGTAATATGAGTCGCTCGCTCAAACGTCTGTCTTGCCTGGTTGGGTTGTCCGCTACTGAGCTGAGCGGCGCCCAATCCCTTCAGGGGATTGACCAGCGCGGCGTTGAGACGGTCCTCAACGACTTCGATGATCTCGACGGCAGACATGAAATTCTGAATCGCGGCATCGTACTGACCGGTGCTGTGTTGGACGATAGCGAGATTATTCAGGGCGCTGGCCGTTTCCCGGGAGAGCGGCCCGTAAACCTTGATTGCCAGCTCAACGATTCGCTTGGCCGCGATATCGGCCTCATCCAATATGCCTTCCTGGACCATTTGCCTGTATCGCGCAAACTCCTCGAGCAGCCGTTCTTCGTCGGCTTCGCGGCCGGAATCGGCCAGTTCGGGTACAGGATCATCTTCCGCAACGGGTACCGCCTGTTCCGTCAGACCAGCAAGCCCTGGATCCTGTGCGCCAGCGGCGAGGGGCATCAATATCAAGGCGGCGAAGGCGGCGTAAGGTAGCTTTTTGATCATTCTCATTAGGTCTTGGAATCGGGGCTTCTGGTTGTGCTGTCAATCAGCCATCCCAGGAAATTTAAGACCGGGCGTGGCTTCGATAGTTCTCGATTTGGGGCTCTTTCCGTGAAATCCACTATACGCATTGACGTCGATCGACAGTAGCACGAGGACGGCCCGGTCGACTAGAAACTGAAACCGAGTTGCTGGCGTGCGGGATGCAGAAATTGACTGCAATCGAGCGTTGGCTGGTAACCGCGCCTGTCGAGTCCGCATTCTCGAATCGCTTTCGCGAATCGGGCGGCGAGCATGTCAGCGTAAGGGCCCTTGCCCGTCTGCCGGGTTCCAAATCGGTGATCGTAGGCTTTGCCACCACTGGCCTGCTTGATCAGGCTCATGACATGCAGGAAGCGATCCGGGTAATGCGCCCTGAGCCATTCCGAAAAGATTTCTTTGAGCTCATGCGGCAGCCGCAGAAAAATATAATGTGCCTGCACGACGCCGGCCTGCGAGGCGGCCTCAAGGATCGATTCTATTTCCGCGTCGTTGATTGCCGGAATGACGGGCGCCAGCAGGAGGCTGACCGGAATGCCTGCCTGGCTCAGTTCGCTGATCGCATTAAGCCTGGCACTTGCGGAGGGAACGCGCGGTTCCATGATGCGCTTAAGCGCGGCGTCCATCGTTGGAATACTCACAGCGACAGAACACAGCCCGTCCCCGGCAAGGTCTGCGAGGAGGTCGATGTCGCGACTGATCAGATGACTCTTGGTGATCAGGTTTACCGGGTGGCGGTAATCGGCGAAAAGCCGGAGCAGTTGCCGCGTAATCTGCAGGCTCTTTTCCGCCGGCTGGTACGGGTCCGTGTTTGCGCCGAGGGTGATCGGTTGGCACTCGTAACCCGGCTTTTGCCATTCGGCAAGCAAACGGGCGGCGGCATTAGGCTTGTAGAAAATCTGCGTTTCGAAGTCGAGTCCTGGCGACAGGTCGAGGTAGCTGTGACTTGGCCGGGCATAGCAATAGACACAGCCGTGCTCGCAACCCTGGTAAGGATTAATGGAGCGATCGAAGGGCACATCAGGCGAGTTGTTGCTGCTGATGATGGTGCCGGCCTGCATCGCCCTGAGTACAGTCTCAGGTGCGGTTTCACTGCGCAGCTCGGCTTCGCTGTCGTCGAAAGCAATGGTTCGGGATGCGTATCGTCCCTCTTTCGACGTGATCGCACCGCGACCTTTATGAGGTGTTGCCTTCATGAATGCGCCTCGTACTGTATGGATGTACAGTACTGGCGGCAGGGGCCGTGGTCAAGATTAACGACGCGGCAAACTAGTTGAGGACCTGGTAGCCCCGGCCTCGCAGGCAACGTTTGAAGACCTGCTGTTTATCCCGGTCCGCGTCCAGCCCTGACTTGGTCGCGCCTATCAATGCCCCGTTCGCGGCGCCGCGGCCGACGTGGTCGTTAATCGCGCCGCCAATTGCACCGACACCGGCTCCGGCTGCCGCGCCTTTGGCGACACCCTGGCCCATGACAATCTGTTCGCTATAGCCCTCGCAGTCCGCCCAGTCCTTCGCAAGCAAGTCGGGGTTTACGCCTTTCATGTCGACAATAGGGTCAGGGTGCGCGGCACAGCCGGCGAAAACCAGCACAAAAGCCAGCACGACGATAGCTAAGTGTCTCATTTTTGGAGTCCTTTGGCCGCGGATACCGTGGCATGATAGTGCCTTAACGCAGCTGCCGGCATTCCGTTTACCTATGGTTTCATCAACGCACGATTCGACTGTCAGGGCGATACTCTATGCATTCCTTGCCAATTTCGGCATCGCAATAGCGAAATCCTGGGCAGCCTGGCTGACGGGGTCCGGCAGTATGCTTGCCGAGGCCATCCATTCCTACGCGGACACCGGCAACCAGGTTCTTCTTTACCTTGGACTTCGCCAGTCGCAGAAACCGGCAGACGATGAACACCCGCTCGGCTATGGAAAACTCAGCTACTTCTGGAGTTTTATCGTTGCGATCCTGCTTTTCAGCATGGGCGGCATATTTTCCATCTACGAAGGCGTGCACAAGTTGCAGCATCCGGAACCGTTGACCTATGTCTGGGTGGCGATCCTCGTGCTGAGCCTCGCAATTCTCCTCGAGGGATCGTCGTTGTTTGGCGCGTTGACTGAAATTCGCAAGGTCCGCGGTGCTCGACCTTTTCGGGAGTGGTTGAAACACACTCGCAATTCAGAACTGGTCGTCGTTCTCGGCGAGGATATCGGTGCCCAGCTTGGCCTGATCGTCGCGCTCTGCTTCCTCGTCGCAGCCAAAATAACGGGCAATCCTTACTACGATGCGCTTGGATCCATTTGCATTGGCGTCATACTGATCGTCATCTCTGCCTTCGTAGCGTCACGCGTCAAATCCCTGCTGGTCGGACGCTCTGCCGATCCGGATATTCAGGATGCAATAGCTGCGATTATCGAAAGTCAGGAGGGCATAGAGTCTGTCTTCAAGACGATAACCATGCAGTTCGGGCCTGATACCATGCTGGCCGCGAAAATCAAGTTGCGCGATGGTCTGTCCATTGAAGAAGCTGTTGCGAGCATCAACGCGCTGGAGCGCGAGCTGAAGAATCGCATCCCGAAACTGCGCTGGTGCTTTATCGAACCCGACGTCGAGGACTGATTCGTCGGCCACCTGGTTGTAGATGTGGATATCGCGCTGCGGGAACGGGACGGAGATACCTTGTTATTGCCCGGGGTTACCCAGGGAGCCTGTCTGGAACCGGAAAATTTGATACGGTCCCTGGGCCCTGATGTGTTCGTCTGATTTTAGAATGAGTTCCGGCAGTGCGCTGTCGGCGACGTATAGATAACCGTCGGGCCCGAAAGACAAGGCGTCCGGCCAGCGCAGCCGCGGCGATTTTATCAAGGTGGTCAAACCGCTGTCAGGACCGATCTTGAAGATGGCGCCGTGTTCAACGTCGGTAACATACACACTACCGTCCGTATCGATGCTCAGGCCATCGCTGAGCGGTTTGTTGCTGTGCCGTTCGATTGTCTTCGCCAGTTGTGACGCAGGCAGCCCCCGGTTCAGGAGATCTTTCAGCCGGATGCGATACAGGCCGGAACCGTTTAGTGCTCCGTAATATAGCCACTCCGGTCCGAGCGCGATGCCGTCGACGCCGCCGCGCAGTGCCACCATGCCACCGAGAAATTGCATAGGCTTGCCATCCGTCCGGATAACGAAATTCTCGGCCGACACCGTTGGATGTCCCTCAAGCACACGCCGGGCTTCTCCGGTCTCCACGTCGTAAACGATGAGCGCGGGCGACTTGCGCCAGAAACTGGCATCGGCGATCACTATCGTGCGCCCGTCCGCGCTGACCTGCAGGTCCTGCAACAGGGAGCCGGCAGGCGCGATGGTCTCGTCGAGGTGCTGATCCCGCAGGACTTTCCCGGTCTCGAGGTCGATCGCAACAATGCGTGCCGAGCGCAATCCATGATTACCGTGGTCAATGACCCACAAACGATTGAGCCGGTCGATTGCGATGCCGAGCGGCGTGTCGAACAACTCGCTTTGCTGGCGCGGCGACGGAAACGGAATGGATGCGCCGTCGACATATTCGAGCAACTTGTTGCCGTGCGGGCGGGACTCTGGATGTACTGTAAAAAAGATCCGACCCGTGCTGCTCACCGCAACGTTGCCGACCGGTTCAGGGTAGGTAAGCACTTCTTCAAGTGCCTCGGCGTGCAACCGCGGCGTGCCTGTCAGGTCGGAGTAGGTATTGCCGCCGCCGTGTCGAATCCAGAGGACCGCTGCGACAGTAATTAACAATACGACCAGGAACAGCAGGACGCCTTTCATCTTAACGACTTTTTCCGCATGCCAAAATTCTACAGTAGTTTGGCCCGATTTCAGACGCTTAGAGCGATAGCCCAGCTGAAAAAGATGAGGCCCAGTGCGAGTCCACCCGTAATGAGCTGCGTTCGCAAGTTGGCGGCAACGTCGCCCTCGCGACTCAGGATATAACCCGCTCCGAACCCGCAGACAAATCCGAGCAGATGAGCGCCGACATCGGTGTTCGGGCCGCCAGTGCCGGTGTACATCAGCAAGGCCAGACCGCCGACGAGCGGGCCGTAGCGATTAGACCAGCGGTCCTGCGACATCAGCCTCCTGAACCAGACGTAGCCTGCGACCAGGCCCAGTGCCGCGAACACGGCTGTTGATGCACCGATGGATCGGTGTGAGGATTCGAGTAACAGGGTGTTGATCCCGTTTCCGGTCGCGGCAGCGAGAACGATCGCGAGCCAGGCGACGCCGGAGCCCAGTAATCGGCCGGCAAACAGCCCGAAGAAGACGCCGAACACGAGGTTACTCAGCAAATGCTTGACGTCAGCGTGCAGCGTCAGCGCCGTGAAAAGCCGCCAAAACTCTCCCTGCCGTATGAGTTCGCCGTCGACACGTCCCGCAACAAACCAGTTGGTCTGGAAGTAGGAATATCCGGCCATGCCGGCCACCAGGCAGACGACCAGGACATAGCCGGCCAGCCCCGGCACGGCGTCGTGGTATTCAACACGCAGCGGTGTTTTCTTAAGCACGGGCGGGTTTTCATCGTCGTAGAGTCTCAGCTCATTGACGGCCTGCGCTGAAAACGGCGCTGGCACGATCAGGACGCAGGAGCCGCCGTCGTCCATTAGCTGGTGCGGTATGCGGAGCGATTCCAGTACCAATGCGCGATCGGCACAGCTTTGCCGGTTGCGACTCTCGAACACTACTCTCAGGTCTTCGTTCATGACTTGGCCAACGATACAGATTTTCCGATATGTGGACAGCGCTTGCGTAATTCAAATTTGCGGTAAGCTAGTCGCTCTCTCGAGGAGCCGCAAATGAAGATGCCAGTGATGTTCGTCGTCCTTTTCGCGACTTGCTCGGCGACAGCGGTCGCCGAAGTGACTGCTGCCGGCGAAGGCGGTTTCACGGTCGTCAGCGAGGTGGTGATCAGCGCCGGTAAGGATGCCGTGTGGCAGGCCGCGACCGCCGAAGTCGGCAACTGGTGGAACCCGGACCACACGGTTTCCGGTGACGCCAGTCTTCTCAGTATCAAAGCACAGCCCCTCGGATGTTTTTGCGAGCACTTCGGTGACAATGCCGGCGTCGTGCATATGCAGGTAACGATGGTGAATCCGGGTGTCGTCATACGGCTCACCGGTGCCCTGGGTCCGCTGGGGCTGATGGGCGTCAGCGGAAACATGACCTGGGAACTTGATGCTCACGATGAAGGCACCAGGGTCACGTTCACCTATGCCGTCGGTGGTTACCAGCCAGGAGGCCTCGAAAGTATTGCAGCACCTGTCGACGCCGTCATCGGCGAGGCGCTACTGCGACTGAAAGCTTACGTTGAAGCGGATGAAGAAGAGGTCAGTGACCTTGGTTGATGCTGCTTATGCGCGTCCCTCATCCACCGTAGTCCTCGTTCGTGCGGCGGCAGCCAGCCCCGAAATCTTCATGGTCAGGCGTCATGAACGCTCGTCTTTTGGCGAAGCTTTCGCGTTCCCGGGTGGTGTTGTCGATGCTGAGGACTCCGAAATTTATGATTTCTGTCAAGGGGTTACGAGCGAAGCGGCCGCCGCGCGCCTCGGCATAAAAAAAGACGGTCTTAAATATTTCAGCTCGGCAATTCGCGAGTTGTTCGAGGAATCGGGCGTGTTGCTCGCCGACTTATCCTCCGTCGATGAGGACCTTATAAGAGTTCGCAATGCGCTGAATGACGGCAGTCTTAACTGGGCGGAATGGGTGACGCAAAACAGGCTGACACTGTATTGCGACCGGCTGCATTACTTCAGTCACTGGGTGACGCCGGAGTCATTGCCGAAGCGATACTCGACGCGCTTTTTTCTCGCAGTCTTGCCGGAAGGGCAGTGCGCCGAACACTGCGGCGGTGAACTGACAGAATCGTGCTGGGTAACGGCGAAGGACATGTTGGCCGCCGGGCGACGCGGCGATGTGAAACTGCACTATCCGACGATCAAGACACTGGAAAGCGTGGCCCGCCACAAGGACCTGGAAAGCCTGGTGGACTGGGCGAAGTCGAGTTCCGAGTGGGGCGTTACGAGCATGGTGCCGGCAGTCATCATCAGGAAGGGCAAGCGGGAAATTGTGTTGCCTGGCGATAAAGACTATCCCGGCGCGAAATCGTGACGACGTTCGGCCCGGCGATGCCCGATTTCACTGAACTTGCCCCGGGAGTTCGCAGGCTGCTTGCGCCGAATCCGTCGATGATGACGGGACCGGGTACGAATACGTACCTGTTTGGCGTTGCCGAGATCGCGGTGCTCGATCCCGGCCCCTTGATCGAAAAGCACCTTGAGGCAATCGTCGACCGATCCGCGGCGCCCATACGCTGGGTGCTCGTGACGCACACGCATCCGGATCATTCGCCGGCCGCTGTCGAACTTGCAAAGCGGACCGGTGCAAAACTTCTGGGCAGTCCGGCGCCGCTGGGCCGGCACCAGGACAGCACCTTCCGGCCGGATCGCGAACTCATCGACGGGGACAGGGTTACCGTGGACGGAATCGAACTTGAGGCCATCCACACGCCGGGACATGCATCGAATCACCTGTGTTACCGGCACGTGCAGCTGAACTGGATATTTACCGGCGATCACATCATTGATGGTTCCACCGTTGTCATCGACCCGCCCGATGGCAACATGAGCCACTACCTGGCCTCTCTCGCCAAAGTTAATAACCGGCAACCCGCGATACTCGCACCGGGTCATGGTGAGCTGATTCGCGACCCGGCGCGCGCCATCGACTGGATTATCGATCACCGCCTGCAGCGCGAGTCGAAAGTTGTCGCGGCGCTCAGGGCCCATCCGGGCCTGACGGTCAGGCAGCTCGTACCGCATGTTTACAAGGACGTGAGCGAGCATCTTTACGGCTGGGCGGAGCGCTCCCTGCTTGCGCATCTCGAGAAACTGGCCGATGAGCGGCGCGCAGCGGAGAATAGCGGCTATTGGTCGCCCACATGACTTGATTCAAGGTACAACATCGCATAGCGTACGCGCTCCGGAGAGAGGGACCCAGCATGACATTCGTGGTTACAGAAGCCTGCATCAAGTGCAAATTAACCGACTGCGTCGAGGTTTGCCCTGTGGATTGCTTTCACGAAGGCCCCAATTTTCTCGTGATCGATCCCGACGAATGCATCGACTGCACGCTGTGCGAGCCTGAGTGTCCGGTTGAGGCGATCTTCTCCGAGGACGAACTGCCGGCCGGGCAGGAGCACTTCCTGAAGCTCAACCAGGAACTATCGCAGGACTGGCCCGTCATCACCGAGATGAAAGATCCGCCCGACGATGCGGATGAGTGGCGTGAGGTTAAGGACAAGCTTAAGTACCTCGAACGCTAGTTTCGATAAACCGGATCAAAACCGCGGCTAATTCGCCTCCCTTGTCTTCCTGCAGGAAGTGACCCGCGTTGCGGATCTTCACGTGTTGCTGGTCCCTGGCGCCCGGAACGGTGCCCTGCCAGATTTTCTCGCCGCCGCGCGTGATGGGGTCACGATTGCTGAAGCAGGTGAGGAACGGTTTCTCCCAGCGTTTGAAGACCTCCCACGCGGCGCGATTGGCGGCGCTCGCCGGATCGTCGGGTCGGGTCGGTACGAGCAGCGGAAATGCCCGCGCACCGGCTTTGTATTTGCCGGACGGAAAGGGCGCATCGTAGGCGGCAACCACTGCATCGGGCAATCGCGTAACAGTCGCGCTCTGGACGATTTTGCCGAGCGGAAACCACGGGCTGAAACGCGCGAAGGCCTGCCAGACCTTGAATGCTCGGGGCATTGCGCGGTCGCCGGTCGGCAGGCCGCCGTTGCCCAAAGCGATACGTGCGAATCGCTCCTCGTTCTCGGCTGCAACGCGCAAGCCGATCAGCGAGCCCCAGTCCTGGCAAAACAGCGTGATGTCGCGAAGGTCGAGGGCCTCGACAAATCGTGTCATCCAGGTGACATGCGCTGCAAAGGAATAGTCGGCTTTCCGGACCAGTTTGTCGGATTTTCCGAAACCGATGAGGTCCGGTGCAATGACGCGAAAACCGGCATCCCGCAAGGGCGGGATCATATGACGATAAAGGTAAGACCAGCTCGGCTCGCCATGCAGCAACAATACAATGGCACCGTCTGAAGGACCTGCGTCGACGCAATGCATTTGCAGCCCGCCGACGTCGACGTATGTGGGAGCGAAGTCGTAGTCCGGAAGGCCCTCGAACCGTGAATCAGGTGTGCGCAGTATTTGCATCAGTCGTGTACTCTTCAGTCTTCATTTTCATCATAAACTCTTATGAGCAGCATTCGCGCCAAAATCATGCGTTCGATATCCGGTGCCTATATCAGGCGGCTGCATATTGACAATCTGGACATGCAAAAGATTCGTCGCCGCTGGTCCAGGATCGGTCACGTGATGATGATGGCCACCGGCGTGCGCATAGAGTCCGACAAAATCAACGAACTTTACGTCGAGTGGCTGACACCGAAAGGCCGGATGGACGGCAAGCTGTTGCTCTATTTGCATGGCGGCGGCTACGTCGTTGGCAGTTGCGACATGTATCGGCAGTTTGTGAGTCACATTGCCCGCGCCGGGAAAATACGTACTTTGCTGCCAGAGTACCGACTGGCGCCCGAACACCGGTTTCCCGCGGCAATAGATGATTCGGTAGCGCTTTACAGATCGCTGCTTGCCATGGGCATAAAGGCCGGGGACATTGTGATCGCGGGCGACTCGGCCGGCGGAGGCCTGACGGTAGCGACGCTGCTGGCCCTGCGCGACGCGGGCGACCCGCTTCCGGCCGCGGCTGTGTTGTTGTCGCCTTATCTTGACCTGACAGGTAGCGGCGAGTCGATGCGTACGCGTGCTGCACAGGATCCCTTTATTCGCGCGGCGGATCTGCCGGATGTAGCGGATCTTTATTGCGAGCCTCACCAGCGTCGTTTTCCGCTCGTATCGCCCGTATTCGCCGATGTCGAGGGTTTGCCACCGATGTTTATCCAGGTAGGCGACGATGAAATCCTGTTAAGCGACTCGGAACGCTTTGCCGATGCCTGCATCGCCGCAGGTATCGCCGTTGAGCTCGAAGTCTGGCCGGAGATGTGGCACGTGTTCCAGATGTTTGTCGGCAAAATGCCGGAGGCCCGTCACGCCGTTAACAAGATTGGGCAGTACATCCTTGCTCGCTGGAGCGAGCCGCCCGCAACTCCGTCAGAAACCTGATTGCCGCCTCGAGTCGTCGTACATCCGCGTCATGAAGGACCGGATGGCGGGTTCGGCTTCGTCGCGCGTCATCAGCTTCTGTTTCTCGAGGATGATCGCCATGTCCTTGATGGATCGTTTGCCGTCGATAAGCGACATGATGAAAGAATAGATTTGCGTCGTCATGGCCTGTTGCCGGAATGAGTTCGTCAGCGGCACTGCTCCCTTGCCTGTGACTATCCAGTCCGGCAAAGCGGTATGTCGCGCGGGTTTCTTCACGCCGCGCTCCTTGTAACTCGAGAACGTGAAAACGCGCTCCTGTCTGCCGTGGCGGCTTGCGGGCGAACTCATGTAGGGAATGGTCGCCTGCGAGACATAGGGGTCGGAAAATCCGCTCTCCGCGATGATTGCCTTGGCTTCCTCGGGGCTATAGCGCAGTGCGCGTTCCGGGCTGGAGAAGGCCAGCGATCCGAAATTGACCCAGCGGCCATTATCTCGCAACAGGCTATTGATACGTGCAGCAAGTATCGGCAAGTCCTCGCTGATGATGTCAATCAGCCACGGTGTTACGACCGTATCGAAGCTCTCATCAGCGAATGGTGCTCGCAAGGCATCGCCGAACAGCAGATGGAAATGTTCATCGGCGACCTCGGGAGCCGTCAGTTTCCTCAGTACAGCATCATCTTCGAGTGACAGCGGCGCAATCGGAAACTCGTGCAGGCTGAGGCTTTCGCCGCTTGTAACCGTTTTCGCAACCAGCATCAGCAACGGGTTGAAGTCCATTGCCACGGTTAGTTCGCATTGCAGCTGAGTGTGGACGTCGTAAGCCAGGCGGCCGGCACCGGCGCCGAGTACCAGCACTTTGCCAAGATCGGCGTGGTCGTGCAGCACGGACCGGATCTGTTTTAACGACGCACGATTTTCTTCCTCACCCCAGGCCCAGTCGCGATGAATGTTCGGATAGTAGGTATTCAGGCCCTGGTCGCTGGGCAGCCGGCTGCGCAGCGACCAGGGCCTGA
>JAOUNH010000019.1 GCA_029881055.1 Gammaproteobacteria bacterium
GACAATGTTCACGAGCAATAACATTTAGTTGGGCGCCTTTTTAAACAGGTAATGACCCACGAACCACTCAGATCCGTCGTCATAATCGAAGAGTTCCGCACAAGCCATGAAAAAGATGCGCCACCGTTGCCACCACAGCGAGGCCTTCTCTTCGCCATAACAGTCGACAAGAATCGGCATGATGCGGCTCTCGTTCTGGTCCATATTCTTCAGCCATGCATTGCATGTTTTCGCATAGTGCTGCCCGTTCCAATGCCACCGATCGACGATGCAGAGATTTTCAGCGAAACGTAGCGGCAGGTCCGCGCTGGGCATTATTCCGCCGCTGAAAAAGTGCCTGCTCATCCAGTCAGCGGGTCCCTTGTCGATGTATTCATACGGAGTCGTGCGGTGACAGAACACGTGCATGAAAAAGCGGCCATCGGGCAGCAACCAGTTATCGATGCGACGAAACAGTTCGCCGTAGTTACGCATGTGCTCGAACATCTCGATTGAAACCACTCGATCAAAGCGCTGCTCGGTGGAAAAATCATTCATGTCGCACACAACAACATCGATATTTTCGATAGAGCGCTCGCCAGCGAGCTTGAGTATGAAGTCGCGTTGTGATGTCGAGTTTGAAACAGAGGTAACGGACGAGTTGGGGAAGTGCTCCGCTATCCAAAATGACAGTGACCCCCAGCCGCAACCGAGATCGAGCACCTTCATCCCATCCTGGATGCCGGCTCGTTTCACAGTCAATTCAAGCGCCGCGACCTCAGCTTCTGACAAGTTGCCCACGTGCGCAGGCCAATAGCAGCAGCTGTACTTCCGGTGATCACCCATGACTTCGGTGAAAAATCCGGCCGGCACTTCGTAGTGTTGCTCATTCGCAATCTCTGGCAGCAGCGCGATCGGCGACTCGTTCATCATCTCGACAAAACGATTCGTCGCTTTCGCAGCGTACTCAATGTCGCCGGAATGAATTTCCTTGCGTTTCGATTCGAGCAACCGTCGGATACCCGCCCGGATTACGGTGTCGGGTAATATTCCGGATTCGGTCCAGCTAACGGCTTGTGCAGTAATGGCGCGCATTGCGGCCTCCAGTTTCAACTGCCGGTAAATATACGGAGGGCGAATTGCGCCAACAATGGCTTACAGCGCTTTGTTACATTCCCTTACAATTGCGCCATGTGGCGCGCCACGCATGGCCTTGAGACCCGGTCGCGGACAATCTGAAGTATCCGCCTTATTCCGCAGTAGCCCTGTCAGCCCTTCGGAATTCGAGCCTCGAAGCAGGCCCCGGAATCCGAATTTTCCTTCAGGGTCAGCGTGCCGCCATGAGCCCGGGCAACGAGCGTCGCAAGATACAGGCCCAGGCCCGTCCCCCCTGACTCGCGGTCACGCGAGCGGTCACCGCGGTAAAAAGGCTCGCCAATATGCTCCGCGTCGTCCCTCGGCAGGCCCGGTCCGTGGTCCCGGACCGTAAATACAAGATCGGTACCCTCCGCATTTACGCCAAGTTCAACTTTGCCGTCAGACGCCTTTGAGTAACGAAGTGCGTTGCTCAGAAGGTTTTTCAGCAGCAACGTAATGCGCGCCTCGTCAATATTCGCGCGCAGCTCTTTATCCGGCTGGCTGAGCTCAATTCGATCCTTGTCTCTTGAGAAAAAATCATTCAACAGCTCGTCGATCAGGTCACTGGCCCGTACATTCGTTCGCGTCAGCGCAGCGTGCCGGACATTGAGCCGTTCCGCCTCCAGTAACGCCGCGACGATTTTTTCCATTTCGAGAATTTCTTCCTTCAGGTTCTGCTTCTCCTCCTCATTTTCCAGAAACTCGAGCGTCAGGCGCATTCTTGACAAGGGCGTTCGCAACTCATGGCTGATACCGAGCAACAAAGCACGCTTTGCATCCAGCATGCGCTGCACGTCGGCTGCCAGCTCATTGATGTCGTTCGCGAGGTCGCCGAGCTGATCGTGGCGAATATTGCTTATCCGGTGGTCGAAGTTGCCTCGTCCAATGTGCGCCGAGCCCTCGCGTATCAGGTTGATCGGTCGGAACAGCCAGCTGACCGCCGCATACGCGAGCAGCAGAAACGTCAGTCCCATGCCGACAATCAGCCAGGTCAGATCCATGCCGCTCGAGACGTCCGAAATTCTTGGACTGGAAACGACGATATCGTATTCGCCCTGGGTCATTTTCAGAAGGCTGTGATCTTCCCATTCTGCAAACTCCACGCCCTGCAGCTCGTCAACCCACGACCCCGGGTCGTCGCTGAAGGTCGGACTCGGCGCGAACACAAGCTCACTCAACTCTGGAAAATCCGGGTCGGATGCCCAATCGAGATCGGGTCCCGATATCCGGATATCGACAGGGACACGTTCCGTTATACCGATCGCTCGCTCGATGCGTGGCGGAGAGCCGATGTCATTCAGCACATAGCTGACATGCAACGACAAATGACCGCTGATCAAACCCCGAATATCGTCGCTGTTATAGACAACCTTGATGGCCTTTAACGTGCCAAGCACGAACAGGCCGCCCAGCAAAAAGAAGATGGCCAGGAGCCGAAAGGACAAGGACCTTGAGAACCTCTTAAGCATCACTCGCGGGTATGCCCACGAAGGAGTATCCGCGCCCCCAGATCGTCTGTATGAATCGCGGTGGCTTGGCAGCATCACCGAGCTTTTGTCGCAAACGGCTGACCATGATGTCGACGGAGCGGGTGAGCAGCGCCGCATCAATGCCACGCAGCTCGCTCAATATCTCGTCGCGTGACAGTTTTCTTCCCTGGCGACGTGCCAATATCATTAGCAACTCATATTCCATCGACGTCAGGTCCACAGCCGCGCCATCGACCTGTACACACCGCGTCTCAGTGTTGATGGTGAGCCCGTCGAAAGCCAGTGTTCCCATTACCGATCCGACTTGCTCTGCCCGGCGCAGCAGTGCCTGCACTCGCGCAACCAGTTCCCGAGGTTCGAAAGGCTTGCCAACATAATCATCGGCACCCAACTCGAGTCCCGATACGCGATCGATAACGTCGCCCCGGGCGGTCAGCATGATGATCGGTATATTGCTCTTTTTTCGGACTTCCCGGCAGATATCAAAGCCGCTCATGCCGGGCAGCATGACATCCAGCAACAGCAAATCCGGCTCCGTTCTGGCGAGCTTTTTGAACCCGTCTTCAGCGTTGAGCGCACAGGTGAGCTTGATATCGAAACGCTGGAAATACGCCTTCAGGAGTTCCGAGTGCTTTTTATCATCGTCAATAAGAAGGACTTTGGCCATGGGACAACTATACCGTTTGCAAATAAAAAAAGAGCGCTCGGGAGGGGAAGCCCGAGCGCTCTGAACCCAATGGGTTCTAGGGGCCGCCAGATCTTCGACTACGGCGCCGGACAGGCCGGCACGGCAGAGTAGTCAATGACCAGCGGCAGGGGGAGGGTTCCTTCGCTGCCGTCGATGTTCGGGTCACGCGCGATCACATCGAGCACTTCGCCGCCCGCGAAGTTAAGGCCAAGCAACTCGATCGCCGCAGTTTTAGAGCCTTGTAGCGTTACGATTGCGTCGTATGTGCCGTTTGCGATCGACAGCATTGGCGTGCTTGCGCCGAAAGGCACCGCTGCGAAACTCGGCGTTACCATGGCGTCGCTGATATCCGTTCCTGCAGGAACCAGGTAGAGATCAACGTCCGGAGTTGACGGCGAGCCATGGGTGATGCGCAGCTTGGTCTCGGTGAAAATGCTGCGTGTGTCTCCCGCCAGTGGCAAGGCAGTGATAGCGGTCGTTCCCGAGCTCAGGAAGCCGGAGACGATTGCAGTTGCCTCGTCGCCTTGATCCACAACCAGGGGAAACTGTAACCGCACTATGCTGTTGTCGGCGTTCTCTGCGATGCTGATGGTGTAGTCGCCAGGAGCCGGGACACCGTTAAGATCGCAGAATTCGCCGAAGGATACATTGCGTACCAGCGCTATCGCTTCGTTCACGGCCGTGCCATTCACATCCGCAAGGATATCCACCGCAGGTGCGTCCGGGGAAAGGTGGACAGCGACCACGGAGGCTGGCGTATTGACGTCGTTGAGTTGCGTGGCAGCAGCGCCGTCCAGAACGATCAGTTGTACCGGCGTGTCGCCAGGTCCAACATTTTCAATCGCGACAATCATCAGATCGGCACCAGCAGGCAGGTCAATTTCGCCAGAGTCGAAAACGGCTGTCTTGGTGGCATCGCCAGCCACAGTAATTCGAATCTGATAAGCACCTGCCGGAACCTCCACACGACCGGTGAAGCTTTCAAAAGCAAGTGGGGTCATCGCACCATTGACCGGGGCACTTGCCAGGAGGTCTGCGCCAAGCTCCGTCACGTAAACGTCAACGGGGGGCGCTGAAGGCGACGCATGCACGACTTGAGCTCTAAAGTAGCCCTCTCTGATGCGCTCGTCCGAGTTGTTGATAACCGGCAACGCGCGAATTCCATCTGCGACGGTGTTGACCGCAATAATGCTGGCTTCGGTGCTGTAATCGAGATTCACATCAGCATCGATTACGACAGCATTACCTGCTGGTGTGATCGCTTCGACCTGAACAACGTTCTCTTCGACAACCGGAAGAAATCCGGAGCCCTGTGCATAGTCCACGTCTGTCAGTGCCGTTGCGCCATTAACCCAAATATTGACCGCGGGCGCATCCGGTGAGGCATGCAGTGCGCGAATCAGGGGTGTCGCTGCGCACTCCAGAAGCTCCGTTGAGGTGACCTCGCCTGCGTCCAGGACGTCGTTCCGATTGGTGTCCAGACCGCTGTCCAGGGCAAGGCCGCCGCCGAGACAAACAGCGTCACCTTTTGGAATGTCACGAGTTGCGACGAGCGAGTTAAGTCCGTCGGCTCCGTCGCTGCCATCCATGCCATTCATGCCGTCATCACCGTCGCAGCCGGCAAGGAAGACGCCAGCGGCCAGCAACGTTACAAAGTAAGTCGGGTGTTTCATGTCGATCTCCATACAGTTGATTTGTAGGGAGATCGTATTGACGGTGCCCTGACAGTTCTGCCCGATCAGGTAACAGATTGTTTCAGAATGTAACAGCGATACTCTGTCGCTATTGCGTAATTCGCGTTATCCAGGCCTCACGTCGCAAACGCCACATTTGACGCACGATCCAGTTGCTGCGTTTTTGCAAATACGGCGTCGGATCGTTGGCGCGAAATTGTTTAGGGTTAGGCAGCACAGCGGCGAGTAGAGCCGCCTGCCGGTCACTTAATCGTCTCGGAACGACGCCAAAAAACGTCTTGCTTGCGGCACTCGCACCGTAAATACCGGGCCCGAACTCGGCGATGTTCAAATAGATTTCGAGGATGCGCTGTTTCGGCAGGCAAATCTCGAGAATAATCGTCAACCAGGCTTCGAGGCCTTTGCGCACGAAACTCCGGCCACGCCACAGGAACAGGTTCTTGGCTGTCTGCTGTGAAATTGTCGAGCCGCCGCGAAGATAGCCGCGCTTCTGCTGCTCGCCGATAGACTTTTTTATCGCCTCCGGGTCGAGACCGAAATGATCCGCGAATCGTTGATCTTCAGACGCGACCGCGGCAAGTGCGATCGCCGTACCCAACTGATCCCACTCCACCCACTCGTGCAGCAGCGGGCGTCGCTCGCTGTCATCCAGCAGCATGAACGCCGTGGTCACGGGCTCGTACCAACGCAGCGGCAGCACCAGCAAAAAGCTGCACACCACAAACACCAGCATGGCGATGGTGAACAGTCGCAGCCAGCGCTGCCACCGGGGTGGCTGTTTTTTCCTGCTTCGCTTTTTTCTCATTGGGACACACAATACCCTGTTCTTTGGCGGCGCGATCTTACAGTGACTTTGCCCCGCTGTATCGTGCTAGAGTCACTGCCGGATTTGCGGGATTGCTCAATTTATGGACAAGTTTTTCAAGGAGTTACGCCGACGCAATGTCGTGAGGGTTGCGGGTGTCTATGCCGTCGCCGGCTGGGTACTCGTGCAAGTCGCGACGACCCTTGAGGACTCCATGAACCTGCCCGGCTGGTTCGATGGTGTCGTTGTCGCACTCCTTATAGTCGGTTTGCCGATTGCGTTGATCCTCGCATGGGCGTTCGAGCTTACGCCCGACGGTGTCGTCCGCACCGAAAGCGTTGCGGAAGGCCAGAGCGTCACATCCGAGACGGGTCGAAAACTCGACTACGCCATCATTGCCGGCATTGTCATCCTCGGTCTTGTCATCGTCATGAAAGAGTCGGACCGGACTGCAGTCGGCTCGGGCACGACAGCCGTTGCAAGCGCTGTGGAAGAAGCTGGCGCCACGTCCAGCGTATCAACAGCGTCGGCGCTCGGAAAATCCATTGCAGTATTGCCCTTTTCCAATCGCAGTCCCAACCCCGATGACGCGTTCTTTGCCGACGGCGTCCACGACGACCTGCTGACGCATCTTTCGAAGATCGCCGACATGCACGTCATCTCACGCACTTCCGTGATGGGCTTTAAAGGATCCGATCGCAAGATTCCCGATATCGGCCGTGAGCTGGGTGTCGCTACCGTGATGGAAGGTGCTGTGCAACGTGCCGGCAATCGCGTGCGGATCAATGTGCAGCTCATTGACGTAGCAACAGACAATCATCTCTGGGCGGAAATTTATGACCGTGACCTCACCGCCGACAATATCTTCGACATTCAATCGGAGATAACCAAGGCCATCGCCGGTGCTCTGAACTCCGTGTTGTCCGTTTCCGACGAAGCAGAGCTCGCGAAACGTCCGACAAAAAATCTTGCTGCTTACGACGCGTTCGTCGCCGGCAAGCTGCAGGCCACTCTTTACGTGACCGGCTCGGCACCGCTGCTTGAATCAATTCGACACTTCAACGATGCCATCGAAAATGATCCTGAGTTTGGCGAAGCCTATGCAGCCAGAGCCTATAGCGAAATAGCTGTCCATTGGTATACCGCCGAGGAAGGCGACTGGGTTGCCGCCGCTGATCAGTCTTTGCGGCGGGCGGAAAAGCTTGCCCCGGATGCGATCGAGACGCACATGGCGCGCGGCTATTACCACTACTGGGGCCGGCTGGACTACGTCGCGGCCGACGCCGAGTTCGACCTGGCTCTGGAAATGTCACCCAACTACCCACTGGCGATCGCCGGCAAGGCCTTCGCCGCACGGCGCGCGGGACGCTTTGACGAAGCCATAACGCTACTGGAGATGGGCAGCCGGCTGGACCCGCTCAACGTCGATATGCATGGCAGCCTGATCGAATCCTTTGCCAAGCTGGGCCGATTCAACGAAGCCGATGCAGCGCTGGCGCGCGCGTTGTCGAATAACCCGGACATGGCTATAGATCCGATCAGTCTCGCGCAAATGTCGGAACAGCGGGGCAACGCGATGCGTGCCTGGGAGTATTTGGGACCCAGAGAACAGGTTTCTGAAGTTTACTTTAATGTCCGGGCGTACTACGCCGCGATGACGCGCGACCCGGAAAAGATTCGCCAGTCCCTGGACGATTGGCCGGAACAATATCGAGCCCCCGTGAATGCCCCCGAGGTCTACAACATCTCTCGCGCCAAAGCCTTGCTCGCGCTCGGCGAAACGGAAGCGGCCAGAAAACTGTTCCAGGAAATCAAAGCACGCATCGACGCCAGGGAAGTGCCCTACCCGGAAGGTTGGCGTGCCAATGCTTTGTATTTTCCCGTCGATTTGCCGGGCTACGCGGGTGACCTCAACGGCGTGCGCGCAGCCATCGCCGATTTGGAAATGAACCAGCGACCGGATGCCTGGGCCGAAATCGATTACCAGACTGCAATTGCGCGCGCCCTGAATGTGGCCGGCGACCCCGAGGCGGCGCTGGATTACATCGATCGCATGGTTGAGACGCGCGGTCCATTTGTGTACCTGCCAATCAGTATCGATCCCGCGTTCGATACACTGCGCACGCATCCGCGCTATTTGAAACTGAAATCGAATTTCGAGGTGTGGGCCAAGGCCAACGCCTATGACTATAAGAGGAAACAAAGTGAATAGACTTTTTCAATTGCTCGCCATTGCTGTCGCATTCGTCTTTCTGGCGGCGCCGCAAACCGCCGTTGCTGATCACAAAGAATCGATCCTGATTACGGGCGCCAGCACGGGCATCGGTCGCAATCTTGCAGAAGCGCTGGCTGAGGCCGGCTACCACGTCTACGCCGGTGCGCGTAAAGACGCGGACCTTGCCGAACTCGACGCCATCGAAAACATCACGGCGGTGAAACTTGATGTGACCCGCCAGGAACAGGTCGATGCCGCGGTCGAGATGGTCAAAAAGAAAGGCACAGGCCTTTATGCCCTCGTCAACAATGCCGGCGTCGGCGGTGGCGACACCGTTGTTGAGACGCCGGTCGAGGACCAGACCTTTGTCTACAAAGTCAATGTCGAGGGCGTCTATCGCATGTCACAGGCCTTCGCTCCACTGATCATCGAAGCGAAAGGCCGCATCGTCACAACCGGGTCCATCGCAGGCACGATCTCTTCGTTTCCGGGCTTCAGCGCTTACAGCGGCAGCAAGCACTGGATCGAGGCGTTCACCGACAGCTTTGCTGCAGAAATGGAACCGCTTGGCGTCACGGTGAGCGTCGTCGAACCCGGCAACTACAAGTCGAATATTCGTCGTACCAGCGTTGAGCGCGAGCTTGAACAGGTGAAGTCCGAGGGCGGCGAAATAACCGACGAAATGAAAGCGGCCTACGAGGCAACAGCCGCCCGCGAGCTGTCATACAAAGAGCCCGACGAAGTTACCGCCGCGTTCATGCATGCTCTGTTTGACGAAAAACCGTTGCGTCGCTACATGGTTGTGCCGAACGACAGGGAGCAACAGTTCACAATCCAGACGCAACTGGATGAACTTGTGCAGTTAAACCAGTGGGGTCCTTACAGCTACAGCCGCGATGAGCTCGTCGAGATGCTGGATGCGACGCTTTCCGGCGACGCTGCAGCTGAGTAACTCATGGCCGAAACACCATCTCAAATGCTTGCTCTCGGTACCGCGGCACCAGCGTTCACATTGCCGGATGCCGACGGCGCCCTGCACTCGCTGGCTGATGCCAAAGGCCGTCGGGCGACACTCGTCATGTTCATCTGCAACCACTGCCCGTTCGTTATCCATGTCGCTGACGAACTTGCCCGACTGGGTCGGGATTGCGAGGCGCAGGATGTGGCCGTATTTGCGATCAATAGCAACAATGCCAAGAAATACCCGGCTGACGGACCTGCCGAAATGAAACAGATGGCGGCTGCTCGCGGCTATACCTTTCCGTATTTGATCGACGCCGACCAGAGCGTCGCGAAGGCCTACCGCGCCGCGTGCACGCCGGATTTCTACCTGTTTGATGCCGCCGGAAAACTGGTTTATCGCGGCCAGCTCGACGGCAGCAGGCCGGGCAACTCGGTGCCCGTCGATGGCAAGGATTTGCGTGGTGCAATTGACGCGCTACTTGCTGGCGAGCCTGTATCGAAACAGCAAGTGCCAAGCATCGGCTGCAATATCAAGTGGATCGCCGGCAACGAGCCGCCCTGGTTCTAGCTTTGCTCGGCATGCCACTTCAGAAGCAGTGCGGCTTCCGTTTCCGCGTCGAAGCCGCTCTGCCTTCGCGCTGGAACGTAGTCCGGCGATAATTCAGCAATCATGTCCTTCGCTGTGTCTGCGATCGGCCTGAAGGTCAGGCCCGCCGCCATCGCCCTGTCATTGTTTACCTGCATGATAGGGATGGGCCCCGCTCCGTACCAAGGGCCGTAATTCGGCTCTTCCGCTGTTTGCTCGCGAATCCAGTCCCAGTCGACCCAGGTCAGTGTCGACTTCGAGCCGGTCGCATCGCGCAGGCCTTCAAGCAGTGGCCTTGCACGGTAGGGCTCTTCAGCACCGACGGCGTTATAAGGACCCGTGCCATTACCGTCCTCCAGCAAGCGCACCATCCAGGCGCACATATCAACAGCATCGATATACTGCACGGGCAGGTCTTCCTGCCCGGGTACCAGTATCTCGTTGCCGGCCTGCATGCGTACCAGCCAGTGACGCAGCCTCTCGGTCGGGTCGCCGGTGCCGGTGATGATGCCGGGCCTGACATTGATGGCCTGGTCGCCAAAGATTTTCGTAACTTCCTGCTCGCACAGGGCCTTGCGCGGGCCGTAAGTCGCATCGTAGATGGAGCCGGACTCATCGGTTGGATCGTCCATCACGGCGTACTCGGCCGTAAATTCGTCGTCTTCGAGCCGCAGCGATTCTGCATACGCAGAAATACTGGAAACAAACAGGTACTGACCCACGTGCCCTTTTAAAAGCTCGGCCGAAAGGCGTACGTGGCGCGGATAGAAACCGGAGTTGTCGATTACCGCATCCCAGTCCCGGCCCTTCAGCGCGTCAAGCTGATCATCCCGGTCGCCGATCAGCGCCTCAACGTCCGGAAACATATCCGGAGCCGTCTTGCCGCGATTGAACATGGTGACCTTATGACCGCGAGATTGTGCGTAGCGAATTTCATGCGGCCCGATGAAGCCGGTACCGCCAAGAACCAGGAGCTTAAGTGGCTTATGCGCAGTGCTTTGCGTACACGCCCATCCGGGCAGCGCCGCAGCGACGCCGAGTGCGGATGCCGAACGGATAAAACTGCGCCGAGATGTAGTCATACGTGCTCCCTGATTCTTATTGTGATGGCCGCAAGCCTAACCCGCCTTGCGTGGAGATACTACGCCATGGCGATTACTACCTATTTAATCGTGTCCTGCCGCGGCTGATAATTCCTCTATGTAAATCGCCACCGGAAGTTTCTATGAAAACCTACTTTCCCTTGATCCTTGGTTTCGCCGTGTTCGTGGCCGGTTGCACAGTGCAGGAAACGAACACCGCAACGGCGGTCGATAGTCGGTCTGGTGTCCAGACCAATACGAAATTCCTGGACCACATGCACGAGCACGCTGACAAACTTGACGACATCAATTTTGCGCTCGACGACGGCGACCTCGAAAGGGCCTCAATTCCGGCCTTCTGGATGTCAAAGCACCAGTCGCTGGACCGCATACCGCGCAAATGGCAAACCTACGTAATTGGCATGCGTGCGGCAGCCCAGGAAGTTGAATATGCGACCGACCTTGATACTGCGCGCGCCGCATCGAAACGCATCACTGAGCAATGCCAGGGTTGTCACACTGCCGCTGGAATTGAGACTGCTCTTAATTGATTTTCGTGAATACTATTCGTGGGTGATGGGTCCGTCCTGAAACAGGTAGTCCTTAAGCTCTTTGTCAAAACCCGGATCACGTCGCCGTATCCACTCCAGGACCATGGCGGCGTGTTCCTTTTCCTCGTCTCGATTGTGCGCAAGTATCGCCTTTAAGTCTTTGTCCTTGCAGGCGTCAACTCTCTGGTTGTACCAATCCACCGCTTCGAGTTCCTCCATCAAAGAGGTGATTGCGCGGTGCATGTCTCTCGTTTCGTCCGAGAGTTCCGCCACTGGTTCGTGATATCCCTCGTTTGCCATTTCAATCTCCGTTTATTGTTCGATTCATTGCCTGACCAATTGCAAGGACATTGGCGCCCCGGATATGGCCGCTGCGTAAAGCGTGCAAAGCTTTGTTTGCATCTTCAAGCGGGTAAACCCGAACTTCGGGCCGGATCCCTGCGCTGGCCGCGACCTCAAGAAACGCCCTGATGTCGTGACTCGTGACATTCGCCACCGTCTGCACTTTCTTTTCCTGCCACAGGTGCTCCGCGTAGTCGATGCTCGCCATTGCCTGTTTGTCCGTATCCTCCTTGCGAATCGCATTGATCACAAGTGTTCCACCCGGGCGCAAAAATCCAAGCGCCGCGAGCACCGGTCGCCACACCGGTGTGGTGTCAATAATCGCATATGGCGGCTTCGGCGGCATGTCTGCCGTATCACCCGCCCAGCTCGCGCCGAGATGCATCGCAAACGCCTGTTCTTTGGTGCTGCGAGCGAACACATAAATCTCCGAATCCGGATAGAGGTTCCTGGCCAGCTGGAGCACCAGGTGCCCCGAACCGCCAAAGCCGGTCAGTCCGAGTACGTCGCCGTTCTGTATGTTTGCAAGTTTGAGCGCGCGATAACCGACTCCGCCTGCGCACAGGAGCGGAGCGGCTTCGTAATCCGTGAAGCACTCCGGTATTGGATAAGCGTAGTCCTCCCGTACTGTCATGAACTCGGCATAACCGCCGTTCGCATCGCGCCCCGTGGCGACAAACTGATCGCTGATATTTTCATCGATGTCGCCGGATGACTCGTGTATCCAGCCCACGCCGACACGATCACCGAGAGCGAGTCTCGAAACCCGTGCACCCGTTTTCACTACTCTGCCGACAACCTCATGCCCGGGAACGATCGGCAGGAAAGATGGCGGGGTCCTGCCCTCGATTTCATCGATCTCGGTGTGGCAAACGCCGCAAGCACTAACCGCGATGAGAATTTCGTCGCTCGCAGGTTCGGGACACGGAATCCGGGCAAGCGTCAACGGCTCTGGATTGTCGTGCAAGGACGCAATCCGTTTGAGGAGCATCGCTTTCAAAGCGCACCTCCTGTCAGATCAGTTCGTCGATGCGTAATTGCCTGACGATTGCACTTGCTTCCTCGCTCATTGCCTCGGACATACTTTCTTTTCCGAAGCAGGTCGACTGAATAGTCCAGATGCGCTCGTGGCTACGGCCATCATACAGATTGCTAATTACAACCAGTGTATGCGCGACCTTCACAGTGTCCGGCTCGGCGATAATGTCATGGTCGTACAGGAAGTAGTCTACGGGGTCGCCACGTCGGCAGGTAGACTTCAGCTGCTCCCTGCCTGCCACCACATCGACCTCGGTATCAACGCTGGCGATGTGCGTGATCAGTATGCCGTCAGCAGCAATATCGTCGGCGACCTTGTTGATCTCGCTCTGGGTTACGCCTTTGCTCGTGTCGAGTTTGGTATAGATCGGGACTGCATCGACCTGTTCCTTGCGTAATCTGGCAGCAATTTCACTTTCAAAAAGCGTTTGCTGTCCATAATCGCTGCTGACGTCGACAACCAGCAGTCGTTTATAGGTTCCTGGCGCTCGCGTTGAATCCTCATAGACCTTCACCACGCTCGTTTGCGGCGTGCATCCGCCCACCGCGACAAGCGCGATCGTTGCCAGCACCAGCGCCGGGACGAAGCCACGCATGACGATTGTCCTTTCGAAGCCCTACACCTATCGATGTTACGACGCCCGGTCGCGCTAATCATCGGTACATACCCCTAGGTACTTCAGCGCGTACGGTAACTAGTATTTTACTGAGGACCTGAACCCGGGGTGTGCCGACCATGCAACTGCAATTCTTTGGCGCCACAGAGCACGTTACCGGCTCCCTGTATGTCATCCGCGCGGGTGATCACACAGTGCTGCTCGAGTGCGGCTTGATACAGGGCGGCGGCCCGGATGAAGTCCACAACTCGGATCCTTTCCCAATACCCGTGGACGAGATTGACGCCGTCGTCATCAGTCACGCACACATTGACCACTCCGGACGCGTCCCGCTGCTGGTGAAGCGTGGTTACAGCGGACCCGTTTATGTGCAGGACGCGACCAGGGCACTCTGCGAAATCATGCTGCCCGACTCCGGCTACCTTAACGAGAAGGACGCTGAGTGGGAGAACAAAAAACGCGACAGGAATGGCAAGCCGTTGATAGAGCCTCTCTACACGCGTGCCGACGCGGAAGCCTGCCTGTTGCAGTTCTCTGGCATGAAGTACGACAAAGCAGTGGAAATCTTGCCAGGACTTAGCCTTCGTTTTTACGATGCCGGTCATATCCTGGGTTCGGCGATCGTCGAACTTGTTTACAAGCATAAAGGTCCGGTGCGCACTCTTGTGTTCAGTGGCGATCTTGGTTATCGCGACGCACCGGTCATGAATCCTCCAAAGCGACTTCGCCATGCCGACGCTGTACTACTCGAAAGCACTTATGGCGACCGGCTGCACCGCCCCTTCGACGAGACGATCGAAGAACTTGGCGAGCTGTTTCAAAAAGCTCGCGCAGGACAGGGCAATATCCTGATACCTGCATTCACGGTCGGGCGCACACAGGACCTGCTCTACTTAATGGCCGAGCATTTTGACGAGTGGCAGCTCAGGGACTGGCAAATATTTCTTGACAGCCCGATGGGTGTGGACGCAACGAAAACCTACGCACATTATCGACATCTTTACGGGGCAAAGCTGTTTGGTCCGGACTCCAGCCTTCCGGACTTACCGAACTTTCACATGAGTCGGAGCACAGAGGATTCGATGGCGATCAACGAAATCCGGTCGGGCGCGATTATCATCGCGGGAAGCGGGATGTGCGCCGGCGGGAGAATTCACCACCACCTCAAGTACAACATCGGGCGGCCAGAATGCCATCTCGTGATCGTCGGGTTCCAGGCTCAGGGCACGCTGGGCCGACGCCTGGTCGACGGTGCTGACGAAGTGAAGTTGTGGGGCGAAGATCGTAAGGTCCGGATTCAGGTGCACACGATAGGCGGTCTTTCTGCACACGCCGACCAGGCTGATCTGATTGATTGGTATGCAACATTCGAAAACCGACCGCCCGTGTACCTGGTACATGGCGAGCCCGAGTCGCAGCAAGCACTCGTGGCGGTCATGAAAGAAAAATTGAACGCGCCGATTTCGATTGCGGAGTACGGACAGACTATCGCAATTTAGACAAGACAGTCGCTATTGCTTCGGTTTGTTTTCGTTCGCGGCCATTCGCCGGGCCTCGCTGAGCGCCGACGCCATGATACCTGTCGGTACGGCCATGATGCCCAGCCCGATCACGAGAGTAAAAAACGTGAACACCTTACCCCAGTCGGTGACGGGTACCACGTCACCGTATCCCACGGTCGTCAGAGTTGATACCGCCCACCACATGCTGGAGAAGACCGACGAAAATTTGTCGGGCTGGACCGGATTCTCAAAATACCAGATACCAACACTCGCGAGATACAGCAGCATCAACGCGAGCACACCGAAAAGAATCAGCTCTTCCCGCGCCAGGATGAAGGCCCGGCGAAAAAGTTTTACCGCCTTGCTGTACCGCACCAGCTTGACCGCACGTACCAGGCGCAACAGCCGCAGTATCCGCAGCGATCTGAGGTCCAGGCTGGTCGCCAGGTAGAAAGGAAGTATGGCGAGTAAGTCGATGATCCCGAAGAAACTGAAGATGAATCCCGGCCTGTTCGAGGCAACGACGATGCGAAGAATATATTCGACGGTGAAAATCGACACACAAACAAACTCAATCAGGTAAAGCATATGTAACTGCGCGTCGGTCAGGTCCGGCATGGTTTCGATCGAAAAGCTGACGAGCGATATGACGATAATCGTCTGGAGGAATATCTCCAATATTCGGCCGGACCGGGTTGTGTTGTCTTCCAGCAGGCTCTTTAGCCCTTGAAACGCACTCACGATTACACCTGCTCCGCGGTTTATTTCAATCGAACAAGAATCTGGACCGCACCGGCGGCGGATATTTGCACCTCCTTGAGACTGAGGTAGTTTTGCTTTCGGACCAGTTCGCCCAGTTTTTGAAACCCGTAGTTACGAGGATCGAAAGACGGGCTGATTTTCTGCAGCGCAGAACCTACAGTACCCAGGTTGGCCCACCCGTCATCCTGTGCAGCGGCATTCACCGCATCAATTAGCATCGGTTTCAGTGGTTCGGCCTGAGCTTTCGTTTGCGCTTCGCCTGTCTTCGCCGGCTTCAGAATATCCGAATAGATGAACTTGTCGCAGGCGGCTACGAAGGGCTTGGGTGTCTTGCGTTCGCCGAAACCGTAAACAACCAGTCCACTTTCGCGAATTCGAGTCGCGAGACGTGTGAAGTCGCTGTCTGAGGACACGAGGCAAACCCCGTTCAGCCTGCCTGTGTGCAACAGGTCCATTGCGTCAATGATGAGTGCCGAATCGGTCGAGTTCTTTCCCGTCGTGTAACTGAACTGCTGAATCGGCTGTATCGCCATCTCGTGAAGAACTTCTTTCCACTTCTTCAGGCCCGGCGTTGTCCAGTCCCCGTAGGCGCGTTTAACACTTGCCGTACCATAGCGCGACACTTCCGCGAGTAACTCATGAATAATTGCCGCCTGCGCATTATCTGCGTCGATTAGTACGGCGAGATTGTCATTAGAGGAATTTGCCATCAGATCGAGCTCACTTGATAAGGGTCGACTATTCTACGACTAGCCGCATAAGTTCCGCGGCGATTATCGCACCATACGTTCCCAGCGCGTAGCCCAGCACGGCCAGCAGCACGCCCACGGGCGCCAGTGCAGGATGGAACGCCGCCGCGACCACGGGCGCTGAAGCCGCGCCGCCGACGTTGGCCTGGCTTCCGACGGCCACAAAGAACAACGGCGCACGAATCATTTTGGCAACGATCAACAGCAGGGTGACGTGTATCAGCATCCAGACCAGACCAACGACGAACAACATCGGCGCCTCACCGATCTGGAACACATCCATGCGCGTCCCGATGACCGCGACCAGCAGGAAAATGAACACGCTGCCGACCTTGGACGCGCCTGCACCCTCCAGATTTCGGAACTGGGTAAAGCTAAGCGATATTCCTATGGTCGTTGCAGTAACAACTATCCAGAAAAAGTCGCTGACAAGTATTGTTTCCTGCAAAGCTTCGAACTTCAGGAAGAAGGTTGTCGCAACCTGACCGACGAGATGCGCGATGCCTACGGAGGTGAACGCCACTGCCGTAATCATCATGAAATCCACGAGACTGCTCTTGCGCTCGATCTCGGCGGTATAGTTTTCCATCGTGCTCTTCAGGCGATCGATGGCAGAGGTGTCTGCCTTCAACCACTTGTCAACCATCGCGGAGTTCCCGGCGCCGTAGAGCAGAAAGACCATCCAGATGTTCGCGACCACGACATCAATGGCAACCATTGCCGCATAGCGGTCCGGATTGTAGCCATAGACCTCCAGCATCGCAGTCTGATTAGCGCCACCACCGATCCAGCTTCCAGCCAATGTTGCGAATCCACGCCAGACAGCATTCATTCCCTCGCCACCGACGGTCTCGGGACTAAAGAGCGAAACGATGAAGATCGCAATTGGGCCGCCGATAACGATGCCGGCCGTCGCCGTAAAAAACATGATCAGCGCTTTGGGTCCAAGACCGATAATCGCCTTCAGGTCGATACTCAGGGTCATCAATACGAGACAGGCTGGCAGGAAGTAATTCTTCGCGACCGGCCAGAGATTGGAGCCTTCGCTGGATATCAGTCCAAAACTGTTCATCAGCGACGGCAGCAAATAGCAGAGCAGCAAGACAGGAACGAACGTGTAGAAAGTTGTCCAGCGCCCACCGAGGCTGCGGGTGTAGAACACCAGCCCGAGGACACCGACGAGCAGCCCCAGGACAATTGCATCATTCGTGATCAATGGTGATTCCATAACGTGGTTCCTTGGCTTTGATTATTTTTGACGTCTTTCGTAAGCGCTGCTGTAACGGATTATACTTGCCGTTCCAAGTTTTCGACCGTTTTCAAATTCCTTCCCTCTCACGGTCACGTCGATCATCGCCTGGCCAATGCTTGTGGCTCGCACGGCAGCTCCAACGGGCGCGAAAAACCAGTAAAGAAGGTTTTGACCGAGATGCGCCTCTTCTTCAGTCGGGCCTATGTAGTCCGGACGATACGCGATTACCCGAAGCTTGGTGCCTTCCGCTAAGCCGATCAAAGATCGCTCGGCGCGCAGCTTTTGTTGCACCCACATCATCCCGGAGTCTTCAGACAGGTCACTGGAACTGATGTAGTGAAAGGAAATATCGGGCTTGTCGCTAGCAGCCAACCATGACTCGACAAAGCGCATCGGAAAATCGACATGAATCCTGCCATAGGTCTCTTCATCGACGCCAACCGTACTGGTTCCAATGGCCCAATAAACAGCATCGAGGCCGACTATATCTTCCAGTATGGGCGAGTAGTCGAGATAATCCTGATGCAGCGTCACCTGCACTGTGCCGGCGGCGACCCCCGCTTCCATTCTTTCGGTCGCGCGTCGCGTGTACACATGAATCATCCCGATGTCCGGTGACGCCATTGCGGCTTTTAATATGCCATCACCGGCTGTGCCGCTCGCGCCAAAAATCGCAACGGTCACCGGCTCTGCCGACGTCACATCAGCTATCGGGACAGTATCGTCATTCGTCGCGAGCTTTATGGCTCCATAAGCGTAGATCAACGCGAACAGAACCAGCGGTATCAGCAGGACAATCTTGAGTCGGGCGAGTTTCATCGTCGCCCGATACTAGCCGAAAAGAGCCCCGTAGACCCTTCTAACTGCCTGGATGCGACTTCCTTTCTTTCACCCTGAACAGTGGCTCAATGAAGTCGAGCGGCATCGGGAACACAACGGTGTTCGTCCTTTCGTTCGATATTTCCTTAAGCGTTTGCAGGTAACGGAGCTGCAATGCGAGATCCTCAGTCGCGAGTATTCTCGCCGCTTCGGACAGCGTCGTTGCCGCCTGCTTCTCCGCCTCCGCATTGATGATTTTGGCGCGCCGCGCGCGTTCGGCTTCGGCTTGCTGTGCAATCGCCCGAATCATGCTCTCATCGAGATCGACGTGTTTGATCTCGACATTTGAGACCTTGATGCCCCAGTTGTCCGTGCGCTGGTCGAGCAGTCCCTGGATATCCGAGTTGAGCTTGTCTCTCTCCGCCAGCATGTCATCGAGCTCATGCTGACCCAGTACCGAGCGCAGTGTGGTTTGCGATAGTTGGCTGGTCGCCTCGAAAACATCAGCAACACGAATAACGGCTTTTTCAGGATCAACAATGCGGAAGTAAATTACGGCATTTACCTTGACCGAAACATTGTCGCGAGAAATCACATCCTGTGTTGGTACGTCCATAACGATGACTCGCAAATCAACCTTGGTCATCTTTTGGATGCCCGGAAAGAGAAGAATTAGTCCCGGTCCCTTAACCTTCTGGAAACGTCCGAGCAGGAAAATAACGCCGCGCTCGTATTCCTTGAGGATCTTGATCGTGTTGTAGAGGATCACGACGACCAGAGCGACAATAATGCCAACAAACGGGAGTGTCATAAGAAGCTCCTCAAAATACGCTAGATTCATGTTCGTAGCTGAGCGTCATCGGCGTTCGCCGCTGGCTCAACCTCCAGTACCAGGCCGTCCATGGCACGCACAACCACCTGTTGATTCTTCCTAATCGCAACCTTGCTCCGAGCCGACCACGCCTCGCCCTCAAGCCAGACTTTGCCGTCGTCCGTGAAATCCTGCATGGCAGCGGCGATGCCACCAATGATTGAGTCCCTGCCGGACACGGCACCCCGTTTTCGCAGTTTGAGCAGGTAGCCCATCAGCCAGATAAAGAGCAGTGCGAAAACCGCAGCGAGGGCGACAACGAAGGTAATCGAGATTCCGAATCCCGGTATGCCACTATCGAACATCATGATGGCGCCGAACACGAACGCCGCGATTCCGCCCAGGCCGAGCGCGCCGAAACTCGGTGCGAAGGCTTCGGCCGTCATCAGTGCGAGACCGACGATGATCAGTGCGAGTCCGGCATAATTGACTGGCAATACCTGCAACGCATACGCCGCCAACAGCAGACAAACAATTCCGACCACGCCCGGTACGATGGCGCCCGGATTCCAGCCTTCATACATCAAACCGTACAGTCCTATCAGGCCGAGCAGTAACACGATTTCCGGGTTCGCGATCGCCGACAGTATTTTGATGCGCCAGTTGGGTTCGTAGACCTCGACCACGGCGTCCTTCGTGGCAAGGACAACAGGCGCGGAATTGATGCTGACCTCGTATCCGTCGACCTGCTTAAGCAGCTCCGTACGATCTTCGGCGACGAAATTGATTACGTTTTTTTCAAGCGCCTCTCGCGCCGTCAATGTCGCGGCACTGCGCACCGCGTCCTCGGCCCAGTCGGCATTGCGACCATGACGTTCGGCCAGGCTGCGAATATAGGCAACGGCGTCATTGAGTACCTTGCGTTCCATCGCTGTGCCGGACGGGGGTGACTGTTCGGTGTCATCCTCACCTTCATCGTCGGATGCGCCATCGTCAGGAAAATCCGGCGTTGCGTCGTCGCCGCCCAGGCTGACCGGCGTGGCCGCGCCAAGATGTGACGTTGGATTCATCGCCGCGATGTGACTCGCAAGCAGGATGTAGGTTCCGGCACTGTCGGCGCGTGCGCCGGCCGGCGTGACGTAGACTGCCACCGGCACGGATGAGGCGAGGATGGCCTGCACGATATCCCGTGTTGGCCCCATCAAACCGCCGGGCGTATCCAGTTCAATGACGATGAGTTCCGCCGCACCGGACTCGGCCGACTCGATACCACTCAAGACGTATTCGGCCGTAGCCACCCCAATGCCGCCCTTGATCTCAAGAACGACAACGGTTTCAGAAGCCTGCACCTGCAGCCCTGCAAAGCCAAGCAGGCCAATGGACACAACAATGCGCATCAGCTTGGACATATTGCCAGCAACTTTAGCATGCGCCTCCGGACGCAAGAATAAGGGATATGTGCAGTATGGATGGCACTACTAAGTACATGATTAACGGTCCGTTTATGGAATATTGGATGGTGGCGGCAAGCGGGCCAGCCACCCGCAGGCCAGTTACCGGATGAGGCAAAGATAGTGCACCGCGCGGCGCCCCCTGTTACCTCTGTTGATAGCAGCATCGTAGCGTCGCTGCGGTGTCCTGATGCTTATCCGCACGCGGTCGATGCTGTCGAATTCATCGAAACGCATATCTCCTGGGTGCTGCTGGCCGGCGACTTTGCGTACAAAATCAAGAAGCCGTTGAATCTCGGATTTCTGGATTTCAGCACGCTTGCTCGACGACGATTCTATTGCGAGGAAGAAGTTCGCCTGAACAGGCTTTGGGCGCCTGACATTTACCTCGACGTTGTACCCATTACGCTCGATGAAGATCAGGCGAAAATCGGCGGCGACGGATTCGCGGTCGAGTACGCAGTGAGAATGCGGCGATTCGATCCTGCAATGTGTCTCGATGTGCAGCTCGCCGACGGCAAGTTAACAATTACTGACATGCGAGAGCTGGCCGAAATGCTCGCCAAGCGACACGAGGCGGCACCGGTCATCGCACCGGATTTGCGAACGCAAACAGTGTCGCGCGCCATCGAGCTGATACGCGAAAACTTCCCGCCCCTCAGGAACAACATCGATACGTCACTCTACGACGAACTGTATGACTGGACGACGCACCAGCTGGATGAACTGACGCCGGTTTTACGGCAGCGGTTTGATGACGGTTTTTTTCGACAGTGTCACGGTGACTTGCACCTGCGAAATATTGTCCGGCTGGCAGACGGAATTACGACCTTTGACTGCATCGAATTCAGTACCGATTTACAGAACACCGATGTCATGGCAGACATCGCCTTCCTTATTATGGACCTGGTCGCCAAGCAGCGCGTGGATCTCGCCGCCCATTGCATCAATCGATATCTCGAAGTTACTGGTGATTACGAAGGCTTGCGCGTATTCAATCTGTACTTCACCTATCGCTGCCTGGTGCGCGCGAAAGTTGCGGTGATTCGCAGCGCCGAAAGGCAGGACGCGACTGATCGTCGTAAAGACCTGGAAAAGGCGCAGCGTTACTGTGCGATGGCCCGACGTCAGGCGACACCGAAGTCGCCGCTGCTTGTCACGATGAACGGCTATTCGGGCTCCGGGAAGACCTGGGTATCCGGACAACTGATGGCAGCGCTTCCGGCCATTCGGATTCGCTCCGACATTGAGCGCAAGCGCCTTCTTTGGCTCGAAGAAACCGCGTCCAGTTTGTCCGGTATCGCCACCGGCGCCTACGCGAGGGACGTATCGGACAAACTTTACTCGAAGCTACACGCCCTCGCGGCCGGTTTGCTGCTGGCAGGTCATAACGTTGTTCTCGACGCGTCCTATTTGCACCTGGCGCAACGTGACGCTGCTCGTGCTGTGGCAAAACGGTGCCAGGCTGGTTTCGTATTCTTACGCACGATGGCTGACGACACCGTGCTCCGCGACCGCATTCGCGCTCGGGCTGGCGACGCATCCGAGGCAGATACGAAAGTGCTCGACTACCAGTTACAAAATGCCGACTCGTTATCCACTGAGGAGCTACGCAGGACTGTCAGCTGCAACAGTGCGGACGCCGATGCCACGCAACTCGTTGCTCAAATACACAAAATGGCAGCGGACATACAACCATGCTGAGCAACTTTCGCGCGCTGTATGAAGGCATAGTGCTGCGACGGCCGGTTGCAACCCTGGTGGCATGCGCACTGCTCACCGCGACGCTCGGTTGGTTCGCACAGGATTTCGCACTGGATGCATCCGCTGATTCACTGACGCTCGAGAATGACAGCGCGCTCCGTTACTACCGCGAGATCCGGGCACGGTATGGGTCCGACGACTTTCTGATTGTCACCTACACACCAGGCCAGTCGCTGTTCGAAACTGACACGCTGGCAGACTTGAGACGGCTGCGCGATGACCTGTTGGCACTGCCTGCGGTCGATTCAGTGACCAGTATTCTCGACGTTCCGCTGGTCAACAGCCCTGCTGTCGATCTCAATAGAATTTCATCCGGTGTTCGCTACCTCGATAGCCCAGACACGGACAGAGCGCTTGCGCGCCAGGAGTTATTGACGAGCCCGCTATACAGTAACCTGATCATCAGCTCCGATGGATCGACCGCGGCCTTGCGTGTTGACTTGCGCGAAGACGACGAGTACCTGCGCCTGCGGCAAAGACGCGACGAATTGCGGGAAATACAGTTGGAGACCTCGCTCCCAGCGGCAGAAAGTCATGAGCTTATTGAGGTATCAAACCAGTTTGATTCCATAAGCCGTGCGCTGGTGCCGCAACAGCGGATTGACATCGAATCGGTACGAACGGTACTCGACCAGCACAGCGGCTCCGCCACCCTGCACCTTGGCGGAGTACCGATGATCGTCGCCGATTCTCTGGACTTCATTCGCCACGACCTGCTTGTCTTTGGAATAGGCGTGCTGGTCTTTCTCGTATTGATTCTGGCGTCGGCATTTCGTCAGTGGCGCTGGGTCCTTCTGCCTTTGATAACCTGCGCAGCGACCTGCCTCTTCATGTTCGGTTTGCTCGGGCTCCTCGGTTGGCGCGTCACCGTTGTCTCATCCAACTTTGTTGCGCTGCTATTAATACTTTGCCTCGCCTTGACCTTGCACATTATTGTGCGGTATCGCGAGACTCATGAGCGTCAGCCGCATGCTGACCAGTTCACGCTGGTCAGCGAAACGGTTCGCCATATCGTTGCGCCTTGTGCGTATACCGCACTGACTACCGTAGTTGCTTTCAGCTCGTTGCTCGTTAGCGGCATCCGACCCGTGATTGACTTTGGCTGGATGATGTCGATCGGCATTGTTGTCGCCTTCCTGTTCTCCTTCACGCTATTTCCCGCAGCAATGATGCTCACTCATTCGGGTGTCCCCAAGTCCAGAAAGGACCTTGCGGCAGCCATCACCAACTTTTTTGCTACGAACGTACGCCGCCACAGCACAGCCATACTCATCGGCGGCTCCCTACTGGTAATTGCTGGATTGGCAGGAACCACGCGGCTAACGGTTGAGAATCGCTTTATCGATTATTACAAGCAGTCCACAGAAATCTACCAGGGTATGGAGCTGATCGATCGGGAACTCGGGGGTACGACGCCGCTCGATGTGATTATTGATGCACCGATCGAGGACCCGGTGGAAGTTTATGACGATGACTTTCCTGATCTTTATACCTTCGAGGATGAAGCATCGGGCGGCCTCAGCTCAAGAAGCTACTGGTACAACAGCTGGACACTGGATGAGGTCATAAGCATCCACGACTACCTGGATGGCCTCACCGAAACAGGCAAGGTTATTTCGTTGGCGACAGTTGCGAAGATCCTTTCCCAGATTGATGAGGAGGTTTTGCACGACAACTTCACGCTTTCGATCGTCTACGAGCGATCACCGGAAGATTTGCGGGCCGCGATGTTTGCCCCCTACTTGTCAGAAGACGGTAACCAGCTGCGCTTCAGTGTTCGCGTGTTCGAGTCGGATCCAGAGCTGCGACGATCGAAACTCCTGGAGCAGATTCACAGCGGCCTGATCGACAGGTTCGACCTGCAGGAAAATCAGATTCACCTGACCGGCATGCTGGTTCTCTACAACAACATGCTGCAAAGCCTGTTCAGATCGCAAATCCTCACGCTGGGCGCGGTCTTTGTCGCAATTTGCGTGATGTTTCTCGTACTGTTTCGTTCTGCCAGGATGGCTGTCGCCGCCATAATTCCGAACATGGTGTCGGCTATCATGATTCTTGGCCTGATGGGCTGGTTTGGTATACCGCTGGATTTGATGACCATCACAATCGCGGCGATCACGGTCGGTATCGGTGTGGACGACACAATTCACTACGTGCACCGCTTCAGCCGCGAGTTTGCGGCTGACCATGATTATTGGGCCACCGTGGCACGCTGCCACCACAATATTGGACGTGCAATTTATTACACCAGCATAACGATCATGCTTGGCTTCTCGATCCTTGCGCTGTCGCAGTTTGTCCCGACGATCTACTTCGGTTTATTGACCGGACTGGCAATGCTTGTCGCGCTGCTCGCGGATATGGCGCTGCTGCCGATTCTCATCGTCAAGCTCCGGGCCGCTTAGTCGCGACTCGATCAGCCAGATATTACTCGCAACGTACCAGGTGCCGTTTTTGCAGGTGCCTGAAAAAGTTCGAATTTTCATCGC
>JAOUNH010000145.1 GCA_029881055.1 Gammaproteobacteria bacterium
TCGAGCAGCAAGGCTTGCAAGCGATCCACCGCTCGCGCGAGTTGCTGATCCAGGAGTGCACGGCACTCTCGAACCACCTGCGGGGCTTGCTGATGGAGTTCGGCATCGTCATCCCGAAGGGCTTTGCCTCGCTGCTGAAGGCCGTGCCGGAGATCCTCGAGGACGGCGACAACGAGTTGCCGGATCTGTATCGACCGACGCTGCATCGCATGTACAGCCGGCTGTTGGAGTTGCGTGAAGACATCGAAGCAATGACCAAGGAAGTCGATCGATTGGCGAAGGCGCACCCGATCTGCAGCAAGCTGATGGCGCTGGAAGGCATCGGTCCGATCGGTGCATTGTTACTGTACGCGACCATGGGCTCCGGGGCCGCGTTCTCGGGCAGCCGCGAGTTCGCAGCTTACCTGGGCTTGGCACCGAAGCAGTACAGCAGCGGCGGCAAGACCAACATCGTTGGCTTGAGCAAAAAGATCGGTAACAGTCGCTTACGCTCGGTGCTGATCCTTGGCGCTCGCGCCTATACTTACAGACTCAAGGAACCGAAGAGCTCAAAGGACAAGTGGCTCAAGGCGAACATTGAACGCAACGGCGAATGCCGGGCCGCGATTGCGCTTGCCAACAAGAACGTTAGAACGGCCTGGGCGATGGTGACCCAGGGAACTGAATATCAGCGTCGAGCGCAACTGGAGATGGCTGCCTAGATAGTCCTGCAAACATAGACCACATATCAGATATAGATATCTGCTCCGGTGAAACCTATACAGCTTTGAGGCCCTCGAGCCCATTGACCCTTAGAGGAACCGGAGTGCGCATACATAGTGGGCCAGGAGATAGCGTCTCCACCAAAAGGCCAGATATACATACGCGTCTTAATTCTGATTACGTTAACTGTTTGCTAGACTGGAGGAGTCCATATACAAAGCAGACGGTGGATTCTTGCCGACCTTTGAGTGACGCGGGTCAATCGAATTTCAAACCGGCACTATTCCTCATGCTCCGGCCGCAATGAAAATGCTGGCGGAAAACCAAAAGAAAGAGTGATGGCTATGAATACCAGATATCTGGAGTGCGTTTTTGCAACTGCAGGGTTAGCTCTTGGACTTCTCGCTATTTCGGCGACTGAAGCGGAAGCAAGTTACGCGATCTACGTCGGTAAGAATCTAACTGAGGACGGCAGTGTTCTGATTGGCGGATCGGGTGACGAGGTGTCGAGTCATTGGCTTGAAATCGTTCCGGCACGACGTTTTCCAAAGGGTACGACTATTAGCGTTGGCGTGGATGGAACGGCAAACATGCCAGGACGATTCATCGAGATTCCTCAAGCAACACAAACAAATCGCTATTTGACGATGAATTATTCTGACTACGAGGGGTTTCCTCCGCCCATAACCAATGGCGGGTTAAACGAGCACAACGTTGCCGGAAGAGATGTTTGGTCAGACTCGCGGCCAGAACTTGTCGCTATGACGCCGAACCCACAGAAAGGACCGAATTACAGTGATTTGTCACGTATTGCGATGGAGCGCGCTACATCAGCCCGGGAGGCTGTCGAGATAATCGGAAAACTCATTGACGAGTATGGATACTCAACCTACGGTGGCAACTCCCATATGTTCGCGGATGAAAATGAAGGGTGGGTGTTATTGAACTTCGCTGGCGGACAAGGTCTGTGGATTGCTGAACGACTCGGTCCGAACGATATCCGAGTATCTTATCCGGGTGACATAGGGGACATACCATTAGATTTCCGTAGCAATCCCAACTACATGGGGTCTGAGAATTTCATCAACTTCGCTATACAACAGGGATGGTTCGATCCGAGCGCAGGTAAACCATTCAATGTAACGTCAGTGTATGGAACCGATGAGGCTCAATATCCTCGAGACGAGTTGGAGCAGGAATTGAGACAGGCTGCTCCTATCGACCTGAGACAGATGCTTAATGCCGTGCGTGACAAGCGTCTATCGAGGGACACGACTGGTTATGGCCAGGTGGCGCAGCTTCGCGCCGATGTACGTCCTGAAAATCGAACATTGTGGGTAGCGGCAACGGGATCAGTTACAACACCGTTCGTGCCCTATCGAATCGGTGTTCAGCATATTCTTCCGGAATTTGGAAAACACAGGTACCTGACTAAGGGTGAGGCGACACGATTTGTTACCAAAGACTGGCAAATTCAAGAAGCGACTGAATTCGCTGGGCGAACGTTTAAACGATTGATGTACTTCACGTGCGAACATCCGGACAAATTCTTGTTCGAGGTGACCGAGGCAATTACGGCATTTGAAGACCGTCTGATTGAAGAACAGGATCTAGTTGACAGAACAGCAGAAGCACTATTCGAGAGCGGGTTAGAGAGCCTGGCACTCAAATATATAACGGATCAATCAAGCAATGCGGCTAGTTCAGCGCTCGAGCTTGGTAATGCACTCCTCGGGAGTATTGAGGCGAGAACAGAAGTTCTATATGGCTTCAGGGCGCCAAAAACCGATGACATGAGTCTGCTCGACTACGAGATGGTGGGATGCGATTAGAATCGCATTCGATGTCCCGGGCCGCGCGAGAACTCGATACGACAAAACACTGAGCCGGAACGACTGCTACTGGCTGCAGTTTCAACCGATCGACGCAACACATTGGCTAAATCGTTCGGCTGGTGTTTCGAAGTCTAACGTTTCTCGCGGTCGTTCGCCAGAGCACTATTCTCGGCCAAATATGAATTCTAATCGTCGCAAGTATATTGCGCGGGATCGGGCTGAGTTGCTGGTATTGCCTGGATGCGCATCTGCTGGCTGTTTTATCCGTAAGCAGGGTTGTTAGCACCTACCGCAACGTGACAAAGTATCACGTAGCCTTCGTCGCATGCATGCTTACGTTTAACGACTTTTTCAACAGGATCATTTCGTATGTGGAAAACCAGTTTAGTCGCTCTTCTCCTGCTGTCAGTCTTTCACCCGACCATCTCCCGGTCGTCAGACGCATGCTCGACCCAGGCTATAACAGCTGCTGCTGATGTTACCGTTTCGGATAATTCAAGTTTCCGGATAGAAACCTATTTCCAGTCCAAGGATGTATTGGCTATCCGCCATATTCGTGATTCTCAACAACTGATAGTCGTGGAAGGACCATACAGTTGGACGCAGCTGGGCGACACCTCAGCTATCGGAATAGATTTCCACAAGCTGTTTGCCCTCGGGCATCAGTTCCATGCTTTTGTGCTCGGGTTTGAGGAGCTTGTAAGCGGTGTTCCGCTACATGCGGTTGTTCAATTTGACGGCGAGTCCCGTGAGGCGAAAGTTGGGGATTACCCTTACGGCGGCCAGGTGTATCTGATTCAGGGTACCGACACAAAGCGACCGATGGGTCTCCTGTTCGAATTTGCCGAAGATAGCGTGATTTCTGTGAAGTTTGGTGACTGGCGCGATGTTGGGGATGTGTCGTTGCCGTTTTACCTGCAGATCGACGACGGTCAACGTGTGTTTGATTATCACTATTCCTCTATAAGCGTGACCCGGAAATCTCCCTTGTGGTTTTTTGATGCAATCCTTGCTCCCCGTCTAGATTCGGTCCAGGTTCACCGACTGCATCGAAAACTGCTGGCGGCTCACTGCCTGGGCGACGCTGACATGATTGCTGATCTGTCAGCGCCGGAGATTATGGTGGCTAGTCGAGGGAAGCTGGAACAGACAACAAAAGACGCGGTGCGCGAGCGATTCACAAGGCTATTCCAGGCACTGGACTACACCGACTACCATGATCTTGTTGCTCCTGCGATTGAGCTTTCTGAAGACGCGACAATGGGTTGGATTGGCGCAAACGTCGAAGCTCAGGGTACGGAGATCAAATCTGGCACATCCTTTTCAAGTGAATGGGCCTGGATCATGATGGTAAGGAAGATCGACGGCGTTTGGCTACACGCAGGCAATGCCTCCAACCAAGCGAACTAGTAGCGCAGGAGACTGGCGTGTTGACGAGAGCTTTGGTCCTGATTTGCGCCGTTGGCCTGGCGGCCTGTGCGCAACTGCAACCGCGTGCGGACCTGCCGATAGAGACTGCAGTGCCGCCCGGGACCGGTAGCAACCTTGACACAATCGTCGAGCCGATCGAGGCGGCGCATGTCGGGGAGTCCGGGTTCCGTCTCGTCAGTGATGGGCGTGAAGCCTTTGCGCTACGTTACCGGTCGGCCGAAGTTGCCGACAGAAGTATCGATGTGCAGACCTATATCTGGCATGCCGATACAACCGGCCTCGCGCTTGCGGCGCAGCTGCTCGCGGCCGCCGACCGTGGCGTGCAGGTCCGATTGCTCGTCGACGACCTGGATGCGCGCGCTAAAAATGCCGGATTTGCGGCGCTTGCCGCACATCCGAATATCGCGGTTCGGCTTTTCAATCCCTTCGCATCGCGCGAAGGCAAGCTCGCGTTTCTCGGCGAAGCAACAACAAATTTTCGCCGCATCAACCGGCGCATGCACAACAAGAGCTGGATAGCGGACAACCGCTTCGCGATGGTCGGCGGCCGCAATCTCGGCAATGAGTACTTCGGTGCCAGCGACGAGGCCAACTTCGACGACCTGGATTTTGCGCTGCTCGGTGACGTTGTCCGTGACGTCTCCGCCTCGTTCGACCGTTTCTGGAATTCACCCCAGGCTTATCCTGTCGAATTTATCGACGCGGAGTCCGTGACTGACGACAACCTTGCCCGACTACGGATAAACCTTGACACCGCGGCGGCGGAAGCCCGCATCGGGTGGTACGCCAAAGCCCTCGCCGACAGCGAATTGGTCCGGCAACTCGGCACTGGCCAGTGGCCGCTCATCTGGACGGCCCGCTATACCTTCGTGTCGGACGTGCCGGCGAAAGTGACCGGAGAGCTCGGCGAAGACGCATCGAACGTCGGCAAGACGCTGTTCCCGGCAATGCGCGGCGCGGCGCACGATCTCACCGTCATTTCGCCGTATTTCGTACCCGGCGACCGTGGCGCCGCGGCCCTGGTCGATCTCGCCGAAGCGGGCACCATGGTGCGTATTCTTACCAACTCGCTTGCCGCAAACGACGTAGCCGCCGTGCACGGCGGCTACGCGGCCCGACGCAAGACGCTCCTCGAGGGCGGTGTGGCGCTGTACGAAATCAAGCCGACGGGCGGCAACCAGGTACCGATGAGCCTGCGCGGCTCCTCCGGTGCCGCGCTGCACACCAAGGCGCTGAGCATCGACGGCGAACGGTTGTTTGTCGGCAGCTACAATCTCGACCCACGGTCGACCTCGCTCAACTGCGAGCAAGGGGTGCTCGTCGACAGTGACGCCCTGGCCCAGGAATTCGAAACCCTGTTCGCCGACCTCACGGCCGGCAACCGCGCCTGGAACGTGGCAATCGTCGACGGCGACCTCAATTGGAGTGACGGTCAGGAAACGCGCGACAGCGAACCGGATGCCACTTTTGGGCGGCGCTTCCAGGCCTGGTTCGCACGCGTGTTCCACCTTGAGTCCCAGCTATAGCGGGACTCACCGTAGTTCATTCGCCAGGTATTTCGACGCCGAGGTCACCGATTTTTATCACAACGGCTCCAAGCCGTTGCTCAGTCTCGACACGGCGATGCGCATCGGCTGCCAGTTCCATCGGATAGACCTTGTCCACGATCGAAACAATTTTTCCGCTTTCGATCATCTCCTTTAGCGCCAGGAGTTCTTCTTTCAGTTCTCGAGCAAACCCAAATCTGGCCGTTTTATCCGTAAACCGGGTTGTTAACACCGACCGCAACATGACAGAAAGGCGAGGATTGCCCGACATATAGCGCCCCTTCGCATTCAGCGCCCGGATACAAGCAGCATAGGAACTTCCGGGAACCATATCGAATATCACGTCGTAACTACGGCCCAATTCTGTAAAGTTCTCTTTCGTATAGTCGACAAAATGATCCGCGCCCATTCGTCTTATAAATTTCTCTTTGATGGCGATATCCACGCCAGTGACGACCGCGCCCATCGATTTGGCAATTTGAATCGCATGCGCACCGATGCTGCCGCCAGCACCATTGATTACGACCTGGTCTCCGGACTGGACATTTGCGAGTCGCAAGAAATGTAGCGCATTGAGTCCGCCCAGCGGCACTGCCGCAGCATCCGCAAAGCTCATATTGCCGGGCTTGAGAATGATCGTGTTGCGTGCCGGCAATGCGACAAACTCGCCATACGCACCAAACCTGAGACCAGCGGCGCCGAAAACCTGATCGCCTTCGCCGAACTCCGTGACAGCTGTTCCGATCGACTCAACCTCCCCGGCGAAATAGCCGCCCAGGATCTGTCGCCGTGGCTTTGTTACTCCGAATGCGATCCGCAACGGCAGCCAAAACCACTTCACCGGAAATTTGAAGCGGCGCATCTCAATGTCGGACTTTGTCGCTTCAACCGCCCGCACCCTGATCAGTATTTCATCAGCTTTTGGTTCGGGTTTCGGAACTTCTTTGAGTTGCAGAACGTCAGGCGACCCGTAGCGTGAATACGTTATGGCCTTCACTGAAAACCATTCAAAAACGATGCAAGGTTTGGCCCAAGCGCATCGCTAAGATAACCACCCTCCTGCACTATCACCGATGGCAAGGCCAGCGCTGCGAGGCGCGATGCAATGCGAGCGAATCCTGGCGT
>JAOUNH010000020.1 GCA_029881055.1 Gammaproteobacteria bacterium
TGAATGGCTTACTCTCATGCCCGTCCGCGGCGCCGACGCCTGTTTTGGCAACACCCAGCTCAGTGTCGATGAATTTCGAGGGCAATCTCTTGCGCAGGAATCCTGATGCGGGCATCGACATCAGCAACAGCAGGAATATCACGGCGCCTACTGCGTCGGCGGACAAGCTCGCCACGTAGATGGATGAGTCCCGGATCCCGACCGCTTCGGCCGTGGCGACGAAGTTCAACGAACCGCCGATGTAACTGGAGGTAATCGTGCCGACAATCTCGGCTTCCAGCGGTCCCATATTGACCAGCGCCGCGCCGGCGAATGCGCCAGCCACGGTTGCGGCCGCGGCCAGCAGGAAGGCGATCAGCATCGGGCCGGATTCGACGAAAATCGTTCTGAAGTTTGCCCGCAGCAACAACAGCGGTATAGCCATCGGCACGAGAACCGACGCCACGGTATCGTAGACGGGCGCCGAGTAGGGAATGACGCCCAGGTTAGAGCAGGCCATCGCGATGCCGAGCAGGATCAGCGGACCGCCGACCCTTTGCCCCCAGGGACGGCGTTCGGCCCAAAAGCCGAACGCCACGATAACCATGATGACCGCGCTGAGCGCGAAGAGCCGATCGGCGTCAATCAGAGGCATGGATCAGCACATCGGGCGCCCGTGTCAAAAATTGACGCCGGCCATCACGCCATAGGTCCGGGGCCGTATGTAGCCCAGGCCGACCCGGCCGGTATAACCCTCATCAGCCGAACTGATGGTATTGATGCCCGCTTTGTCCGTCACGTTCTTGCCGTACAGTTCGACGAACCAGTTTTCCCGTCGCAACCCGGCACGGAGGTTCAGGGTCGTGTAGTTGTCAACGTTGCGTATGTTGTTATTGGCGTCTCGGTTGCCGAGATCAGCCGGCCGGTCGCCGACGTAGGCGAAGCTGCCGCCAACGTAGGCCTCGGAACCACCCTTAGTATCCCACTCGTAGTCTGCCAGCAGACCAAAGGCCCATTCCGGCACGTAAGACAGCGGGTCTCCGTCAGCAGCGCCGAGATCCGGTGCATCTTCCGTGAGGTAAGCGTCGGTGTAAGCGGCGTTCAACGCAAACACAAGTCCGTCCGTGGGCGCAAAACTCGTGGCGAACTCGATACCCTTGCTGGCGGCTGTGCCGGCGTTCGCATTAGCCGTAAAGCCGCTAAAGCTGCTCGTCACCTGGATATCCTCCCAGTCGAGAAAATAGGCCGTGACATCGACCGAGAACCTGCCGTCGGCAGCGCTGTGCTTGTAGCCGGCTTCATAGCTGGTCAGGCTGTCCGATTCGTAAGATGTCGGAAAGTCGGGCGGAGCCGTCGGCGGCACTGCATTCGGGCCGCCCGGCCGGAAGCCCGTAGCAACCCGGGCGTAGATGGACGAACTGTCATTCAGCTCCCAGCGCGGCGAGACAGACCAGGTAACCGGGCTTTCGGACGATTTTCCGGACACGTCGGTGTCCCCGGCGAGCGGGCCGGACGTGATCTGCCTTATCGTTTGATCGTTGTCGCTTGCGCGCGCGCCGAAGGAAAGCTCGAAGCGCGGCGAGATGTACCACGTGGCATTCGCAAAAACGGCGAGTTCTTCGTAAGTGGACTGCAGGTCGGCGACTGCCAGTGCAGGAAACCCGGCGGCAAGGTTCTCGGTGCCGGAGTCGACCGCGTAGATCACCTGGTTGATGAGGGACTCTTCGTCCGCATAGTAGGCGCCCAGCAGCCACTCGAAGGTGTCATTGTCGGCCGACAGCAGCCGGAATTCCTGGGTCAATTTATCGGTACTGGTGATCTGCGGCAGCACGGCGCTCAGTAGCGGCGCGATTTCGGGCGTATTGGGGTCATCAAACACGAATGTCAGGTACGCCGCCAGGGACGTCAGCCCGCCGAGCAGGGCGGTGGCCAGCGCGGCGTCCTGCTGCAGGTTCTGCTCAAACGAGCCGTCGCCCGTGACCGATTGCAGGGTTACGCCGCCAAAGCTCCAATCGAGCGTAGCGCTGTAGAGCCGGTACTCGATGTCGGAGTATGCCTCCTGGTAACGCGATTGCACCGGGCTGCTGTATTGCGGCTGCAGTGTTACGGCGTCGGCGTCGACCAGGTTCGGGCCGCCGCTGTCGATGTCCTGCATCAGCGCCATGAGGTTTACGGAGAATCGCTCCGAAGGAGCAAACAGGGCGATCACCCGTCCTCCGACCGTTTCGGTCCAGTTGAGACCTTCTTCGACGCGGGTGCCTTCAACCACGTTGATGACCGGAGCAGGAAAACTCGGCAGCGGGTTATTGCCGATCGAATCGATGTAACCTTCGTCGGTCCGGGAATATGCGGTGGCTCGTAATGCGAATTGATCACTGATGGGAATGTTCAACATGCCGTTGAACGCGAAGCCCGTATCGGCATCCTTCACTTCCTCGGCCGCTGCCTGGACGCTGCCCTCAAACGCTTCTGTGTTCGGCTGGTTTGGCACGTATTTCATTACGCCGCCCAGGGCGCTTGCGCCGTACAAAGTGCCTTGCGGTCCGCGCAGCACTTCAACCCTGGCGAGATCGTAGGTGTCGAAGTCACCGGAAAGGATAGCGGCGTTGGCGAGGCCGCTGCTGGAGCCAAACGGTACGTCGCCGACGTAAGTGCCAACTGTCGATGCGATGCCACCGGTATTGGTGCCGCGTAAAGTAATCCGGGTAACGCCGCGCTGGCCGGTATCAATGCTGAGGCCCGGGACCAGCATGACGAGATCTTCGATGTTGTCGGCTTGCTGCCGTTGCAACAGGTCACCCGAGAGCACACTGATCGACATCGGAATGTCCGCGAGTGCCTGCTCGCGCTTCTGCGCCGTGACGATGATCTCGTCAAGGGCTGAAGCTGCTACGTCCTGTGCAAGCGCATCCGAGCCGTAGAATGCCGAGCCGACTGTGGCAAGGCTGGAAAACAAGATTGCTGCTGAAAAGCCGTTTGATTTACGCATAACTGCAAATATCCCCCAGAAGGATTCGATAGAATCGCAGTTAATACTAGTCCTGCAGCCGAAGTACTTTATAGTCTGATTCGGCGAATCTCTGTGCAGAAACGGTGAACCTAGCTGCCGTAGGAACGGCGCCACTCCCGCGGATTCTGGCCGCTGTAACGGCGAAATGCGCGCGAGAATGCCGACGGGTCGTCGTAACCGACGATACTGCCGATTTCGGCTATGGAGTGGCGGTTTTCTTTCAGCAGCAGCCGTGCCGCGTCGATACGTTTGTTGATGCAGTACTGCATGACCGTTGTGCCGTTCATTGAGCGAAAGCCGCTCTTGAGGCGGGTCTCGGATATACCCAGTCGCTGCGCCAGTTTCGGTATCGGCGGCGGGTTCGCGTATTCCATGCTCAGTATGGCGCGCGCCCGGCGGATTTTCTCGCTGTGCGGCAGGTCCATGTCAACGGGACTCCGGTCGGTCAGGTTTTGACTGTTCTTGAGGATCTGCAGGCCAATGCACAACAGCTCATCGAACTTGGCCGACATCCAGTGGCCAAGCAACGAGCCCGCGACCGGCAGGTGGAAACAGGACCATATCGAATCACGATGCACGTCCTCAAGAAAAAACACCTGCTGACGTGGTTTCCGGTGGCGTCCATCGAGGCATTCGAGCAGCCAGGCCGGATAGCCGTCGCCAGACTCACGCATGCGGCTCAGCAGGTTTGACAGCGTCGTATTCACCACGACGTGTCGAATATCGACATTGATCTTGGGCACCCGGTAGGTCGTGTCCTTGCCGGGCACCACCGAAACGATCAGGGCGGGTCCCAGGTCATGCACGTTCCTGCGCTTGCCGAGTATTTCGGAGCGCTTGACCGTCGACACAAACTGGAAACTGATGACGTCGGCAAGCTCGTTTCGAAGCACGATGGGCTTCCTGAGAATGGCGTCGTTAATGTCGATGAGTCGATCAATGTCGATTCGATACGAAAGCAATCCCTGGATCCCGGGTGAGGCAGGATCATGCGTGACGCTCTGGTCCGGCGTCGAATTGAACCGCGTGAGACGGTGCGCATTCGCGAAAAGGGCGCTTAGCTGCTTCGTCGACAATTCTTCCAGGTCGAAGCCCGGAGCGATCTCCACGTAATATTCGTCGCCGTAAATCATTCCTGCCGCACCCTGACACCGCCTGCATTTCCTGCCGGTTCTGCACATTATGATGGCGTATCGGCCTATCAGGCAAATGCGCGGCGACTATATGATCCGGCAGATCCCGGTCCACACAATCAGCGGAAATTTCAAACCATGAATAAATTCCTGAAGCACCTGTTCGGCTGCACTCTGGTCCTCCTGATCGTCGCGAATGCCCAGGCTGCACCGGCTGAGCTCGATGACCCTGCTGCGCTGGAAACGTTTGTCGACGGCGTTATTCGTCCGCTGATGAAAGCCAATAACAGCCCGTCGGGCACTGTGACCATCGCAAAAGGCGGCCAGGTCCTGCTTGCCAAGGGCTATGGCTTTGAGGATATCGCGGAACAGGTCCCGGTTGACGCATACGAAACGCTTTTTCGCCCGGGTTCTGTGTCGAAATTGTTCACCTGGGTGTCGGTCATGCAGCTGGTGGAGCAAGGCAAGCTTGACCTTGATGCGGATGTAAACGACTACCTGACCGATTTCAAAATCAAGGAAACATTCGACGAGCCGATAACGCTGCGGCACATCATGACGCACACACCAGGATTCGAAGACGGCGGCCTGGGTTACCTGATTGTCGACGATCCTGAGCTGATCCTGCCGCTCAGCGAAACCATGAAGCTCTATCAGCCGGAGCGCGTCAATCCGCCCGGCGTACAGACGGCCTATTCAAATTACGCCACCTCGCTGGCAGGCCTGATAGTGGAAATCGTCTCGGGCGTCCCGTTCAACGACTACGTCAAACAGAACATCTTCGATCCTTTGGGCATGACGAAGTCGAGCTTCGAGGAACCGCTGCCCGCCGAACTTGAGGCACGCATGGCGACCAGCTACAAACCCGAGCTGGGTGCCTATGCCGCAAAGGACTTCGAGATTATCGCTAACTTCGCGCCGGCGGGCGCCCAGTCAGCAACCTCACCCGACATGGTTCGATTTGCACAAGCGATACTCAATGGCGGCGAACTCGACGGCAATCGCATCCTGAAAGCGGAAACGGTCGCCGAAATGCTGACCCCGAACTTCACGCATGACGAGCGCACGACGCCAATGTTACTCGGCTTCTACGAAACCGATTACAACGGCCACTCAGTCGTCGGTCATGGCGGCGACACCATCTATTTTCACTCCTACCTCGGCATCGACCAGGCGGAAGACCTGGTCTTCTTCGTCTCCTTCGCGTCTTCGGGCGGCAGCACCGTTCGTTCCATGTTTGCGCCCGCGCTGTACGACCGTTATTTCCCGCGCAGCGAGTCGCCGCCAACACCGCCGGAGGATTTTCTGGAGCGCGGTGCCCGGTACGCCGGCAGCTACGGCTTTTGGCGCGGTAACTTTTCCAAAATAGAGAAAGCATTCAGTATGGGCAGCGCGATCCAGGTCGCGCCCACCGAAGACAATACCCTGCTGCTCGCGTTTGCCGGCGGCGCCAAACAGTACGTCGAGGTCGAAGACAATCTGTTTCGCGAGCTCGATCCCAACATGTCGCTCATCGCCGGCATCAGCCCGCGCCTGGTCGCGTTCCAGGAGAACGAGGCCGGCGCAATCACCGGCTTCGTGATGGACGGCCTGCCGTTCATGTCGGCACGCAAGTTGTCCGTCATCGAGACCGCAAATTTCAATTATTCGCTGCTGGGCCTGTCGCTGGTCATTCTGCTCGCGGTTGCGCTGCGCCGCTGGTTCCAGCGGCGCGAACTTGCGTTGCTTGGGCCTGCGGAGCGCGTCGCGTTTAACGCGTCTTTCTATGCGGCGGCCGCGCACCTGTTGACCGTAATAGTGGGCATAACAATCGTTTCGATTATTGCCGACAATCTGATCAACGGCTTTCCGCTTAGCTTCAAGGTCTGGCTGATCATGCCGATCATCGCCACGCTCAGCAGTATTTACCTGCTGTACCGAACGATCGGCGTCTGGAAGGACAAGTTGTTCGCCAGTGTCTGGGTGCGAGTTCGCTACACGTTTGTTGCCCTGGCCGGATTGTTCCTTGCGTGGTTCTACTACTACTGGAACATCCTCGGCTTCCAGTACATGGTCTAGCCACCCGCTATCGAGGAAACGGACATCATGCGAAAAGTGAAATTTTCGATGGAGCAGTGGGAGCTCGAAGCGCCGTTTCGCATAACGGGCCACGTATTCCATGTGATCGACATGCTGCATGTGACGATCAGCGAAAACGGCATCGAGGGACGTGGTGAGGCAGCAGGCGTTTACTACCTTGGCGAAACCGGAGCGAGCATACTCGCGAACGCCGAGTCGGTGAAACAGGACCTGGAACTCGGCGCCGATCGGCAAACACTGCGATCGCTGCTGCCAGCCGGCGGCGCGCGCAACGCGATAGACTGCGCGCTGTGGGACCTGGAGGCCAAGTTGTCCGGACGCACTATCTGGGACCTGACGGGCATCGCGCCGGAAAAGACGCAAAGCTTTTTCACCATCGGCTACGACACGCCGGAGAAAATGGCGGCGAAGGCACTGGCACTCAACTCGAGCAAACTTAAAGTCAAGTTGACCGGCGAACAACCACTGGAGTGCATCAGCGCGGTTCGCAAGGTGCGGCCCGATGCTGAAATAATCGTGGACGTTAACCAGGGGTGGAGCTTCGCGCAGCTCGTTGAGCTGGCGCCGAAGCTCAAGGCACTCGATGTAAGCATGATCGAGCAGCCGCTGCCCAGGGGCGGTGACGACGAACTGGAAGGTTATTCATCGCCGGTCCCGCTGTGTGCCGACGAATCCTGCCTGAATACGGCCGAATTCGAACAGGCTGCGCGCCGCTACCAGGTTATTAATATCAAGCTTGACAAGACCGGTGGGCTGACCGAAGCGCTTGATCTTGCCAGGATGGCTCAGGCCTGCGGCAAGGACCTGATGATCGGCAACATGGTAGGAACATCGCTTGGCATGGCGCCCGGCTACGTGGTCGCGCAGCTGTGCAAGTACATTGACCTTGACGGCGCGCTCTACCTGAACAGCGACCGTGAGTATCCTATGACATTCGATCAAGGCTTCATGTCACGACCCGAGAGCGAGCTCTGGGGCTGAGCAACCTGGGATAAAACGGAACGCCAATGCCAAAACCGAAGTCGATCGCCCGCGTTTTTGCTGTTGTAACTAATTGCCTGTTGGCTGCTGCGTCGCTCGCAGCACCGTCCGAAGCGGATATTGACCAGATCGTCAAGCGCTCACTCGACGCTTTTGCCGTACCCGGCATGAGCGTTTCCGTCGTCTATGACGGCAAGACGCTCTATGCCAAGGGACATGGCGTCCTCGAGATCGACAAAACGGCGCGGGTCGACGAGAAGACCCTGTTCCAGATAGCGTCCGTGTCGAAAGCATTCACCGCGGCAGCCCTTGCCATCCTCGTCGACGACGGAAAGTTGCACTGGGACGACCCGGTTATTGACTATCTCCCCGAGTTTCGCATGTACGACCCCTGGGTCACGCGCGAATTCACAATTCGTGATCTGCTCACCCACAGAAGCGGCCTGCCGATTGGTGCAGGTGATCTCCTGTTGTTCCCCGAGGCGCAAAGCTCGCGGGACGAGATTATCCACGCGTTGCGATTTCTCAAACCCGGCACAAGTTTTCGTTCCGAATTTGCTTACGACAACCTCATGTACATTGTCGCGGGAGAGCTTGTCGGCAGAGTTTCCGGTGCGTCGTTCGAAGAATTTCTCGAAAGCCGGCTCTTGCATCCTGTGGGAATGAGTGACTGCTCGGCGACCTTGAATCGGGCAGGCAGGCATCTTGCCAAAGCGACCCCCCATGTCGAGGTTGACGGCACGCTGCAAACGACACTCTCGTTGGAGTCGGATACCGGCGCTGCTGCGGGCGGCATCAATTGCAGCGCCCGTAGCATGGCGCTCTGGGCTTCGTTCATTATGAGCAAGGGCAAGAACGCGGATGGGGAGCAGATTATCAGTGCCGCCCAGGTTGACGAGCTGCTGAAACCCGTCACGTTGCTGCCAAGCGGCGGCTACGCGGCGCAACACACCGGCGCCTTCCTGAATGCCTACGCACTCGGCTGGAACGTCTCTACTTTTTACGGCCAGCCATTCCTCTCGCACAGTGGCGGCCTGTGGGGAATGACCACCTTTTTAACTATCCTTCCTGAGCAGGGTCTCGCAGTGTTCGTCAGCAACAACAAGTTGTCGCCGGCACCTCGCGCCGTGGCGAACGAAATTATCGACCGCTTTCTCAGAGACCTTAGCCCGGATGCCGGTAAGGACTGGATAGGCATCGTAAGCGACGCGATGAATGCCAGGAGCAGCGGTGCGGCAGAGGTCGTCGCCGCATCGGAATCGTCGCGACGCGCGGACAGTACACCAAGCCTGCCACTCGAAGCCTATGTCGGGACTTACCGCGATCCGTGGTACGGCGATATCGCGATCAGCCTGCAGGCAGATGGAAAGCTCTGGTTTCGGTCCGCACGTAGCGCCCCCTTGTCCGGCCCGCTTGAGCATTTTCAGTTTGATACGTTTATCGCCCGCTGGACCGAAAGAAAATATAACAACGATGCCTACGTATCGTTTTCGCTCGGTGCCAACGGTGACATCGAGCGGATCCGGATGAAGGCGGTTTCCCCGGCAACGGACTTTTCGTTCGACTTTCACGATCTGGATCTCGTCCGCATAGCGGAATGAGCTGCACACCGAACACAGGAACCACTATGCGGAAAAGTATTCGCCGGACGGCAGTTCTGGTCGCAGTAACTGTTTTGCTCAGCTGCACAGTAGCCTGCGCGGACCCGGACAGGTATGACGTCATTATTCGGGGCGGTCAGGTCATAGACGGCTCCGGTGCGCCGGGAATCAAAGCGGATGTGGCGATCAACGACGATCGAATTGCGGCGATTGGCGAGCTCGCCGGCGCACACGCCGATATCGAGATCAACGCCGCAGGGCTGGTGGTTGCGCCCGGCTTTATCAACATGCTGAGCTGGGCTGTCGACAGCCTGGTCAGGGACGGTCGTGGACTGAGCGACATCGCGCAGGGGGTCACCCTGGAAGTCTTTGGCGAAGGCTGGTCCATGGGCCCGATAGCGGATACGCCGGAAACCCGGGAAATGCTCTCGAATTTTCTGGAAGGCGACTATAAAGAGCTGCCATGGACTACCCTTGGCGGGTACCTCGAATTTCTGGAAAACAAAGGCGTTTCTCCAAACGTAGCGTCATTCGTCGGTGCCACCACGCTGCGTATACACGAGATCGGGTTTGACGATCGCCCACCTACGCCGGACGAACTTGAAAACATGAAGGCGCTGACTCGCCAGGCTATGAAAGAGGGCGCCATGGGTCTTGGCAGTTCCCTGATCTACCCTCCGGCATTCTTCGCATCGACGGACGAACTGGTGGAACTCGCGAGGGTCGTCGGAGAATACGACGGCATGTACATCTCGCACATGCGCAGCGAGGGTAACCGGATTGAAAAATCGGTCGAGGAACTGATAACGATCGCTCGCGAAGGCGATGTCAGCGCCGAGATCTACCATCTCAAGATGGCAGGGCAACAAAACTGGGACAAGCTCGACGCCGTTGTCGAGATGATTGAGACGGCGCGCCGGCAAGGGTTGAATATAACCACGGACATGTACACCTACGTCGCCGGCGGTACGAGCCTGTCTGCCTGCTTCCCGCCATGGGCAAGTGACGGCGGCAATGACGCGCTGCTGGAGCGTCTGAAAGACCCGGCAAGCCGTTCCAGGATTGTCGAAGCGATGCGATCCGACGCGGATGACTGGGAAAACCTGTACTTCGGTGCCGGTCCTGGCGGGGTCCTGCTGGCAGAGACCGGCGAATCGGCACTGCAGCCCTACGTCAGCAAGACGATTGCCCAAATCGCAGCCGATCGCGGCAGTAGCCCGGAAGACACGGTTGTCGATCTCGTGATCGAATCAGGAAACACGATCGGCGCAATCTTTTTTCTCATGGACGAGAAAAATGTTCAAAAGCAAATTCGCCTGCCGTGGATGAGTTTCGGCTCGGATGCGGCCGCGGTTGCGCCGGAAGGGGACGTACTGAATCAAGGGGCCCACCCGCGCACCTATGGAAATTTCGCACGGCTCCTCGGCCACTATGTGCGAGACAAGCAAATCATTTCGCTGGAAGAGGCGATTTACAAACTCACATCTCTGCCGGCGACCAACCTGAAGATCAGGGACCGCGGCTTGCTTGCGGAAGGCTACCTGGCCGATATCGTCGTCTTTGACCCGGACACTATTGCCGACCATGCGACTTTTGAAAACCCGCATCAACTCGCTACGGGTGTGTTGCATGTGTTCGTGAACGGCGAGCAGGTCCTGCGTGACGGCCAGCATACCGGGGCGCTACCCGGGCGAGTCGTGCGCGGTCCGGGCTATCAACCGGATCCTGGCTGAAACCTGCCGAACGCTAAACGGCCGCTAACTGCGCCGCCTCGCGATACGACACAACTTTCTGCCGTTCCTCGTCCCAGAGGCAACACCGGAAGCAGTCCAGGATATTTCGCGCAGGAGACAAAGCGGGTCACTGGGTTGTGTCTATCCAGTGCATTGGTATGGAAGTTACTGAATGCAGCCCAGGACATACTGCATTCTGCCTGTCGGCTTATTACCGAAAGAAAAGTCATGCTCGTCTTCAATAGTCGACAGGCGAATATCCGTTGTGCCCTGCGCGGTTAGCGCCTGCAGGCTTGCAGCATCAAGTTCGAACCTGACGATAGCGTTACGGCCGCTTAGCTTGACTTCTTCATAGGCAGCCAGTTCCACGATCGTGTCGTCTGCCATCAATATGAGTAACTTGCCGCCTTCCGGGACAGTCGGTTGCCCGTAATATCCGACCAGGCCAATTCGCAACGCCAGGAACTTCTTTCCGTGTTCGATTGCGCCGGCCATCCAGCCGTGATCGACGGCCTCGTTACCGGTGGGTCGAAAAGGCTTCCACTTCGTTAGAACGATTTTTTCCCTGGTGAATGGATCTGCCTCATTCGTCTTGTATTTGCATTCTTCGGCGCTTGCTGTCGACGCTATGAAGAGGATGATCGTGACGATCAGCGCGGTGCCTGGAATATTCATGTGGCCTCCTGGGCCTGTCGCAAACAGCTGACGACCTTGCTGAGCGCACCGTTGCCCGTTTTGTTGACATTGAAATCGATGGAGCCGGCATCCGACACGAATTCATAACGGCCACCCACGGCGGCGATTCGAATGTAAATTACGTCCTGCCCTGCTAACGCGTCGGCCGCTTCGGCGTCGAGACGATAGGAGAGGTTGAACTTTGTAGAGACAACATATGTCCCTGCGTCATATATCGCGCGAGTCGTCCCTCTGACGTCCTTCATTGCAGGCAACCTGACGATCGACTGGTCGGCCATCGTTATGGCAAGACTGGAGTCTTTGGCTATGAAAAGCGCGTGGTACAAGTCCTCCTCATTCGGTGCGTATTGCGTCGTGTTACTCAGCTTGACGCCCACGGAAATTGAGTTCTGCTCTCCTACACTGATTGCCCGCACTGTCATTTCGTGCCGATTGCCAATGATTTGGTTAAACGATGCGCTAATCCAACTCGTCATGTCGACCGAGTCTGTCGTGACGAGCTTTTCCTTGGTGAACAGATCGATTTCATTCTTTCGGTAATCGCAATCCGCGGCATTTGTCACTCCACTCGCGGCCATCACCGCCATTGCCGTCGCGACCAGTGACGTGCGCATTACAATGCGGCCTGAATGCATTCGATGGCTTTCGTGATGTCGGCAAAGGACTTCTTGTGAATTGCGACGTCGTATTGCGTATCGGCGGCTTCCACTCTTATGTTGGTCGCCCCCTGACGGGTCAGCGCTGCTATCGCCTCGCTATCCAGTGCGTACCGGATGTCTGCTTCCGCCTCGATCTCGAATGATGAAGTGATATTCATCCCGGTCTCTGGCGGTGTGACGGCAGAGTTCACTCTCTCTTCCCTGGCGGAATAGAGCGTCACGATAGTCTCATCGGCCATCATGACCAGCAGCCTTGCACCTTCCGGAACAACGATCCTATCTTCCAGTTCGTAAAACGGTGGCTCGAGGTCACTGAACCCCTTTAACTCAATTTTTACTCGAAGGCTGATCTCGTCTGTTTCATACCATGCCGAAACAAAGCCGGCAGGCGTGTCCATGGACGTGTCGCCGAGATCGCCGAAAAAGGACTCCATCGGGTCCCACCGCGTCCATAGCGTTCTGACTTTGGTGAACTTATCGGTCGAGTCGTGCTGAAACCGGCATTTGGCCGCGTGGACGGCGCTGGTGGTGAAGAGTGCTGACAGAATAACGAGCCCGAGTACCGATTTTTTCACTAAATGCACGCCAGCACTTTCTGCATCTTTTTCGCGCCCTTTTTCCCGAACTTATAGTCTTTGTCTCCGCCGTTCGTTTGCAGTCGAATGTTCATGATGCGCTTGGTTAGTAGTGCATTCAGTGTAGCGGCGTCGAGCGGAAATTTGACGACAGCCTCCACGACGTGCCACGGATCCCGGTCGCCAATAACTTCCTCTTCCGTATGCAGTTCGAGAATTGATTCATCGTCCATCAATATGAGCAGCTTACCGTTCTCAGGAATGATCAGCTCACCCTTGTCGGCGCCCTGGTCAACGCGCACGGCGAAGTATTTTTTGTCGCCAATTGAAACGCCGGAGCCGACAATGGTGTCGCCAACAATGACCAAAGTGAACGTGTCCCATTTCGTCCAGAGTACTTTCTCTCCGGTTCTGCTGTGGAGTGTGTCGACGTTGAATTTGCACTTGGCGTGTGCCGGTATGGCCGTTAAAGATATCGCCAGCACCATTAGTGCTGCTAACGCTCGTCTGGTTATCAGAGTACGCATTTCAATGCCCCTTGAATGGTCATCATTGACTTCTTCGTGATGATCTTGTCGTCCCAGATCAGGTTGCGATGGCCAAAGTAGAGATCTCCGTCCGGCAAGGCCTGCCGCAAAGCGACGACACGATTGTTGCTGAGTAATGCTATCGCATCGTCATCCAATACGTAGCGTGCCATGACTTCACCGTACGTGACGCGATAGTCGGACCCTGCATTGTCCTCCCACTGCGGCATCGTCACCGTGGCTGGATAAACAAAATCTTCTATGGCATAGAGAAGGAGATTGGTTCGATCTTCAAGCGTGATTCTGAGCGCAGACCCTTTGGCGATGACGTAAGGCCGGTTTTCCAGATTCGCGACGAAGGGTTTCAGCCGCAGATCGAACTTGCCCGTTTTCTTCTTGTAGTCACTCTCTTCCAGTACGATTTCGAACTCGGGAGGGATCGCGTGGTAGCGCGTCACCCCGTGATTGAGTGCCAGGAAGATCGTGCCGCCGTCTGAAATCGCCTGAACCGGGCTGATTTTCGTGCCAGGACCAAAGCCTAGTTCGTCGGGTTGATTTATGGATTCCCAGGCAGTGCTGATAATTTTCGCATTGGTAGACGGGTTGAGCGTTTCCGGCTCGTACTTGCACTCGTTGGCCGCTGCGAAAGCTGGGGAGGGCAACACAAATGCTGTGATTATTGAGATGGCGAGTATCTTCATGTCATCGGATCCTGTGAGCGGGGTAGTCAGAGTTCTGGAATTGGCCCTACTGAAGGCACTCGATGGACTTCTTGATATCGTCGACGCTGGAACGATGAATTGCGATATCGATGTCGCCACTGACGTTGGTAACTCGCACGCTTGCAGCGCTCTGTGCCACCAAAGCATCGGCCGTGTCACCAACAAGTTCGTAGCGCAGGGTTACGGCCGACGTAATAGAGAACCTATTGCTAACAAGCGGGTGGGCTTCCAGTAACGTGATCTCCGATTCGATGTCTGCATCCCGGCTGGCAGGAAGTTCGACAATCGTTCCGTCCGCCATGGTTATATGTAGTTTGCTGCCTGCAGGGACAGCGAGTAATTTGTCGTGGTCTTCCTGCGAGGGTTCGGATTTGAATTTTTCGTGGTGATCAAAGCGAAGACCAAGATACTGTTTTCCACCTTCGGATATGGCCGACACCGAGGAGCCGGTGGTCTCTTCACCTCCGCCGACCCAGCCTGTGACAATCGGGTTCCATTTCGTGCGGACGGTATTCGATCCGCTGAACATGTCGTTGTCGTCTTCCCTGAATTTGCATTTGCCGGCAAAGGCGCTTGTGCTGAGCAACAATGCCAGCATCGCGACAAATATCGGAAAAATCCTGATCATGTCGTCGCTCCCTTAAGGCATTCAAGAGCGTGACTTATGTTGTCAAGACTGTTTTTCCTAAAACGAACGTCATGTTGTCCGGCGACGGTCATGATCCTCACCGCTTTGGATGGTTGCGCCATTAATGCGACCATGTCGTCGGCGTCCATGATGTATTGGAATGTCGCGTAGCTGGTGAACCATCCAGGCGGTCCAGGAGTAGTATCGGCTACGACGTCGGCATACGCGTATAAGGAGATGACGGAGCCATCCAACATTGCCACTTTGAGTTCGCTGCCCTCAGGAACAACGACGGACTTGTCCAGGTCTTCCTGCGTCTGGCCGGTGTCCTCCCTGACGTATTCGATCTGAACGCTAAGAAACCGTCTGTCACCTTCGGCCCGGGCAGACACACGGCCGGTCATTTCACGAGTTTCATGCCTTAAGAGATTTGTCAGTTCCTCGTATCTGACGACGACGACAAGTTCTCCCGAATTCTTGTCCACCGCGTTGTGTGCATAATTGCAACTGGAACCGGCTGCCAGTACCGGGCCGTTGCCCAGTAGTGCCGTAATCGTTATGGCGCCAATAATGGCCAGGATGCTCTTCATACCGTACGCTCCAGTTTATCGTTTGATAGTGGGGATCGAGCGCCGGCGAGCACGCCTGTGAAGATCGGAAGCAGGGAAAGAAGCGATTGTTGCTATTTTTCCAACTGCTCCACTACTTCTATACAGGGAACTGTAGAGGATTGATAGTGAACGGGGCCTGAACGGCCGGCCTGGCGCATGTCGCCGTTACACGGCCTCTCTAAGCGGCGGCGAACCTTGCCGCCTCGCGATAGGAAACGACTTTCTGCCGTTCCTCATCCCAGAGGCAACACCGGAAGCAGTCCAGGATATCGCGTGGTTTCAGCGTCGTTGTTATGGGTGACTGCAGTTCCGGGATTGCCGCCATCGCTTCGGGCAATCGATAAAACGGGATGCGCACATTGAGGTGATGGATATGGTGAAAGCCGATGTTACCGGTGAACCATTGCATGACCCTGTTGAGTTTCAGGTAGCTCGACGACTCCATAGCGGCGTCAGGGTATGACCACTCGTCGCCCTGCAGTATGTGCATGTCCTTGAAGCTGTGCTGGGCATAGAATAGGTAGCTACCGAGCGCCGAGGCAATGGTCATCGGCAACAACACGACGAAGAACGCGGTAGCGAAGCCGCCGACTAACCACAGCACAGTGATCAGTGCCGCGTGACCGACGAGCGCCAGCAAAGAATCCCAATGATGTTTCGGGTCCTGCAACAAAGGCAGCAAGGTGACGTTCAGGAAAAAGATCGTGAAATAGCCTGCCAGCAAAGTGAGCGGATGCCGGATGATCCGGTAGCTCGCTCTTTCAGCGCGCGTCGCCTCTCGCCACATCTTCGTTGTCATCATCGGGAATGCACCGACGCTTACAGAGGAAATCTGCCCGACATGACCGTGATGATAGTTATGGCTCTTCTTCCATGAGCGCGGCGGCGTCAGCGAAAGGGCTGAATAGACCGAGAACAGGACCCGCGCGACACGAGAGCGCACGAGGATCGCCCGATGCATGTAGTCGTGGAAGGTGATGAATGTGCGCGCCATCAACAAGGCTGCAAGCACAGAGCACGCCAATCGCAGCGGCCACCATGCCAGGACGCCGGCGCCAGTTAGCGCGGCCGCCAGCATCGCGAAGGTTGAGCCGACGTGCCACCAGCTCACGCGTGTCGATGCCTCCGTGAACGGCACGGTCGCATTGATCAGATCCTGCCCTGTACGCATTCTTTCACCCGATTCGGTATCTATCACCAGTGATGGGGAAGATATCTCTTCAGGCGGGGAATGGATTTTCAAATTGCGCCAAGTTTGTTTTACTGAAGGCAATCATCGGCATACACTTTCGCGATGCCTGAAATCACTGAAGCACCTATAGCGTGTCCGTACTGCGGTGAATCGATATCCGTGCTGGTCGACGATTCGCTAACCCAACAGAGCTACGTCGAGGATTGCCAGGTCTGTTGTCGGCCGATCGTCATGGATGTTGCTGTCGACCTGGATGGCGATGTGACGGTGTCGGCACGGAGTGAGGACGAGTAGGCGTCACTCCGAAGGCCACCAGTGCCATCAAGAATAATAATTCAAGACCGATTGCGCCACCGCCGCCGTTGCTCGTACCCGGGCTGACGGGAACATTGCTACCGCTACCGCCAGGCGCATTGCTGCGCGGGATGTAGATCGTTGCCTGGCTCATGCCCAGGCCGCCATTCGAATTCGACAGTGCGATTCGGAAGGTTTTGCTGTCGCCTGGCTGCGCAGAGTTCAGCATGGTAATTGAAATTGTTTTCTCGTCCATGTCGCCGTCCGACCACATTACGGTACCGTTGGTCGCGACGAAGTCTGTTCCTGCGATTGCCGTACCCGCTACTGTTGTGTAATCGACCGCCAGCGAACCTGTACTGCCGCCCGTGCGGCGGAGGCGCAACTCAAGCTCACCGCCTGCCGCCGGCGCGGATACGGTGGTATCGATCACGCTGACAACACCGTTGCTCCCAGAACCGTAAGGGTCGACGCGGGCTAACGCGATGCTGTACCAGGGATACCAGTCGTACTCGTCAACTTGCGCGCCGACGATGAGCAGCTTGCCATCCGCTTGTTGCGTAAGGTTTGCCGAGTAGGCATTGCTCGCGAATTCGTGAGCGCCAAAATCGACAACGGTCACGCCACGATCGCCAAATCCCAGATCGACTTCGCCGCTCGTCGGGTCGAAGCGTGCAACCAGCATGTCGGACCACCAAAGCCAGGCATTGCTGTCGCCTTTCCACTGCCTATCCGGTTGCCATTGCGAACCGGCGATCGCAACAGAACTGTCACTCATGATGAGCATTGCCGTTGCCGTGGATGGTGTGTCGGTATCCAGGACCTGCATGCCGCCGATGCCAAAACCCGTGTCGAGGCGGCCGTCGGGTGTCATGCGCCAGGCAGCAGCCCGTTGCCGATCGTCGCTGCCCTCCGACCCTACGAAAATGACATGCCCGTCGCCGAGTTCCCTGCAGGTATTCACAGCGACCGAGTCCTGCCAGCCGCCAATCAGCAGCATACCGTTGTTGCCGAAGGTCAAGTCGGGCGCGCCACCCGCGTGGACCCGGACGGCGACGATGTTGTTGCGGTCCGGAGCGGCGGGGTCCAATTTGGCGTCTCCGCAAAAGAGAAACTTGCCGTCACTTTGTTGCACGACGTCCGCCAGTCGTGCATCGACTCCCAGCATATTGATCACGCTGATGCCGGGTGTTGCGCTGTTGCCAAAGCTGCTGTCAGGCAAACCGTCTGGCGTAAAGCGCGCGAGTACCCTCTCATCGCTGCCGGTGCGGTTTGTATAGCCGAAAACGACGATTCGGCCGCCTGGCTGCAGCAGGATTTCGGAAATTGATTCGAAGACTCCACCCAGCTCAAGTGTCGCTCGCCCGCTGTTGCCAAACGACAGGTCCGGCGTGCCGTCAGCGTGCATGCGGGCGAGCAGCGCCGAACCATGAAGAATGTTGTCGGGTGTACCGTACACGTTCAATGCGCCTGCGATCAGCAGCTTGCCATCGGCGAGCCACTCGACGTCGCTGATGTTGAGGTCGTCGCCGCCAAAGTCGAGCAGTGCCGAGCCCTCAGCGCCGAAGTCCGCGTCAAGTGAGCCGTCGCTGTTAAAGCGCAGCAACCTGTCGCTCGGGTAACCGTCGGCGACGAGCGTGAGCTTGCCGCTCGAGGGATCCACGAAAACAACGACGCCGGCAAATTCCTCGAACGGCGCGTCGCGCAACAGCACGCGACCGTGATCCCCAAACGCCGGGTCCAGCTCGCCGGCCGGTGCGCCCAGGGCGATGCCCGTCGGGAGGGCAGTGAGTAGCAACGCGTGAATAAGCTTCGATTTCATTAAGGGATCTCCATGTCCGGGACGCTTCGGAGTCCAGCATCACCCGGCGCGATACGCCGAACCATGGAGAGAACATGGAGAAATGCTGCAGAAAATCTCCAGCCATTCTGCAGACGGTCTCCATGGCTGGCGTGACCGTTTCGGCCGATTGTTCTGAAGTCAACAAGCGCCCTGCACCGGCAGGGCACAGACAATCACGAATCGGGAGAATTAGGAGAATTACATGAAGAAGCCTGGATTATTAATTTGCAGCACAACGGCGGCCTTATTGCTGGCTTGCGGTCTGGCGGCCGGGGGCGACTACGATAACGCCTGGCGCAGTGGAGGAAGCGCACTGGCGGGCGCGTGGGAAGTCGAGACTACCGTGCGCATGAATGCGGATGACTGCACTTCTGCTCCGCTCGTGCCACCATTTGCACCAAACCCGTTTCCTTCGTTTTACGCATTCCATGATGGTGGCACGATGACAGAGCAGGGATCACGCTCGCCGCCATCAAACCGCAGCACCGGTTTCGGTGTATGGGAGCGCGCAGGACGACAGCAGTACGTGTCGCTCGTCAAGTTTCAGAGTTTCGACGAGAACGGACTGTTGGCGGCGATCATAGAGATTCGATCGGAGATGAGTCTGGCGAAAAACGCAGAATCGTTCGAAGGCCTCGGCCACCTGACACGCACGGACATCAGTGGCAATTCAATGACTTTCTGCGTCACTATGACCGGCGAGCGAATGAGTCTCTGACGGTCGCGTGTAGCTAATCGACATCGTCCCAGGCCAGGCCGTCTTGGCATCGCCTGGCCTGGGTCTGAAAGCGCATGTCGCTCCGCAATGAATCCAGCCGATCGTCCTTGTCGATGCCCGCGCAGGAAACACTGCCATCGGCAACGGCGCGCTCCAGCCACTCGAAAGCCAGGTCGGTCTCGCCAAGGACTGCATAAGTGGTCGCGATGTAATAGGGTGACACGTACTCGGTCACCGAGCGCGCGAGCAGGTTCGCGAGTATGTCGCGCGCCTCCTCTTCGCGGCCGAGCTGGACGAGCAACAAGGCCCGCGAGGAAGTCGCGGATGGCGTACCGTCGCCGGACAGTTTTTCAGCGCTTGCATACGCCTCTAACGCTTCCTCGTAGTTACCGAGCTCGCGGTTCGCGTTACCGAGATGCAGGTAACCCACCCAGAATTCCGGGTTGATCGCGATTGCCTGGGTTGCATATTCAATCGCCTCCCCGGGATCGCCCGCCCTCAGTGCAACATAGGAAGAGTTCGCAAATATCAACGGGAACAAAGGATCGAGCTCGCGCGCACGGCGCAGCATGGCACGCGCTTCGACGTGCTTCCCGGCGACAGACAGTATCATTCCGAGAGACATGTGAATCATGGCGCTGTTCGGGTCGAGCGCGACGGCCTCGCGCGTGGCGGCCTCGGCCGGCACGAGGTCGCGGTCAATGAAAAAATGAAAAGAACCCAATGCATGCTGCGTCTCGGCAAGGCCGGGGCCGAATTCCAGCGCGCGCTGCAAGGCGTCGCGTGCTGCCGGCAGTATGGTGTCTCGTTCGGCCCCCACGGTCACGACAGATGTAACCAGGGCATTTGCCATCCCCGCCCATGCAAGGGCGTAACGTGGATCCTCAGCGACGGCGAGCTCATAAAAGTGCAAAGCCTTCCGGACGGAGTCCGGCTGGAATTGCCGCCATTCATGGCGGCCCTTCAGATACAGCTCATAGGCTGCCGGGTTTTGCGTCTGACGTTGGTCGATCGCGGCCGCGACTTCGGGCGACAGCCGCTGCCTGATTTGCTCGGCAATTGCGATGCTCAGTTCGCGTTGCAGAGCGAGCGCATTGGTTAACTCGCGGTCGAAGCTCGCCGACCAGAGCTGCGTGCTGTCGGCTGCCCGCAATAGTCGCGACGTTACGCGGATGCGAGGTGCATCAAGCTTGAGCGAACTCACCACGAAAAAGTCGATACCGAGCTCACGGCCGTAGTCCGGCAACGAGACATCCGATTCCGCCAGCGCCCGCGCCGACACCACGCCGATCACGCTGAGCTTGGGGAGGTCGATATTGGCGAGCGCGATGCTGGTCTCCTCGGCGATCCCCGTGGCCATGAAATCAAGCGCCGCATCGCCCGTGAGGTTCTCGAGCGGCAATACCGCAATACGTGTGTGTTCCGGCAGCGCGTCGTCCGGCCACCAGGCCAGTAGCGTGGCGATGACAGCAATGCCGGCGGTGACGGCACCGATGAGCAGGGGAGCACGGCGGCGCGCCGGCGCAGCGGCCATCGGCGGCTCGGCCGGGCTGCCTGGCTGGGCCGCCGCTTGCGGCTTTGCCAGCGGTGCGATGAAGCGATAGCCGCGGCCGGCGACGGTTTCGATGAATGCGGGATCCTCAGGCGAGTCGCCGAGCGCGTTACGCGCCTTGCGCACGAGCGTGTTGATGCCGGAATCGAAATCGATGATGACATTGGACGGCCAGAGGGTCGCGATGATGTCGTCCCGCGTGACTACGCGGCCTTCCGCCCTGACCAGCAGCACCAGCAGGTCGAACGGACGGCGCTCGAGACGGACGGGTTCGCCGTGCAACATAAGCTTCTGGGCACCGAGGTCCAGTTCGAACTCGCCGAATCGATAGCTCTGCAATGACATACAGCCCCCGCTCAGAAGCGATAGCCAAAGCCCGCTTCGTAGCTGTCAGGATAGCCCGGACTGGACTGGATGAAAACCGTGTTGAAATAATCGGCGTTGCCGAGATTACGGCCTGAGGCAAACACATACCATTTCTCGCTCAGGGGCTCAAAGCTCAGGAACAGGTTCAGAAGGCTGAAGGCGTCCTGTGCGAACTGCAGATCGTTGTCGGTGGTGTAAAAGAAGTCGCTGCGATAGTTGTACTCGAGTCGTGCGGCCAACGTGCCGCTATTGCCTAACGGGCGCTCGTAACCCAGCGCCAGTAGCGCGGTCCACTCAGGAGCGCGGGTGACGTCGTTGCCGGACAAGGTGTCGCCCGTGCGATCGTTGCGGTATTCGACGAACTCGCGCTTCGGTAGCCAGACGACGCCGCCCGAGATGTTGAGGCGGTCGGATACACGATAATTTGCGTCGGTGTCGATGCCGTAGATCTCGACCACGGCTGCGTTGTCGGTTTCGAAAATGAGCTCGCTGTCGGTAACTGTGGAGGTGGCGATCTGCAAATCGCGAAAGTCGTAGTAATAGGCCGCGGCATTGACTGTCAGGCGACCGTCCAGCCATTGTGTCTTGACGCCTGTTTCATAAGCGGTGAGGTGTTCCGGGTCGTATTCATCGAGATCACCCATGCCGCGCATCTCAATGCCGCCACTCTTGAATCCTGTTGAGACGCCGGCATACGCGAGAATGTCGTCGCTGACCGCGTAGGCCACATCGAGGCGCCAGGAATCGTTGTTCCAGACTTTCCGGGATTCGACGAGCGTCGGGCTGTCACTGAAACCTTTTCCAATACTCGAGAACTCATACGTCTCGTTATTCCACCGGTATCCAGCGGTGATAGTCCAATCTTGTGCAAGCTGCCAGCTTGCCTGGCCGAATACGGCCAGGGCTGATTCATCGGCGGTGGAATGGAGGTCATGGCGTGGGATCGGCCCGAACACCGGGATGTCCTCGAAGTAATCGCGCCAGGATTCATCATTATAGAAGTAGGCACCGAGTAACCAGTCGACTGTGTTGCCGCCCATTGAGGCGAGCTGTAACTCCTCGCTCCATTGTCGGTGTCGCAAGGGCAAGGCGCCGCGGACGCACCCGGCGAGGAAGGGCAGACCGGCGCAGTCATCGACATCATTGATTTCGCTGCTTGCGAAACCAGCAACCGAACGCAAAGTGGCAAAGTCGAGATCGTATTCAACATTGAGGTTGGCGTTCGAGTTACTGGTATTGAGATAGGGATCCGCGAGCGTCACCGTTGTGAGGTGAATGTCGGACGGGTCGGGGAGGCTTGCAGGATTGGGTAGCCAGAGTTCACCGCTCGCACCATCGTCGACGATATGTTGCGCCACAACGTCGATGTGCAAGCGGTCATTGACGTTAAAGAGCAGCGATGCGCGGATTCCCCAGAAATCACTCTCAGCAAATTTCCGCGCGTCGACCGAATTCCTGATAAATCCGTCACCCTCGGAGCCGGTGTAGGCTATCCGCAGCGCCATCCGGTCGAAGGGCAGGTTGACGTAACCTTCAAGGCGCGTCGTGTCGAAGCTCCCGTAAGCCGCTTCGACATTCGCACTGAACTCTTTATCTGGAGCTCGCGTGATGAAGTTGATCGAGCCACCCGTCGCATTGCGACCGTAGAGCGTTCCCTGGGGGCCCTTGAGCACCTCGACCCGTTGCAGGTCGAACATGCGTGCAATGGCGAGGCTGGATGAGCCGAGGTAGACGCCATTAAGGTGTGGTGCCACCGAGAGGCCGGAGCCGCCCTGGTCGGCAACGCCACGTAACGAGAATCCGGCGCCGTGCACGCCGCGATTGTTCACCACCAGGCCGGGCACATTGAACTGGAGATCGATGAGGCGTGTCAGATCCAGCTGGTCGAGAAGCTCGGCAGACAGAACCTGCACACTCATCGGCACGTCCTGTACGCTTTCTTCGACTTTTCGCGCCGTGACGATGATTTCTTCGAGCGTTTCGGCCGCGATTACCGACGTGGCAAGGGCCGAAAGACCCAAAAGCGATCCCGCACGCTTGGACGCGTGAATAAGACCCTGGACTTGCAACCTTCTCATCACAACCGGCCCTGCAATCCGGGATGATTCCCGGGCTTGGATATTCGAAAAACGCGTTCAGCGTAGGGCTTTGCCGGGTTCGTGTCGAGAGATCAACCCAGCCGGATTGGACCGCGGACTTGAGACGCGACCGCCGATATTGAAGTATGGTGCAGCAGGACGTATGAACCGTATTCAAACTACTGATAGCTCAATCATGGCGATCCGCAATCCGAACTCTCTTTGGGCGATAGTGCTCGCCGCCGGCACCGCATCGCGTTTCGGGCGGCCGAAACTGCTCGAGTCGTATGGTGGCGAGCCACTGATCTGCCGGGCGTTGCGCGCGGCTCACCATGTCGCGGCAGGACGCGTCGTCCTGGTTACCGGCCACAACAACAAGGCGGTCGAGTTGGTGGCAAACGGATTGTTTGACGAGGCTGTATACAACCCTGCGTTTGCCGACGGGCTTGGCAGCAGCATTGCGGCGGGCGTCCGGCACTGCAGGGGGCGAGCCGAAGCAGTACTGCTTTTATTAGCGGATCAGCCGTTGATCGATGGCGCGTATCTGGAAAAATTGATCGGGAAGTGGTGTTCCTCTGACGCCGACATCATCATGTCCGAGTACAACGACACCATCGGACCGCCCGCCATTTTTTCGAAATCGACGTTTGAGTCTCTGGCAGTATTATCCGGTGACGAGGGTGCCCGGCCAATCGTGAAATCCGGCCGGTACAACATAGCTACTATGGGCGAGCAAATTGAAAACCCGGATATCGACAAGCCCGAGGACTTGCAATGACAAAGGCAAAAGCGGCTTCTACGACGCGCAGTGCATTGCCATTTGATGGCTCGGTGGTCGCACCGGTACGCGCACTCCTCGCCGCGCCGGCGGACGCTGTCCTGGCGATAATCTCTGCGATCGAGGGACCCTCCTACCGACCGCTCGGCGCAATGATGACGGTGCTGAGCAATAAGGACCGGGTGGGCTCCCTGTCGTCCGGCTGCATCGAAGCTGACATTGCCTTGCAAGCGTGTACCGCGCGCGAGGCCGGCATACCGCGCAAAATTCTTTACGGGCGCGGCTCGCCCTTCATAGACATCCAGCTGCCCTGCGGTGGTGGATTGGAGATCCTGCTGCTCCCGAGTCCCGATCGGGCAGTGCTGAGTGAGTTACTTGAGAAGCATGATGCGCGAGAGCCTTGCACGCTGGACGTCAATTTGAACGACGGTGCCATGACGTTCGGCGACCATGCACGCACCGTGCGACACGATAACTCGTTGAGCATCCGTGTCGAGCCCGAGATATTTTTTTACGTGTTCGGCAAAGGCCCCGAAGCAAGTACATTCGCGGCGCTGGTCCAGTCCGCGGGCTATCCCAACCTGCTGCTGTCACCGGACCGGGAGACGCTGGAAATTGCTGGCAACTCAGGTTGTCCGACACGGCACCTGACCTCGGCGCATTACCCCGCCGATCTCGATACCGACTCCCGGACGGCAGTGACGTTGTTTTTCCACGATCATGACTGGGAGCCGCCAATACTGGCAGCCGCTTTGCGGACATCCGCTTTTTACATCGGCGCGCAGGGAAGCCGCAACGCAGCCGAGCAACGAATCGCCGAGCTCGGGAAGATGGGCGTCGACTCAGGTTCGATCGATCGATTGCGTGGACCTGTGGGACTTGTTCCGTCGGCAAAAGATGCGCGCACGCTGGCCGTTTCTGTGCTGGCCGAAGTG